>NZ_WVUG01000009.1 GCF_017614965.1 Streptomyces griseorubiginosus | reverse complement strand
GGGGCACGCGGGGCGTCTCCGGGGGTGCGCAGGGTGTCGAGGACCTGGCGGACCTCGCCGAGGGCCTCCTTGCTGGCGGCCTTGATGGTGGTCAGCGCGGTGCGGGCCTGCTCGGGGTCGGTGTCGAGGAGGGCGAGGCCCACGCCGGCCTGGACGTTGATCACCGAGATGCTGTGGGCGAGGACGTCGTGCAGCTCGCGGGCGATCCGCAGCCGCTCCTCGTCGGCCCGGCGCCGGGCCGCCTGGGCCCGCTCGGCACGCTCGCGGGCCCACTGCTCGCGCCGGGTGCGGGTGAGCTCGGCCAGCGCGACGATCGCCACCACCCACGCGGCGATCACCCCCTCGCTCGCCCAGGAGGCCGCGGAGTCACCGGAGGGCGGCAGCCACCGGTAGAGCCAGTGCGCCACCAGCATGTGCCCGGCCCACAGCATCGCCAGCGCCGTCCAGGCGGCCCGCCGGTGCCCGGCGACGACGGCACGGAAGCAGGCCACGACCACGGCGAGGAAGACCGGCCCGTACGGATATCCGGCGCCGAGATACACCATCGCGGCCGCCGCCGTACCGAAGACGACCAGCACCGGGTGGCGCCCCCGCCACAGCAGCAGACCCGACGCGACGAGCAGCAGCACGCGCGCGAAGACATCGAGCGAGGCGCGCGAGCCGTGCTGCTGGTGAGCCGCGAACTGGGAGCCGACGAGGACGAGGACGGTGATCACCACGGTGGACCGCCACGGCCACCGCGACCCAGGCTCCTCCCCGCCGCGCCCCGGCCAGGGCGGCCCCTGCCGCCACCACCACGGCGGCCCGGCCCCGCGCACCCGCTGCTCCTCCATGCCCGCCACGCTAGACGCCCGCGGGCCGCCCGAGCGTCAGCCGGGCGGGGTGATCACGGGTACTCCCCGGGAAGTACGCCCGCCGGGCGCGCTCACCGCAGCCCCACCCCCCGCGCGAGCTGCCCCGCCGCGTGCCGGAAGAAGGACTCCCGGTCCTCGACGACCCGGTTGAACTGGCCGAACAGTTCGAAGCCGACCAGGCCGAACAGCTGTGCCCAGGCCGCGACCAGCGCCGCCGACACCTCCGGCGGGAGGTCGGGGGCGATGTCGGCGGCGAGGCGCTCGGCCTCGGGGCGCAGTTCGGCGGAGAGCGGGGGGAAGTGCACGCCCGGTCCCCTGATGGCGTCGCGGACGATGCCGATGAGGACGAGGCCGACGCGGGCGGCGGGCTGGACCGTGGTGTCGGGGGCGATGTAGCCGGGGACCGGGGAGCCGTAGATCAGGGCGTACTCGTGGGGGTGCGCGAGGGACCAGGCGCGTACCGCCTCACAGACGGCGATCCATCGTTCGACCGGCTGGGAGGCGGTGTCGCGGACCGCTTCGGCGGCCTCGCCGATCGAGTCGTAGGCGTCGATGATGAGCGCGGTCAGCAGGTCGTCGCGGCTGGGGAAGTAGCGGTAGAGGGCGGAGGAGACCATGCCGAGCTCACGGGCCACGGCGCGCAGCGAGAGCTTCGCGGCACCCTCCGCGGCCAGCTGTCTGCGCGCCTCGTCCTTGATGGCGGCGGTGACTTCGATCCTGGCTCGGGCGCGGGCGCTGTGTGCGGTGCTCATGGAGGACAGTGTCCCATGGGAACGAGAGCAGTGCACACAGATGTGAGCGGTGCACAAAAAAGAGAGCACTGCTCTTGCACTGGAGCACCGATCGGGTGCAGACTCGTCATCAAGCGAGAGCAGTGCTCACAAAAGCGAGCAGCGCTCTCCCCGCTCTACTCCACGATGGGGGTCCCCAATGTCCACGCACGTCCAGAAGCCCGGCTGGTTCACCGTCAACGTCTTCAACCGCGCCGTCGCCTGGATGACCCGCCGCGGCATCAGCATCTGGGGCTCCCGGGTCCTCGCGGTCCGCGGCCGCAAGAGCGGCGAGTGGCGGACCACCCCCGTCAACCTGCTGGTCGTGGACGGACAGCAGTACCTGCTCGCGCCGCGCGGGCACGTCCAGTGGACGCACAACATGCGCGCGGCCGGCGGCGGCGAGCTGCGCCTGGGCAAGCACGTGGAGGTCTTCACCGCCACCGAGGTCGCCGACGACGACAAGGTCCCCCTGCTGCGCGCCTACCTCAAGCGCTGGAAGGCCGAGGTCGGCGTCTTCTTCGGCGGCGTCGGCCCCGACTCCCCCGACACCGACCTGCGCCGCATCGCCCCCGACCACCCGGTCTTCCGCATCGAGACCGCCAAGTGACCACGCCCTCCGCGGCGCGCGGCCTCCGAGCCCGCCCGGGGGCCTCGGATCACCGTCAGGAGCCGACCTCGGTGGTCTCCGCCTCCGTGGTCTCCACCGGCTCGGCGGTCACCGGGCGGCGGTCCAGGGCGGTCAGGGCCCGCTGGGCGAAGGGGTGGGTGCGGACGAGCTCGCCCAGGGACGTCGCTCCCTGCGTGATCTCCTTGAACGCGTTCCACGCGGGCCGGAAACCGGTCAGCGCCGCGTGGAAGAGGCCCGGGCGGCGTTCGAACGCGATCAGCATGCGCTTGCCGACGCTCATCTCGACGCCGAGCCCGGCCTTGATCGCGAACGCGTAGTTCAGCGCCTGGCGCCGGGCGTCCACCGCGTCGTGCGCCTCGGCGATCCGCACCGCCCACTCGCCGGCGAGCCGGCCCGAGCGCAGCGCGAACGAGATGCCCTCGCGGGTCCACGGCTCCAGCAGCCCGGCCGCGTCCCCGCACACCAGCACCCGCCCCCGCGACAGCGGGGAGTCGTCGGCCCGGCACCGGGTCAGATGCCCCGAGGAGATGCTGGGCTCGAAACCGGCGAGCCCGAGCCGGCCGACGAACTCCTCCAAGTACCGCTTGGTGGCGGCGCCCTCGCCCCGCGCCGAGATCACACCGACCGTCAGCGTGTCCCCCTTGGGGAACACCCAGCCGTAACTGCCGGGAATCGGCCCCCAGTCGATCAGCACCCGCCCCCGCCAGTCCTCGGCGACGGTCTCCGGCACCGGGATCTCCGCCTCCAGACCGAGGTCGACCTGGTCGAGCTTGACCCCGACGTGCGCCCCTATCCGGCTGGCGCTGCCGTCCGCGCCGACGACGGCCCGCGCGAGCAGCGTCTCCCCGCCCTGCAGGACCACCGCGACCGTGCGCCGGTCCGGCACCGCCGAGCCGTGCTGCTCGACCCGCTGCACGGTGACGCCCGTACGCAGCTCGGCGCCCGCCTTCTGGGCGTGCTCCACCAGCTGCTGGTCGAACTCCGGGCGGTTGATCAGCCCGAACAGCATCTGCTTGGAGCGGCGGGTACGGGTGAAGCGGCCGTTGTTGGAGAAGGTGACCGCGTGCACCCGGTCCCGGAAGGGCAGCTCGAAACCGGGCGGCAGCGCGTCGCGCGAGGGGCCGATGATGCCGCCGCCACAGGTCTTGTAGCGGGGCAGCTCGGCCTTCTCCAGCAGCAGCACGCGCCGCCCCGCGACCGCCGCCGCATAGGCGGCCGAAGCCCCCGCGGGTCCCGCGCCCACCACGACGACGTCCCACACCCGCTGCACGTCGTCCGCCGAAGAGTTGTCGCCGCTCACGATGGTCCGCTGCTCCGATCAAGGCTAGGCCGCACCTGTCCCCCGCATCCTACGGCGGACGTCGCCGCAGGCCACTGTGGGAGGATCCCCATATCCACACGTACAACGTCGCACCCACGAGGAGCGTGCCCATGTCGTCGAAATCGGTCGCCGAGACCGTCGCCTCGCTGATGCCGCGGGCCAAGAGCGAGCTCGCGGAGCTGGTGGCCTTCAAGTCGGTGGCGGACTTCGACCAGTTCCCCCGCAGTGAGAGCGAGGGCGCCGCGAACTGGGTCGCGGACGCCCTGCGCACCGAGGGTTTCCAGGACGTGGCGGTGATCGACACCCCCGACGGCACGCAGTCCGTCTACGGCTGCCTGCCCGGCCCCGAGGGCGCCAGGACCGTCCTGCTCTACGCCCACTACGACGTGCAGCCGCCGCTGGACGAGACGGCGTGGACGAGCCCGCCGTTCGAACTGACCGAGCGGGACGGCCGCTGGTACGGGCGTGGGGCCGCCGACTGCAAGGGCGGCGTGATCATGCACCTGCTCGCGCTGCGCGCCCTGAAGGCGAACGGCGGCGTCCCGGTGCACGTCAAGGTGATCGCCGAGGGCTCGGAGGAGATGGGTACGGGCGGTCTCGAGCGCTACGCCGAGGAGCACCCGGAACTGCTCGCCGCCGACACCATCGTCATCGGCGACGTGGGCAACTTCCGCGCCGGGCTGCCGACGGTCACCTCCACCCTGCGCGGCATGACCATGGTCCGCGTCCGGATGGACACCCTGGAGGGCAATCTGCACTCCGGCCAGTTCGGCGGCGCCGCTCCCGACGCGCTGGCCGCGCTGATCCGCGTCCTCGACTCGCTGCGCGCGGAGGACGGCTCGACGACCGTGGACGGGCTGACCGCCGAGAACCGCTGGGAGGGACTGCAGTACGACGAGGAGCAGTTCCGCCGGGACGCCAAGGTGCTCGACGGTGTGGAGCTGATCGGTTCGGGCACCGTCGCCGACCGCATCTGGGCGCGTCCCGCCGTCACCGTCCTCGGCATCGACTGCCCGCCCGTCGTCGGCGCCACCCCGTCCGTGCAGGCGGGTGCCCGCGCCCTGGTCAGCCTGCGCGTCCCGCCGGGCGTGGACGCGGCCGAGGCGACCAAGCTGCTGCAGGCCCACATCGAGGCCCACACCCCGTGGGGCGCCCGGGTGAGCGTCGAACAGGTCGGCCAGGGCCAGCCCTTCAGCGCCGACACGACCAGCCCGGCGTACGCGGCGATGGCCGAGGCCATGGCGGTCGCCTACCCCGGCGCGCGGATGCAGTACGCCGGTCAGGGCGGCTCCATCCCGCTGTGCAACACCCTCGCCTCCCTCTACCCCGACGCGGAGATCCTGCTGATCGGTCTGAGCGAGCCGGAGGCCCAGATCCACGCGGTCAACGAGAGCGTGTCGCCCGAGGAGCTGGAGCGTCTGTCGGTCGCCGAGGCGCTGTTCCTGCGCAATTACGCCGCGAGCTGAGCCGCTCTGCCGACAGCCGAGGGCCCTCGCCGCCGGGCGGGGGCCCTTCTACGGTCGGCCTCATGGACGTCGTCGAGCTTCTCCCCCGCCTCCATCTCCTCCGCTTCCCCGTCGGCCAGGCGTATCTGTGGCGCGACGGGGAGGAGTTGACGATGATCGACGCGGGCCCGCCGGGCTCGGCGGCGGCCGTCGCGAAGGTCCTCGGCGGACTACGGCGCATCGTGCTGACCCACTTCCACGAGGATCACGTGGGCGGAGCGGGCGAGTTGGCCGCACGGTGCGGCGCGCAGGTGCTCGCCCACCATCTGGACGCGCCCGTCGTACGGGGCGAACTCCCGGGCGCACCCCCGGTGTTGGAGGACTGGGAGCGCCCGGTGCATGCGCGGGCGGCCCGGCGCCTCCCCCGCGTTCCCTGGCCGCGCCCCGCGAAGGTGGGCGAGCTGTCCGACGGTGACGTCCTCGACTTCGGCGGCGGAGCGCACGTCGTCCACGTGCCCGGCCACACCGACGGCAGCATCGCGCTCCATCTTCCGCGCCACCGTGTGCTGTTCACCGGGGACGCGGTGGCCGCCGCCCCGCCCGACGGCACCGTGATGCCCGGCGTCTTCAACCTCGACCGGGCCCGCGCCGTCAGGTCCTTCCACCGTCTCGCGGAGCTCGACTCCGACACGGCCTGCTTCGGGCACGGGGATCCGGTGATCGGCCACGCGGCCACCACACTTCGCCGATCGGCGGACAGGTACCCGCTGTCACCCTGACCATGGAGGGCATGTCCGTTGCCGCACGCCGTACCGCTCACGCCGAGATCGCCACCGCCCTGTCCCTGCTCGGCGACCGCGAGCTGGCGGACCTGGTCGAGTCGGGGACGCCCCTCGGTGTCGGGATCGGCGGACGCTCGACGCTGGTCGAGGTGGCGGGCCGGCGGGTGTTCGTGAAGCGGGTGCCGGTCACCGACGTCGAGTTGCGGCCCGAGAACGCCCGCTCCACCGGGAACCTCTTCCAGCTGCCGCCGGGCTGCCACTACGGCACCGGCCGCAGCCCGGGCTTCGGCGCCTGGCGTGAGCTGGCCGCGCACGCCATGACGACGAACTGGGCGCTGGCCGACCGCTTCCCGGGGTTCCCGCTGATGCACCACTGGCGGGTGCTGCCGGACGCCGTGCGGCCGCTTCCCGAGGAACTGGCCGACGTGGAAGGGACGGTCGCGTACTGGGGCGGCTCACCCCAGGTCCGCGAGCGCCTCGACGCCCTGCGCACGGCGGCCTCCAGCCTCACCCTGTTCCTGGAGTACGTCCCGCACACCCTCCACGACTGGTTCGACGCACGGGTGCGTACCGGGGAGGCGGATCGCACCTGCGCCCGGGTGGACGAGTGGCTGCGTGAGGTGACCGCCTTCCTCCGGGACCATGAACTCCTGCATTTCGACGTGCACTTCCAGAACATCCTCACCGACGGCGACCAGTTCTACCTCTCCGACCACGGCCTCGCCTTCGGCCCCCGCTTCCGGCTCGCCCGGCAGGAGCGCGCCTTCTTCGACCGGCACCGCGACTACGACCTCGCCTACTCCCGGGCGTACCTGGTGAACTGGCTCGTCACCGCCCTGTACGGCTACGACCGGCAGGAGCGGGAGGCCTTCGTACGGGCCTGCGCGGTCGGGGCGCACGCCGACGGCGTCCCCGAGGCGGCCGCCGCGATCATCGCGCGGGACGCCACGCTCACCGCCGTCTTCAACGGCTTCCTCGGCCGGCTGCGGACCGAGAGCAGGCTCACCCCCTACCCGTACGAGGAACTCCGCCTCGCCTACAACAGCTCCACGTTCTCCGCGTAGTGGCAGGCGCCCGGTGGCCCGGAGGTGGGCTTCAGCCCATCGGGACGCCCGCCTCCAGATACAGCGCCGCCCCGCGCTCGCGGGCCCGCAGCGCCCAGCGCAGCCGCTCGTAGCGCACCGGCGGCAACAGGTCGGCGGCCTCGGCCTCGCTGACGAACCGCCACTCACGCAACTCCGGCCCCGGCAGCAGCAACCGGGCCGCCTCCGCGGAGTCGAGGCGGCCGCCGTCGAACAGCAGCCGCAGCCCGCCGAATCCCGGCGGCACGGGCGCCTCCCAGTCGACGACCAGCAACCGCGGCACGTCGACGAGGTGGATCCCGGTCTCCTCGGCGACCTCGCGCATACCCGCGCGGGCGGGCGCCTCGCCGGGTTCGACGACCCCGCCGGGGAACTCCCAGCCGGGCTTGTAGGTGGGGTCGACGAGGAGGAAACGGTCCTGCTCGTCGAAGAGCAGGACGCCGGCCGCGAGGGTCTCGGCGGTGGGTTCGGGGGTCTGTACTATGTCACATTCCACTGCCTCCCCCGACCTGACCGCCTCCGCGATCCGCACCGCCGTCTCGTACGGCGTCAGCGTGCCGTTGTCGACGGGATAGGCGTCCGCCGTGAGCCAGGAGTCGAGGGCGCCGCGGTACGGCTCGATGTGGTCGTACGACCACTGCCGTACGCGTATCTCGCCGTCGGGGAGGTCGGGCGGGACCTCCCGGGTGGCTATACGCTCCCGCAGGATCGTTTCGGCCGGGGTGAGGAGGACATGCCGGACGCCGATCCTGCGGGCGGCGAGGCCGCCGAAGATCTCGTCGCGGTACTCCTGGCGCAGCAGGGTCATGGGGACCACGAGGGTTCCGCCGAGCTCGGCGAGCAGGGCGGCCGCCGTGTCGATCACCATGCGCCGCCAGATCGGCAGGTCCTGGTAGTCACCGACCTCGGCGAGGTGCTTGGCAGGCAGCAGGTGTGTCAGTCCCCCGCCGATGACCTCGGGGTCGAAGAGCGTGCTGTTCGGGATCAGTTCGATCAGCTCCCGTGCGGTGGTCGTCTTTCCCGCACCGAACGCGCCGTTGATCCAGACGATCACGGACTCCCCCTCTTGTGTTGGCCCCCTGAGGCTTGCCCGCTTCACCCTGCCACGGAAACCAGCCCCAGTTGAGGGCGCACATGAGGGGGCGCCGGTGCCCCTGTCCGGGGGCGCCGGCGCCACGGTCCGCCGTCGGTGTCAGCCGAGGGCCTTGCCGGTGTCGGCGAGGCTGTCGTCGCCGACGGTGTGGGTGACCGTGTCGACGACCCCCTCGGGGCTCAGGTCGCCCAGGGTCTGGTGGTCACCGAGGACCTGGTGGTCGCCGCTGTGCGAGGGGCTGATCGCCGCGACGACGAAGCCGGTGGCGAGGGAGGCGATGGCCATCATGCTGCGCTTCTTCATGACCGGATCAACTGCCGGAGACGGATCGGGGTCACGCATCCTGGGCATGTCCGGTGAGGAGACGCGGCGGGAGGACGCATGGACGGCACGGACGGGCACATCCATGTCGACACGAGGATGCTCCGCGACGGCCCGGACGTACGCGGCATGCTGGCGGCCACCTTCGGCCTGGTGGGGGACCCGCCGAGCACGGTGACCACGGGCTGCGGGCAGCGGGTGCCGTACGCCATGACCTCTCGGCGGCCGGAGAGCGTCACGTGTCTGCCCTGCCGCGAGCACGCGGCGGTCGAGCATCTGCGGCAGGCCGAACGGCTCGAACGTCTGGCGGGCTCGCCCGGGACGACCGTCCCCGGGGAGCAGGTACGGCGGGCCGCGGACCGTCTGCGTGACCTCGCCCGGAGGTTCGCGGACGGCTGACCGCGGCCCGCCGGGCTCACCCCTTGGTCGAGCCCAGGGTCAGTCCCGCGATGAAGTGCCGCTGGAGCAGCAGGAACACCAGGATGGTCGGGAGCGCGACGAGGACCGAGCCCGCGGCCAGGAGGTTGTAGTCCGTGAAAAATTGCCCCCTGAGGTTGTTCAGGGACGACGTGATCGGCAGTTTGTCCGGGTTGGAGATGAAGATCAGGGCCCAGAGGAAGTCGTTGTAGATCCAGGTGAACTCCAGCGTCGCCAGGGCCGCCAGGGCCGGGCGGCACAGGGGCAGGGTGATACGCCAGAACTGGGTCCACACGCCCGCGCCGTCGACGATCGCCGCCTCCAGGATCTCCTGGGGCAGCGTGCGCATGAAATTGGCGAGGACGAAGACGCAGAAACCCACCTGGAAGCCGATGTTGACGATGATCACGGCCCAGTAGGAGTCGTACATCGTCAGTGAGTCGGACATCCACCAGGGCAGCGGGATCTTGTTGAACAGCACGTACAGGGGCGTCACGATCACCTGCTGCGGCAGCAGGTTGCCCGCCGTGAAGAACATCAGCAGCACGATCCCGCCGCGCAGTCTCAGGCGGGAGACGGCGAAGGCGACGAAGGCGGCCAGGAACAGCGTCACGACGACGGCCGGTACGGCGATCATCAGCGTGTTGGTGAAGTACTTGCCCATGCCGGACTCGGTGTAGGCCCGGCGGTAGTAGTCGAAGGACAGGTGCTTCGGCCAGGAGAGGTAGCCGTGCTGCGCCGTGTCCTCGTACGGGCGCAGACTCGCGTAGACGGCGAGCAGCAGGGGCGCGAGGAACGCGAGGGAGACCGCCGTCAGGAAGATGTGCACGCCCCAGCGACCGCGTCGGCGGCGGGACTTCACGGGCGGGGCCGGGTCGGGGGCCGTGCGGGGCACGGGTGCGGTGGTGCGGATGTCTGCGGTCATCGCTCGCGCGCACCTCGCAGCTCCTGGACCAGGAACGTCACGATGAATCCCAGCGACACGACGAGCAGCACGACGGCGATCGCGGAACCGAAGCCGATGCGGCTGGCCTCGCCGATGATGTTGTCGGTGATGAGAACGGAGAGCAGTTCCAGTCCGTTGCGGCCCTTGTTGACGGCGTAGACGATGTCGAAGGCCCTCAGCGCCTCGATCACCGTGATGACGCCGACGATGACGTTGACCGGCCGCAGGGTCGGGAAGACCACGCGGAAGAAGGTCTGGCGCTCGTTCGCGCCGTCGATGGCGGCCGCTTCCTTGAGCGCGGGATCGACGGACTTCAGGCCGGCCAGGTAGAGGATCATCACATAGCCGACGTGCCGCCAGCCGGCCGCGATCATGATCATCCAGAGGTTGAGGTGCGAGTCGCCCAGCCAGTCGATCGGATCGTCGTGGTTGTTGAGGATGGTGTTGATCACGCCCTGGTCGGTGCCGAGGATCAGCTGGGCGATGAAGCCGACGATCGCGAGCGAGAGCACCACCGGCAGGTAGATGACGGACTGGTAGAAGCGGCTGAAGCGGACGCCCCGGTCGATCAGCACGGCCAGGAAGAGGCCGAAGGGCGTGGCGATCAGGCCGAGGAAGAGCAGCCACATGACGTTGTGGCGGACGGCCGGCCAGAAGGGCGGGTAGTTGTCCGCCAGGTTCCGGTAGTTGTCCAGGCCGACCCAGTGGATGTCGCCGATGCCGTCCCAGGCGGTGAAGGACAGGCCGATCGAGGCGAGGGTCGGGCCCCAGACGATGGCGAGGTCGAGCAGGATCGGGATGCCGAGCAGCACGCCGAGGACGACGGCGTCGCGACGGGTGAACCGCCGCAGGCGCCGCCGTCGTCCGGCGCGTCGCGGGAAGGTGAGCGCCACGGAAACCTGTCCCCCAGTGATCAGCCGACGGGCTGCGAGAAGATGGACTTCTTCTGCCGCTCGATGCTGTTGCACAGCCCGTCGACGTCCTTCGGGTTGCCGATGAAGTCCTGGATCGACTGGATCATCACGGTCGACGCGAAGTCGGGGCGGGTGTCGCGGTCCAGGAACTGCGAGATCTGCTTCGCCTGCGAGACGAGTTGTGCGGACTTCTTCTGCAGGGCGCTGTAGTGGGAGGTGTCCGCGCCGGAGTTGACGGCCACGTTGTTGGGGTCGTAGGTGAGGTAGGTGTCCTCGGCCTCCGGCTTGCCCAGCCACTTGAGCAGGTCCTTCGCGCCGGTGAGGTTCTTGGACTTCTTCGCGACGAGGAACCCGTCGATGGGGGCCTCGACGGCGTCCTGGCCCCACTGCGGGTCGATCTCGGGGAAGGCGAAGAAGTCGATGTCGTCCCGCTCGTTCTCGGGGAACTGGGTGCCGGGGTGCGGCATGCCGAAGACGGCCATGCCGGTCTTGCGCTGCTGCAGGCTCTGCCCGGCCTCCTCCCAGGTCCGGCCGAGGGCGCCCTTCTGGTAGTACGGCATGAGTTCGCGCCAGGTGTCGAAGACGTTCTTCACCTTGGTGTCGGTCCACGATTCCTCGCCCGCCATCAGGGACTTGTGGAAGTCGTAGCCGTTCAGCCGCAGATTGATGTAGTCGAAGGTGCCCATCGCGGGCCAGCCGTCCTTGTCGCAGAAAGCGACCGGATTGCCGTCCTTCTGCATCTGTTTGGCCAGGGCGATGAAGTCGTCCCACTTGGCGGGCTGTTGATACCCCTTCTGCTGGAAGAGGCTCTTCCGGTGGAACACCGCCCACGGATAGTAGTAGTACGGCACGAAGTACTGCTTGCCGTCGTGCGTGGACTGCGCCTTCAACGCGTCCGAGAATCCCGAGAACGTCTTCCAGACATCGCTGATCTCGGTCAGCAGGCCTTTCTCCGCGAAGTACTGCATGCGGTATCCGGCGAACCACATGAAGACGTCGTCGGGGGTGCCCTGCAGATAGCGGTTGATGTTCTCCTGGAAGTCGTTGTGGTCCTTGGTGTTGACCTTCACCTTCTTCCCGGACTTCTTCTCGTAGGCCTGGAAGGCGGCGGCGTACGCCTTCTTCGGTACGGCGTCCGAGGCGTTGGAGCCGACGGAGACCTCCTTCTTGTCGCCGCCGGGTCCGCTCCCGCACGCCGACAGCAGGGCGGGCAGTGTCACCGCGCCGGCACCGAGGGCCGCACCGCGTAAGAGATTTCGCCGGGACATCCGATGACCTGCCTGGTCATTGGACTGGGCCAACCGGTCGAACGATGACTGCGCCATGTCCCCCTCCTCGGGTTGCCACCCCACACAACCGAACGCGTGGTTTGGATCTCACCTCCGTGTGGCCTTGGCGTCAAGGGTTCTGACGGGATACCGAACAACCGTTACCTCATCTCTTCCAACACAGTCCGACACGACTTACCGTAAACGCGCACCGATGACGAGGACATGATGTCCTCCTACCTTTCGCGTGTTCGGAGGAAACGTAACGATGCGTCACCTTCACCCCCGCACAACCCGCCGAAGAGTGGTCGGAGCGTTCGCCGCGGGCCTCCTGTGCGCGGCCGGACTCGCGGCGCCGGCCCTCGCGGCACCCCCCGCCGGACCCGCCGCACCCACCCTGGCGGACGGTCTCGCCCTCACCCCGCCGATGGGCTTCAACAACTGGAACTCCACGCACTGCCGTGCCGACTTCAACGAGTCCATGGTCAAGGGAATCGCGGACATCTTCGTCGAGAAGGGCCTCAAGGACGCCGGCTATCAGTACGTCAACCTCGACGACTGCTGGGCGCTGCCGAACCGGGACGACAACGGCAGGCTCGTCCCGGATCCGGTCCGCTTCCCCGACGGGATCAAGGCGGTCGCGGACTATGTGCACTCCAAGGGACTCAAGCTCGGGATCTACACCAGCGCGGGCACCAAGACCTGCAACAGCGCCGGTTTCCCGGGGGCGCTCGGCCATGAGTACAGCGACGCCCAGCAGTTCGCGGACTGGGGCGTCGACTACCTCAAGTACGACAACTGCAACAACCAGGGTGTGGACGCCAAGTTGCGCTACACGACCATGCGGGACGCCCTCAAGGCGACCGGCCGGCCCATCGTCTACAGCATTTGCGAATGGGGCCAGAACAAACCGTGGGAATGGGCCGCCGACGTGGGCCATTTGTGGCGCACCACCGGTGACATCAGTGACAACTGGGGCTCGATGCTGGGGATTCTGAAGAAGAACCTGCCGCTCGCGCCGTACGCCGGCCCCGGGCACTGGAACGACCCGGACATGCTGGAGGTCGGCAACGGCGGCATGACCGACACCGAGTACCGCACGCACTTCTCGATGTGGTCGATCATGGCCGCGCCGCTGCTCATCGGCTCCGACCTGCGCAAGGCCACTCCGGCGACCTTCGACATCCTCGACAACAAGGAGGTCGTCGCCGTCGACCAGGATCCGCTGGGCAAGCAGGGCACGGTCGTCTCCTCCGAGGGCGGGCGCTGGGTCGTCGCCAAGGAGATGAAGGACGGCAGCCGCACGGTGGCCCTCTTCAACGAGTCCGACTCCGCCCAGCACATCGCCACCACCGCCGCGGCCGTCGGCCTGCCCGAGGCTCCCGCCTACACCCTGCGCGACCTGTGGCAGCACCGCAGTTACAACACCGCGGGCACCATCTCCGCGACCGTCCCGGCGCACGGCACGGTCCTGGTACGGGTCTTCGCCGACCGCGCCTGGGCGCTGCACCCGCCCGCCGTCGAAACCGGCCTGGACGGCAGCCCGTTGCTCGAGGCGGGCGAACCGGCCGCGCTGACCACGGTCGTGACGGACCTGGGCCGCACCCCCGCAACCCTCGTGTCCGCCGGCCTCACGGGACCCGACGGCTGGACCGTCCGCGCGACCTCCCCGGCCAAGGCCCTCGTCCTGCCGACCGGCCGCTCCCTGCGCACCAAGTGGTCGGTCACCGCACCACCGGGGACGCCGACGGGGTCGTACGCGCTGAACCTCAAGGCGAGTTACCGCTCGCCGACCGGTGCCCGCGTCGACAGCGCGGTCCCGCTGACGGTGTCCGTCGTCGTGCCTCCGCCCGCGGGCACCTCGTCCCTCGGCGATCTGCCGTGGCTGTCGGCCACCAACGGCTACGGGCCGGTCGAGCGCAACACCAGCAACGGCGAGAGCAAGGCGGGCGACGGGCATCCGATCACCCTCGGCGGCGTGGTGTACGCCAAGGGGCTCGGTGTCCACGCGGACGGCGACGTCGAGTTCTACACCGGCAAGACGTGCGCCACGCTCACCGCGGACGTCGGCGTGGACGACGAGAAGGGCGCCAAGGGCACCGTCGCCTTCGAGGTGTGGGCCGACGGGACCAAGGTCGCCTCGACCGGCGTCCTGACCAACGCGATGCCGGCCCAGCCGCTCACCGCGGACGTGACCGGTGCCCAGGTGGTCCGTCTGGTCGTCACCGACGGCGGCGACGGCAACGACTCCGACCACGCGGACTGGGCGGACGCACGGCTGACCTGCTGATCCCTCGTGGGGCTCCTACGGCGGAGGGGTGAGCCGCTGCTGCCGCGGGCAGGGCCGCCCACAAGGCGTTCAGGCGGGCCGCTGAGCCCGCTCGGGGAGTTCACGGCCCCCGCCTGAACGTTCCTGCCCTCCGAGGCCCTGAGAGCGCCCCCTGGGCGCTCAGACCGCGGCCGCGTCCGCCCGCTTGGCGAGCGCGGCCGCGGCCGCTCCCACCAGTCCGGCGTCGGTGCCCATCTGGGCCGGTGTGATCTCCAGCCGCTGCACGAAGGAGAGGGTCGCGTAGCTGCGGAGGGCCTTGCGCAGCGGGGTGAACAGCACGTCGCCCGCCTTGCCCACGCCCCCGCCGATCACCGCGATGTCGATCTCGACGAGGGTCGCGGTGGCCGCGATCCCGGCGGCGAGCGCCTGCGCCGCCCGCTCGAAGGAGGCCAGGGCGACCGGGTCGCCGGCCCGGGCGGCGGCGGCCACGGCGGCCGCCGACGTGTCACCGTCCGGGCCGGGCACCCAGCCGTTCTCGATCGCACGGCGGGCGATGTTCGGTCCGCTGGCGATGCGCTCCACGCAGCCGCGCGAACCGCACGGGCACGGATCCCCGTCGAGGTCCACGCTGATGTGGCCGATGTGGCCCGCGTTGCCCGTGGGGCCGGGGTGGAGTTGACCGTTCAGGACGAGTCCGCCTCCGACGCCGGTGGAGACCACCATGCACAGCGCGTTGTCGTGGCCGCGGGCCGCGCCCTGCCAGTGCTCGGCCGCCGTGATGGCCACGCCGTCGCCGATCAGCTCGACCGGCAGACCGCCGGCCGCGTCCCGCACCCGCTGGACCAGCGGATACTCGCGCCAGCCCGGGACGTTGACCGGGCTGACGGTGCCCGCGGAGGCGTCCACCGGTCCGGCGCTGCCGATGCCGAGGGCCGTGGCGTGCCCCCACAGGGGCGAGGCGGTGAGTTCGCCCAGGACGTCCGCCACGGCGCCCATCACGGTCTCGCCGTCCTGCTGCGCGGGCGTCGCGCGCTGGGCGCGCACCACGATCTGGCCGTGGCCGTCCACCAGCGCCCCGGCGATCTTGGTGCCGCCGATGTCCAGCGCGGCCACGAGGTCGGTCTGCATCTGTGTCGGATCTCCCGGTCAACCAATCGGATCCCCGTCGGCGCGGGGGAGTTCCCCCTCCGCCACGGAGAAGTGCGGGCCGGTCTGGCGGTGGGGACGCAGGCCGGAGATTGCGTTGTACAGTGTCTCTCGCATATGACAACGTTGTCCAGGCTCTATGCTCGACGCCACATCCTCATACAAACTCATGGTCCGACGCATCCCCATGGACGAGACAGGACAGGACAGCGCATCGTGCCCGAGACCGCCCGCCGTACAGACCGCCTTTCCGGGAGCCGTTACGGCAACCGTCCGACCATGAAGGACGTTGCCGCGCGCGCCGGAGTCGGGCTGAAGACCGTCTCCCGCGTGGTCAACGGCGAGCCCGGCGTCACCCCCGAGACGGAGCGCCGGGTGCAGGAGGCCATCGACGCGCTGGGCTTCCGCCGCAACGACAGCGCGCGCGTGCTGCGCAAGGGCCGTACCGCCAGCATCGGACTGGTCCTGGAGGATCTCGCCGACCCGTTCTACGGCCCCCTCAGCCGCGCGGTCGAGGAGGTGGCCCGCGCGCACGGCGCCCTGCTGATCAACGGCTCCAGCGCGGAGGACCCCGACCGTGAGCAGGAGTTGGCGCTGGCGCTGTGCGCACGGCGGGTGGACGGGCTGGTGGTGATCCCGGCCGGGGACGACCACCGCTATCTGGAGCCGGAGATCAAGGCGGGCGTCGCGATGGTGTTCGTGGACCGTCCGGCCGGGAAGATCGACGCGGACGTCGTCCTGTCGGACAACTACGGGGGCGCCCGGGACGGCGTCGCCCATCTGATCGCCCACGGCCACCGCCGGATCGGGTTCATCGGTGACATGCCCCGCATCCACACCGCCGCCGAGCGCCTGCGCGGCTACCGGGCCGCCATGGAGGACGCGGACATCGAGGTGGCGGACGCCTGGATGTCCCTGGGCGTCACGGATCCGCAGCGGGTGCGGCGGGCGGCCGAGGAGATGCTGTCCGGGCCGGACCCGGTCACGGCGATCTTCACGGGCAACAACCGGGTCACCGTCACCGCGGTACGCGTCCTCGCCGAACACAAGCGCCCGGTCGCCCTCGTCGGCTTCGACGACTTCGAGCTCGCCGATCTGCTCCAGCCGGGCGTCACGGTCGTGGCGCAGGACGCGGCGGCACTCGGCCGTACCGCCGCGGAGCGGCTCTTCCGCCAGCTGGACGGCGACCTGATCACGCCGGAGCGCATCGAGCTGCCCACCCGGCTGATCACCCGCGGATCGGGCGAACTGCCGCCGGCGGACTGAGTCAGCCATGCGGGAGCGAACACTCGAAGCGCTGGGCCTGGCGAAGGCCCCGCGCGACCATCCCCTGCTCTACCCGGGCGCGTGGCCCACGGAGTCCGGACTGCTCTCCGGCGACCATCTGCTGCCGCTGGACCGGCTCGTGCACGACGAGGACCGCGTGCCGGTCCTGGCGGTGGGTTCCAACGGCTGCCCCGGCCAACTGCGCGCCAAGATGGCCGAGTCGGGGATCACCTCGCCCGTCCCGATGGTGAAGGCGTACGTCACCGGGATCGACGTCGGCGTCTCCGCGCACGTCAGCCGCCTCGGGTATGTCTCGGCGGCCCCGTTCCTGGCACCGGACACTGTGCGGGAGTTGTTCGTGACGTGGCTGGACGCCGAGCAGCTGGCGGTGATCGACGCGAGCGAGGGCGTACCGCTGCCGTACGGCAACTTCCGGCGGGCCTGGCTGCCGTCACCGGAGGTGGCGATCGAACTGGAGGACGGCACGCGGCTGCCCGGCGTGTACGTCTACGTCAACCGGCGCGGGGTCCTGCACAACGGCACCCCGGCGCCACGGACCCATCCCGGACAGCGGGAGCTGCTGACCGAACTCCTCGTGGGATCGGCCCGCTTGAGGGACCTGTTCGGTGTGACGCCCGAGGAGTTCTGTGCACGGGCCCGTGCGGATGTGCGGCTGTGCGAGCGGGGCACCCGGGTGTTCGCCGAGGAGAAGCTGGTCACGGCCTCGGGGCTGGAGCGGTACGTGCGCGATCAGCAGACCGGGAGCCCGGGGACCGGCTGATCGTTGTCGCCGCCCCGGATGTCGTGCACGGCGGCGACCCTGTGATGCCGCACCCGGGCCGCGGCGCGCGCCTCGCGCTGCATTCAGGCGACGGTGACGGCTGTGAGGGTCTGCTACGTGCCGGAGACGGTGAGGTCGCCGCGCCTCGGCGCCGCGAAGCCCTCCAGGTCGGCCCTGGTCAGACCGGTCAGCCGGGCCACTTCGGCGATGTCGAGGGCGCCGCAGTCCAGGCCGCGCAGCAGATAGCCGCTGAGGGCCTTGGCGGTGGCGGGCTCGTCCATGACGTCGCCGTCGACCCGGCCCGCGTACCGGGCGAGCCGGGCGGCGGCCTGCTCGAAGCCCTCGCGGTAGAAGGCGAACACGGCCGCGTACCGGGTGGGGATGTGGCCGGGGTGCATGTCCCAGCCCTGGTAGTAGGCGCGGGCGAGGGCGCGGCGGGTCAGGCCGTAGTGCAGGCGCCAGGCGTCGTGGACCTTCGCCGTCGGGCCGACGGGCAGCACGTTGGTCGAGCCGTCCGAGACACGGACCCCCGTGCCGGCCGCCGCGACCTGCATCACCGCCTTGGCGTGGTCGGCGGCCGGGTGGTCGCTCGCCTGGTGGGCGGCGGAGACGCCGAGACAGGCGCTGTAGTCGAAGGTGCCGTAGTGCAGTCCGGTGGCGCGCCCCTCGGCGGCCTGGATCATCCGGGCGACGGTGGCGGTGCCGTCGGTGGCCAGGACGGCCTGGCTGGTCTCGATCTGGATCTCGAAGCCGATCCGTCCGGCCTCCAGGCCGTGGGCCTTCTCGAACTCCTCCAGCAGCCGTGCGAACGCGGTGACCTGCTCGGCGTACGTCACCTTCGGCAGCGTCAGCACCAGCCCCTGGGGCAGTCCGCCCGCGCGCATCAGGCCGGTGAGGAAGACGTCGAGGGTACGGATGCCCCGCTCCCTTACCGCGGCCTCCATGCACTTCATGCGGATGCCCATGTACGGCGCGGCGGTCCCCTTCTCGTACGCCTCGGAGATCAGCCGGGCCGCGCGAGCCGCCGTCTCGTCCTCCTCGGCGTCCGGGCGGAGTCCGTAGCCGTCCTCGAAGTCCACGCGCAGGTCTTCCACGGGCTCGCGCTCCAACTTGGCGCGCACGCGTGCGTAGACGGGCTCGGCGAGCTCGTCGGACAGACCCAGGACCGCGGCGAAGGAGGGGGCGTCCGGGGCGTGTTCGTCGAGGGCGGCCAGCGCCCGGTCGCCCCAGGAGCGGATGGTGTCGGCGGCGAAGACGTCCCCGGGGACGTACACGGTGTGGACGGGCTGGCGGGTGCCGGGGTCGCCGGGGTAGCGGCGCTCCAACTCGGCGTCGACCGGGGCGAGGGAGGCACTGATCTCCTCGCTGACAGCGCCCGCGAGGCTCGTCGCCACCGTCTCCTGCTGGCCCTGGCCCATCCGATGCCCTCCTGTTTTCCGCTCTACGGAATCAACAATCCGTAGAACGAAGGTATCCGGGCACCTCGGGATGGTCAACACCATGTCCACACCCGGCCACGCCGTCACCTCGGCATGTTCACGCCCCACTCACACCCGGGTATCACACTGCTTGACACACAACTCGCCCCGACGGGCGTTCGTTTGGCCTCGCGACCGAAGGAGCCCCCGTGCCCAACCCGCACCGAGTCCCCCGCCGACTGGGCCTCAAGGCCTTGCTGGCGGCGGCGGTCACCCTCCCCCTGTCCAGCGCGGCCGCGGTCTCCGCCCCGTCCGCCTCGGCGGAGGCGCCCCGGGTCCGCCGCGCCCCGGTGACCGGGCACCGGGTCCCCGATCTGCGCGTGATGACGTTCAACCTGCGGTTCGCCAGCACGGAAGAACCCAACAGCTGGGCCGACCGCCGCCCCGCGATGAGGCGGCTGCTCCGCGCGGCCGCCCCCGATGTCTTCGGCACCCAGGAGGGCCTCTACCGGCAACTGCGCGACATCGAGTCCGATCTCGCCCCGCACTACGCCTGGATCGGCACCGGTCGCGAACGGATCAGCGGAGACGAGTCCACGGCCCTCTTCTACGACACCCGCCGCCTCTCGCCCGTCGAGCACGGCACGTTCGCGCTGTCGGACACCCCGGACGTGCTCGGTTCGGAGACCTGGGGCGGGGACACGCCCCGCACCGCCACCTGGGTGCGGTTCCGCGATCTCAGCGCCGTCGGCCGGGAGTTCATCGTCCTCAACACCCACCTCGACAACGCGAGCCAGCACGCGCGCGAACGGGCCGCCTCCCTCATCGTCCAGCGGATCGCCCGGCTCCGCGGCGCGCTGCCGGTCGTGGTGACGGGCGACTTCAACGCCTACGCGCATGCCAACCGCGCCTACGACACGATGGTCGGCACCGGACTCGTCGACGCCTGGGACGCGGCGGCCCGGCGCGGGCCGCTGTATGGGACGTTCCATCCCAGGTACCGGCCGCCGCAGCCGAACGGCGAGCGCATCGACTGGATCTTCGTCTCCCCCACCGTCAAGGTCGAACAGGCGTCGATCGACACGTCCTCGCTCAACGGCCAGTACCCCAGCGACCATTTCCCCGTCCAGGTCTCGCTGCGCCTGAAGTGAGACGAGGCCCCCGCGACCGTTCGTGCGGTCGCGGGGGCCTCGTACAGCCGTCCGGTGATCAGCCCTTGCGGGTGTTGATCTCCTCGGTGAGCTGGGGGACGACGTCGAAGAGGTCGCCGACCACGCCGTAGTCGACCAGGTCGAAGATCGGGGCCTCGGCGTCCTTGTTGACCGCCACGATCGTCTTCGAGGTCTGCATGCCCGCCCGGTGCTGGATGGCACCGGAGATGCCGTTGGCGATGTACAGCTGCGGCGAGACGGACTTGCCGGTCTGGCCGACCTGGTTGGTGTGCGGGTACCAGCCCGCGTCCACCGCCGCCCTAGAGGCGCCCACCGCGGCCCCCAGGCTGTCGGCGAGGGCCTCGATGACCGCGAAGTTGTCGGCGCCGTTGACGCCCCGGCCGCCGGAGACCACGATCGCGGCCTCGGTCAGCTCCGGACGCCCGGTCGACTCGCGCGGGGTCCGGCCGGTGACCTTCGTCCCCCTCGCCTGCTCCGAGAAGGTGACCGCGAGGGTCTCGACCGTACCGGCGGCCGCGGCCGGCTCCACCGCGGCGGAGTTGGGCTTGACCGTGATCACCGGGGTGCCCTTCGACACCCGGGAGGTGGTGGTGAAGGACGCCGCGAACACCGACTGGGTCGCCACCGGGCCCTCGTCACCGGCCTCCAGGTCGACGGCGTCGGTGATGATGCCCGAGCCGATGCGCAAAGCCAGACGGGCGGCGATCTCCTTGCCCTCGGCGGAGGAGGGCACCAGCACGGCGGCCGGGGACACGGCGGCCACGGCGGCCTGCAGCGCGTCCACCTTCGGCACCACCAGATAGTCGGCGTACTCCGGCGCCTCGTGCGTGAGCACCTTGACGGCGCCGTGCTCGGCCAGCACATCAGCCGTGTTTTCGGCACCGGCACCAAGGGCGACGGCGACCGGCTCGCCGATACGGCGGGCCAGCGTCAGCAGCTCCAGCGTGGGCTTGCGGACGGCACCGTCCACGTGATCGACGTAGACGAGAACTTCAGCCATGGGATTGCTCTCCTGCGAATTGCGAAGGCTTAAGGGGCGGTGAGGGAGATGAGGCGCGAGGCCCTCAGATGAACTTCTGGCTCGCGAGGAACTCAGCGAGCTGCTTGCCGCCCTCGCCCTCGTCCTTGACGATCGTCCCGGCGGTGCGGGCCGGACGCGCCGCGGCACCGTCCACGACCGTGTACGCCCCGCCCAGACCGACCGCGTCCGCGTCGATCTCCAGGTCCGACAGGTCCCAGGACTCCACCGGCTTCTTCTTCGCCGCCATGATGCCCTTGAAGGACGGGTAACGCGCCTCACCCGACTGGTCGGTCACCGACACCACCGCCGGCAGCGACGCCTCCAACTGCTCGGACGCGGCATCGCCGTCACGGCGGCCCTTGACGGTCCCGTCCGCCACGCTCACCTCCGACAGCAGCGTCACCTGCGGCACCCCCAGCCGCTCCGCGACCAGCGCCGGCACAACCCCCATCGTGCCGTCGGTGGAGGCCATACCGGAGACCACCAGGTCGAAGCCGGCCTTCTCGATCGCCTTCGCCAGCACCAGCGAGGTGCCGATCGCGTCCGTGCCGTGCAGGTCGTCGTCCTCGACGTGGATCGCCTTGTCCGCGCCCATCGACAGCGCCTTGCGCAGCGCGTCCTTGGCGTCCTCCGGACCGACGGTCAGGACCGTGACCTCCACGTCGTCATCGGAGTTCTCGGCAATCTGCAGCGCCTGCTCGACCGCGTACTCGTCCAGCTCGGAGAGCAGACCGTCCACGTCGTCCCGGTCGACGGTCAGGTCATCGGCGAAGTGCCGGTCGCCAGTGGCGTCGGGCACGTACTTCACAGTGACAACGATCCTCAAGCTCACGCCGGCTCTCCTACTGCATCGTCATTTCGGTGCTGCCTCTTTCAGGCAGCATAGGCGCCTCAAGCGGCCGATCCCGATCGGGGCGACCCCGCGCTCCGAGCGAAATATTACTCGCCAGTACACCGAGTTCGTTCCCGCTAAGCAAGCGCTTTGAACTGTGACCTGTGCAACGCAGCGTAATCGGAACTCGACCGCTTCGCAGAGGGAGCCGGCGCCGGATCAGTCCCGCAGGCCGTTGAAGCGCCCCTGGTGATAGAGGAGCGGGCGGCCGGGGCCGGTGGGGTCGCCGAGGGTGACCTCGGCCAGGACGATGCGGTGATCACCCGCGGGCACGCGCGCGACGATCCGGCACACCAGCCAGGCCAGGACGTCATCGAGGACGGGGACGCCCTCGGGCCCCTCGCGCCAGGCGGTGGGCGCCCCGAAGCGGTCGGCGCCGCTCTTCGCGAAGGTGGCGGCCAGCTCCTGCTGGTGGTCGCCGAGGATGTGGACGCCGATGTGGTCGGTCGTGGCTATCGCGGGCCAGGAGGAGGCGCCCAGGCTGATGCCGAAGGAGAGCATCGGGGGTTCGGCGGAGACGGAGGCGAGGGAGGTGGCGGTGAAGCCGACCGGGCCGGCGTCGCCACGCGCGGTGATCACGGCGACTCCCGCCGCGTGCCGGCGGAAGACGGAGCGCAGCAGGTCGGGCGAGGCGAGCTGAGGGGTACCGAGGCCGGACGTGGCCGTCATGGAGTTGTCCTTCTGCGAGAGGGGGCGAGCGGGGTCGTGGCTGCTCAACAGCCCGGACAGCGCGCGCTCGCGTTGCGGACGAGGTCGACGTGGACCCGCCCGTACAGAAGGAGTTCGGTCGGCATGGGGTCAGGCTGACGATAGGTGGTGCGCCCAGTCAAGTACGTTCCGGCATATGGGAGATGCCTCACCGTCCGCATCACAGCCGTCAAACCGCCTCCCCCAGTGCCGCGATGACGTCCGCCTTGCGCGGCTGCCCGGTCGCCCGCCGCACCACCCGGCCGTCGGCGTCCAGGACGAGCACGGTCGGCGTCTTGAGGATGTCGAGTTCGCGTACGAGGTCCAGGTGGTCCTCGGCGTCGATCTCCACATGGGTCACGCCCGGCACCATGCCGGCGACCTCGCCCAGGACGCGCCGGGTCGCCCGGCAGGGGGCGCAGAAGGCGCTGGAGAACTGCACGAGGGTGGCCCGCTCACCCAGTTCCTCGCCCAACTCGGCCACGCCGAGCCGCTTTCCGTCGTCGCGCCCACGCACGCGTACTCTCCCGCTCCGCTGCCGATGCAGCACTCCATAGGCGCCCGCCACCACGAGCACCACCACGCACACCACGAGTCCGGCCATCGACTGCTCCAGCGTTCACGAGACTGCAAAGATTCCCGGCCCCAGGAATCGTGTCCCATGCGGAATGCTTGATTCATGGACATCGATGTGAGGGGCCCTCGCTTCGGGGCGGCCCTGACGACCCTGGTACTGGCCATTGTGCTGATCACCGGGAATGTCTGGCTACTGGCCTGGCAGACGCTGGCGTTCGCGCTGGGCGCCGCGGGCGGGGTGGGCCGGTCGCCGTACGGCTGGCTGTTCCGCACGGTCGTACGGCCCCGGATCGGGCCGCCGACCGAGTTCGAGTCGCCGGAGCCGCCGCGGTTCGCGCAGGCGGTGGGGCTCGTCTTCGCGGGTGTGGGGCTCGTGGGCTTCGCGCTGGGTCCGGACTGGCTGGGGCTGGCCGCGACCGGGGCGGCGCTCGCGGCGGCCTTCCTGAACGCGGCGTTCGGGTACTGCCTGGGCTGCGAGATGTACCTGCTGGTGCGTCGGGTCGGGGTGCGCGCGGAGTAAAGGCGGCGTAAAAGCACGAGGTGGATCACCGGGCGACGTGACGAGGATCTCCGCTGCTGTCCGGAACTTGGACTGGCTCCCCGGCCGTTCTTCGGGCACGATCTGCGAGATGCCGTAAACCTACGGCTGCGTAACTTTCCCGCCGGGAGCGTCCTTCCCAGGCTGAGAAGGAAGGGTCCACCCCGTCCATGGCAGAGCTTGTCTACCGTCCCGTCATCGGTCTCGCACTGACACTGTTCAAGGCGTGGGACCTGAAGATCGACTGCAAGGGATCGGAGAACATTCCGCGCTCGGGCGGTGCCGTGCTGGTGAGCAATCACATCAGCTACCTGGACTTCATCTTCGACGGCCTCGCGGCGCTTCCGCAGAAGCGTCTCGTGCGCTTCATGGCCAAGGAGTCCGTCTTCCGGCACCGGATCTCCGGGCCGCTGATGCGGGGCATGAAGCACATCCCGGTGGACCGCGAGCAGGGCGACGCGGCGTACGCGCACGCGCTGGACTCCCTCAAGTCCGGTGAGGTCGTCGGGGTGTTCCCCGAGGCCACCATCTCGCAGTCGTTCACGCTGAAGTCCTTCAAGTCCGGTGCCGCGCGCCTGGCGCAGGAGGCGGGCGTCCCGCTGGTCCCGATGGCGGTCTGGGGCACCCAGCGGCTGTGGACCAAGGGCCACCCGCGCAACTTCAGGCGCAGCCACACGCCGATCACGATCCGTGTCGGCGAGGCCATCGAGGCCTCCAAGGACAAGTACGCGGGCGCGATCACCCGGCAACTCCGCGAGCGCGTCCAGGAACTGCTGGAGGCCGCCCAGCGCGCCTACCCGGTCCGCCCGAAGGACGCGAACGACACGTGGTGGATGCCGGCCCACCTGGGCGGCACGGCACCGACCCCGGAGGAAGTACGGGCGGCGGAGGCCCACTGAGGGCCCGCCGGAAAACCCACCCACGCCTCGGCGACAACGGCCCCTTGAGTACACCTGACGCCGCCGGGGACGGAGTTTGGCCGGGGCCCGGCCCGAGGCTTCCCGCGTCTGCCCGGCAGTCGGGCACACGGCCGTACACGCCCTCCGCGGCCGCCGCCTGACCTGGGCTTTCCCCTCCTACGGACTTAGGATCCCCGCTTCGGGAAGGGGATCCGATGGACCGACACATACGCACAGTCGAGGACGTACTCCAGCTTCTGGACGGCCTGTTCGCCGCCGGAGGCGACCGATGGACGCCGGACGCCGGCTCGTGGTGGGACGACTTCTACGCGGACCGCTCACGCCGCATTCCGTTCTTCGCCGCGAAGCCCGACGAGAACCTGGTCTCCCACGTCGAGGCCGGACTGCTCACCCCCGGACGCGCCCTCGACCTGGGATGCGGCCCCGGTCGCAACGCGCTGTACCTCGCCTCCCAGGGTTTCGAGGTCGATGGCGTCGACCTGTCGTCCGAGGCCGTCGCGTGGGCCGGGGAGCGGGCCGGCGGGGCGGGTGCCGGGGTCCGCTTTCTTGTGGGAGACGCCTTCGCCCTGGCCGGGACCCGGTTGCGGGGGCCGTACGACCTGGTCTACGACTCGGGGTGCTTCCACCACCTGCCGCCGCATCGCCGGATCAGCTACCTGGCGCTGCTCGATCAACTCCTCGCCCCCGGCGGTCTGTTCGGGCTCACCTGTTTCGCCGCCGGTGCCATGGGGTCCGAACTGCCGGACGCGGCGTTCTACCAACGCGGCCGGCTCGAGGGCGGACTGGCGTACACCCCCGAGGCGTTGCGCGGGCTGTTCGGTGGGATGACGGAGGTCGAGATACGGCGGATGCGCGACGAGCCGGCCGACTCCCCGTACTTCGGCGAACCCTTCCTCTGGACCGCCCTGTTCCGCCGGGCGTACTGACCCTCAGCTAGCGGGCTCCGCGGCCCGTCCGTCGATCCGCGCGCCCGGACCGGATCTCGGTGAGGCGGGTGCGCGTTCCCTGGCGCCAGTTCCAGCGGCGGCAGGTGACACCCTCCTCGTCACGCCAGACCACCTCGCCCGCGTCGGGGGGCTCGATGACCTCCTCGCCTCGCGCGACGGTCGCGAAGTCCTCGTCGCCGGCGGCCCGGACGAGCGTCATGCCGCCCGGAGGACGGCGCCCGCTTGGCCAGCGCCTCCGCGGAGTTGCGGGTGCGCGACGGCTTGGAGCCGAACGCCGTGCAGACCTCGCGCCGGGCCGCCATGTGCGGGTCCTGCTGCGGGGCGCGGCCGTCCAGACGTGCGGCGCGACGGCGGACCGCGTCGTCGAGCAGCTCCGAACAGGCCTCGGTGCTGGGCCCGTTGACCAGACCGTGCGCCTCGATCGCGACATGGGTGAAACCGGGCGCGAGAGCACGCACCTCCTCGGCGCCTTGCCTCAGAGTGCGGTGGGGAGGGTCTTCCAGAGGGACGGCCGGTCGGGCGCGGCCCGGAGGACTTTCAGCACGGCCGGATGAGGTTCGGCGTACAACACCGGGTAGTCCAGCTCATTGGAGTCAGGGTCGGGTGTGAAGGCCAGCCGCTCGCCGTCCAGGGAGAACCGGGCATCCACCCCCGGTTTGTTGCCGCGCGGGTCCTGCCGGTGCCAGGCGCCGTTGAAGCGGACGGCGACCAGACCGTGCACCACGTCGAACTTCTGGTAGCAGAACGCGGTCGGGATGTCCTCGGCCCGCAACAGGGCAGCGAGGGCGTGCGCCTTGGCGTAGCAGATACCGGTGCCCTGCTGCAGGACGTCGGAGGCGCGCCAGGTGACCCGCGTATCGCCGGAGTCCTGCGAGTGGGGGATCGCGTCACGGACGAACTCGAAGGCGAGCCGTGCATAGGCATACGAGTCTGCCGCGTCCCGAGCGAGACGCGCGGCCGTCTTCCGGACCAGGGGGTGGTGATGGTCGATGACCTCGTCGGCGGCCAGGTAAGCGGACAGGTCGGGGGTGTTCTGGATCAGCTCCATGCCCGCAGAGCATAGGAATACGGCCACCCGAGCGTCAATGAATTTCCAGATGACCGTATATCTATGCAGCAAGGGGTCTTGCCTGCGGCCCTTATCGGGCCATCTCCTCCTTCAGCGCCGCCAGGAACGCGTCCACGTCCTCCTCGGTCGTGTCGAACGCACACATCCAGCGCACGACGCCGGCCGCCTCGTCCCAGAAGTAGAACCGGAACCGCTGCTGCAGCCGCTCGCTGACGTCGTGCGGCAGCTTGGCGAAGACGCCGTTGGCCTGCACCGGGTGGAGGATCTCCACGCCGTGCACCGCGCGCACGCCCTCGGCCAGCCGCTGGGCCATCTCGTTGGCGTGCCGGGCGTTGCGCAGCCAGAGGTCCTTGGCGAGCAGTGCCTCCAGCTGCACCGACACGAAACGCATCTTGGAGGCGAGCTGCATGGACAGCTTGCGCAGGTGCTTCATGTGGCTCACGGCGTCCTGGTTGATCACCACGACCGCCTCGCCGAACAGCGCGCCGTTCTTCGTGCCGCCGAGGGAGAGGATGTCGACGCCGACCGCGTTGGTGAACGCCCGCATGGGCACGTCGAGGGATGCGGCCGCGTTGGCTATGCGGGAGCCGTCCAGGTGCACCTTCATGCCGTGAGCGTGGGCGTGCTCGCAGATCGCGCGGATCTCGTCCGGTGTGTAGAGGGTGCCGAGCTCCGTGCTCTGCGTGATGGACACCACCTGCGGCATGGCACGGTGCTCGTCGTCCCAGCCGTACGCCTGCCGGTCGATCAGCTCGGGGGTGAGCTTGCCGTCCGGGGTGGGGACGGTGAGCAGCTTCAGACCGCCCATGCGCTCCGGCGCGCCGCCCTCGTCGACGTGGATGTGCGCGCTCTCGGCGCAGATCACCGCTCCCCAGCGGTCGGTGACCGCCTGCAGCGCGACCACGTTGGCGCCGGTGCCGTTGAAGACCGGGAACGCCTCCGCCGTGGCGCCGAAGTGGCTGCGGATGATCCGCTGCAGGTTGTCCGTGTACGCGTCCTCGCCGTACGCGACCTGGTGCCCGCCGTTGGCCACGGCCAGCGCGGCGAGCACCTCGGGATGCGCCCCCGCGTAGTTGTCGCTGGCGAAGCCGCGGACGTCCGGGTCGTGATGGCGGCGGGCGTCGGTCTTGGGGGGGTTCACGGCTTCTCGGTCAGCCACAGACGCTTTCCGTTCACTTCGGCGGCGGGCTTGCTCCAGACGTCGGCGATGGCCTCCGCCAGGTCCTTGACATCGGTGAAGCCCGCGAACTTCGCGTTGGGGCGCTCGGCGCGCATCGCCTCGTGCACCAACGCCTTGACGACCAGGATCGCAGCCGCGGAGGTCGGCCCGTCGGGGCCCCCGGCCTTGCGGAAGTAGTCCGCCATGGCGAGCGTCCACGCCTCGGCCGCGGCCTTGGCGGCCGCGTACGCGGCGTTCCCGGCGGTCGGCTTGGAGGCGCCGGCCGCGCTGATCAGGACGTACCGGCCGCGGTCGCTGCGCTGGAGGGCCTCGGAGAAGGCCAGGGAGGTGTGCTGCACGGTGCGGATGAGCAGCAGCTCCAGGAAGTCCCAGTCGTCCAGGCTCGTCTTGATGAAGGCCTCACTGCCGCGCCAGCCGCCGACGAGGTGGACCAGGCCGTCGACTCGGCCGAAGTCCTTCTCGATGTGGGTGGCCCAGTCGCGGGTGGACTCCAGGTCCAGCAGGTCGACGGGTTCCCCGGTGACGGTGGCGCCTCCCGAGGCGTACCGGGCCGCGTCGACGGCCTCGGCGAGCCGCTCGGGGTCGTTGTCCGCGGCGACGACGGTCGCCCCGGACTCGGCCAGCCGCATCAGGGTGGCCCGGCCCGCGGGCCCGCCCGCACCCGCGACCGCGATCACCGCACCGCTGAGAGCTCCGTTCCCCGCCATGTTCTTCGCCTCCTGAGCAGTGTTCCCGGGCTTGCGCGCGACGGCGCCGCTCACGCGGCGACTCGCTCGGCGCTCTCCGCGGTGATGCCCTTGGTGGAGGCGATCACGTTCTTGAGCTTCTTGGAGAGGGCCTCATAGAACATGCTCAGCGGAAACTCGTCCGGAAGCACGTCATCGACGAGTTTCCGCGGCGGCTGGCTCAGGTCGAGGGCGTCGGGACCCTTGGCCCACTTGGAGCCGGGGTGCGGGGCGAGGTAGGTGGAGACCAGCTCGTACCCGGCGAACCAGTGGACGAGCTTGGGGCGGTCGATGCCGTCGCGGTAGAGCTTCTCGATCTCGGCGCACAGCCCGTTCGTCACCTGCGGGGCGCGCTGCCAGTCGATGTGGAGCTTGTTGTCGGTCCACCGGACGACGTCGTGCTTGTGCAGGTAGGCGAAGAGCAGCTGGCCGCCGAGGCCGTCGTAGTTGCGTACGCGCTCACCGGTGACCGGGAAGCGGAACATGCGGTCGAACAGGACCGCGTACTGCACGTCACGGGCCTGCGGGACGCCGTCGGCCTCGAGCTTCACGGCCTCCTTGAAGGCGGTGAGGTCGCAGCGCAGCTCCTCCAGGCCGTACATCCAGAACGGCTGCCGCTGCTTGATCATGAACGGGTCGAAGGGCAGGTCGCCGTGGCTGTGGGTGCGGTCGTGGACCATGTCCCACAGGACGAAGGCCTCCTCGCAGCGCTTCTGGTCGTGGACCATCGCCGCGATGTCCTCGGGCAGCTCCAGGCCCAGGATGTCGACGGCGGCGTCGGTGACGCGGCGGAAGCGGGCGGCCTCGCGGTCGCAGAAGATGCCACCCCAGGAGAACCGTTCCGGCGCCTCGCGCACGGCGATGGTCTCCGGGAAGAGGACGGCGGAGTTGGTGTCGTACCCGGCCGTGAAGTCCTCGAACTTGATGCCGCAGAACAGCGGGTTGTCGTAGCGGGTGCGCTCCAGCTCGGCCAGCCAGTCGGGCCAGACCATGCGCAGCACGACCGCCTCCAGGTTGCGGTCCGGGTTGCCGTTCTGCGTGTACATCGGGAAGACGACCAGGTGCTGCAGGCCGTCCGCGCGGCCCGCGGCGGGCTGGAAGGCCAGTAGCGAGTCCAGGAAGTCCGGCACCTCGAAGCCGCCCTCGGCCCACCGGCGCAGGTCCTTGACCAGGGCCTCGTGGTAGGCGCCGTCGTGCGGCAGCAGCGGGGAGAGCTCCTCCACCGCTGCCACGACACGCCGGACGGCGGCTTCGGCGTCCGCCCGTCCGGGTGCCGTCGCGGCCTCGAAGTCGATCGACCCGTCCTTGGACTGCCATGGCCGGATCTGCTCCACGGCATCCTTGAGCACCGGCCACGCCGGGTGCTCGACCACCCTGGTCGCGGGAGGAACCTGCTCCCCCGAAGCCGCCTGCACAAGAATTTCCGTCATGTCCCATCCTCCACGGGAGAAGCTTGCGTAAGGAGACCGTATACATATGGCCTTTCTCTCAGCAAGGGGAGCCTCGGGAAATTATCCTGCGCACCTGTATCGTCACAGAAATTTTTCCCGCCGGATGCCGTGGATGCGGTGGAGCGGGGTATACATGCGCCTCCGGCGGATACCGGCCACCGGTCAATACCCGCGCAACTCGCCCACGCCCGGGTGACCGGCCCCGCCCGTACCGGCCAGGTCCGCCCCGTACGTCACCCCAATCCCCCGTGTACGAGCGGGTTCATCGGCAGGCCGGGCCGTTAGGCTGCGGCTCTGCCCACGTGAACCGTCCGCTCCGGTCCGCGCGGGTCCGAGCCGCCGTCGACGGAAGCGAGTTGAACCTTGAACTTCCTTACCATCGGTCACCGCGGAGTCATGGGTGTCGAACCCGAGAACACCCTCCGTTCCTTCGTCGCCGCCCAGCAGGCGGGCCTCGACGTCATCGAACTCGATCTCCACCTGAGCAAGGACGGCGCCCTCGTCGTCATGCACGACAGCGACGTGGACCGCACGACCGACGGCACCGGCGCGATCGCCGACAAGACCCTCGAGGAGCTGCGCGCCCTGGACGCGGGCCGCGGCGAACGGGTCCCCGTCTTCGAGGAGGTCCTGGACGCCGTGCAGGCTCCCCTGCAGGCCGAGATCAAGGACGTGCAGGCGGCCAGGGCACTGGCCGAGGTGATGCTGGACCGGGACCTGGTCCCCCGCGTCGAGGTGTCCTCCTTCCACGACGAGGCCGTCGCCGAGATCGCCCGGCTGGTGCCGGGCGTACGGACCGCGCTGGTCGGCAGCCGGTTCGGCACCGACATCGTCGAGCGTGCGGTGGAGGTGGGCGCGGCAACGGTCTGCCTCAACATCCGCCGGCTCACGCTGGAGATCGTCGAGCAGGCCCGCAAGGCGGACCTGAGGGTCATCGGCTGGGTGGTCAACACCCAGGACCACCTGCGGCTCGTTCGGGCGCTGCAGCTGGACGGCGCGACCACCGACTACCCGGAGATCAAGCGCACGGCCCGCTTCACCGCGTGAGCGTCACACCAGTTCCTTGACCAGCAGCTCGAACTGCAGGTCGTCGCGCTGCGGAATGCCGAAGCGCTCGTCGCCGTACGGGAAGGGCGTCATCCGTCCCGTACGGCGGTAGCCGCGCCGCTCGTACCAGGCGATGAGGTCCTCGCGTACGGAGATCACGGTCATGTGCATCTCGCGCACGCCCCAGCTCTCCCGGGCCGCGCGCTCCGCCTCGGCGATGATCACCTTGCCGAGGCCGCCGCCCTGGAGTGCCGGGCTGACCGCGAACATCCCGAAGTAGGCGTGGTCGCCGCGGTGTTCGAGCTGGCAGCAGGCGATGACCCTGCCGTCCCGCTCGACCGTCAGCAGTCGGCTGTCCGGCGACCTGACGACCGCGAGCACGCCCTCCGGGTCGGTGCGCTGCCCCTCCAGGATGTCCGCCTCCGTCGTCCAGCCGACGCGGCTGGAGTCACCGCGGTAGGCCGACTCGATCAGCTCGACCAGGGCGTCCACGTCGGCGTCCGTGGCATCGCGGAAGGTCAGTCCGGCGGTGGCGGTGTCCATGGGGCGGCTCTCCTGTCTGCGGCGCGACGCGGGCAAGGACGAGGGTAACGCCCTAGCCTGGGGGCGCATGGTGCACGTTCTCAGCAGCCGGGTCCTTCTCCGGCCCGCCGATCCCGAGCGCTCCCGCCGCTTCTACGGCGAGCAGCTGGGCCTCCCCGTCTACCGCGAGTTCGGCACGGGACCGGATCGCGGCACGGTCTACTTCCTCGGCGGCGGCTTCCTGGAAGTCTCGGGCCGCTCGGATGCGGCGCGCTCCCCCGCGGTACGGCTGTGGCTCCAGGTCGAGGACGCGGGCGCGGCCCACGAGGAACTGCGCGCCAAGGGCGTCGAGATCGACCGGCCCCCGGTGAAGGAGCCGTGGGGCCTGGTCGAACTGTGGATCAGGGACCCGGACGGGACGCGGATCGTGCTGGTGGAGGTGCCACCGGACCATCCCATCCGCTACCGCCCGGGGCTCTGAACCGGACCCGGGCCGCGGGAGCCCGGTCGGTGCTCCCACTGGCGGTCGGTGCGGGTCAGTTCGCGGAAGCCGGCGTCCAGGAGCACGGCGATCGACGCTTCGTCCTCGGACGGCTCGTAGGCGAGGAGACGGTCGACGTCGCAGAGGCGGAGCCAGGCGGCGGCTTGGGCGAGGAGCTGGAGCTCCAGGGCCGCGCCCCTCGCCGCCGGGGCGATGTGGAGGTTGCCGATGTCGGCGAGGCCCGGGGCTCGGGTGTGCCGTTCCGGGCGGGCCAGGGACGTGTCGACCTCGATGAAGCCGAGGGCGCCTCCGGTGTCGTCGTACGCCGTGAAACGGGTGCCGCACTCCCCCAGCGTGCGCTCGAAGCGGAGGTCGGCCCGCGGTTCCGGCGCCGGCAGGTCGGCGACCCGCGCGATGAAGATCACCTCGGTGTTCCCGGTGTTGCGGAAGCCGGAGCGTTCGTACAGGGCGCGGATGTGCGGCCAGGTGCGGGGCAGGCCGTAGACGACGGGAGCGGGCAGTGCGCCGCCCGCGTAGCGGACGCGGACCTTCCAGCGGGCGAGCTGGGCCAGGCAGGCGGCCATCAGCTGGTCGGCGGCCGCTTCGGAGTCCGGCCAGAAGGACGCCGGCGGCCGGTACACGAACCAGTCGATCTCACCGGCGTCCCGGTACGTCTCGCCGACCTCGGCGTCGGCGCGGTAGCGCAGCAGATGCGCGGCGGCGACCACGTACCGGCGCTGCTCGGCGACGAGTGTCGTGCGTTCGGCGACCCAGGGGTCGGTGATGAACTCGTCGGGCTGCCGTTCCAGGTCGCTGAGGACGGTGTTCACCGAGACGGAGACGCCGGGGACGACGGCGGCGACATGCGCGTTGATCAGTTCGGTGAGCTGGTCTCGGTCGTCGCGGCGGAAGGGGCGCACCAGGGGCGCGGACATGCGGGACCTCCGGGCAGGGGTGGTGGACTGGAGGCCGCCATGCGGTGCGGTACGGGGCTGAGCGTACGGCGGCGGTGGCGCCGGGCGCGAGGGGTTTGTCCGGATGGCCGGGGACCGGGCCCGGCACTAGCGTGCTGGAGAGGACCGGACGTGGATCCACTGCGGAGGAACGCCATGAAGCTCGACAAGCCGGTGACCGGTGGCCCCTGCTGGACCGAGCTGGGGACCAGCGATCTGGAGGGCGCGAAGCGGTTCTACGCGGAGTTGTTCGGCTGGCGTGCCGAGACGGATCCGCGGCAGGAGGCGGGCGGCTACTCGGTAGCGCATCTCGGGGACGTGGCGGTGGCCGCGCTGTCCCCGCTGTACCAGGAGTCGCAGCCCGTCGCCTGGAACGTGTCCTTCGCGGTGCGCGACGCGGACGAGTCGGCCGGCAAGGTCACGGCGGCGGGCGGGACGGTGCTGCTCGGGCCGATGGACGTGTTCGACGTGGGCCGGTTCACGGTGGCGATCGATCCGACGGGCGCGGTCTTCCAGATGTGGCAGGCGCGGTCCTTCCCGGGCGCCGGGCTGTTCAACGCGCCCGGCTCGCTGGGCTGGGTCGAGTTGCTGACCCGGGCCCCGGAGCGGGCGGTGAACTTCTACACGACGGTCTTCGGCTGGAGCGTCAACGCCTCGGAGCACTACACCCAGTGGGGCGTCGACGGCGCCGACTTCGGCGGCATGATGGCGATGGACGACACGTTCCCGCACGAGGTGCCGCCGCACTGGCTGCCGTACTTCGCGGTGGCCGACGTGGACGGCGCCGCGGCCACGGCGACCGCGGCCGGCGGCAGCGTTCTGATGGAGCCGAGGTCCCTGGGGGACGTCCGGCGGATCGGAGTGCTGCGGGATCCGCAGGGGGCGATGTTCGGGGTGTACGCGGAGGCCTGAGCCGCCGGCACGCTCAGGCCAGCGGTGTCACGGTGATCCGGTCGACGACCGGGGCGTGGGCGGAGCGCTGACCGTGGGCGTTCTTGGTACGGCCGTCGAAGTCGGGCAGTTCGTCGGCGGTGAAGGTGACGGTGTTGGGCCCCCGGTCCAGGGTCACGGGCACGGAGAGGTTCCAGAAGTTGCCGAAGTGGAAGGTGGTCGGGAACAGGACGCGCCGCGGGGCGGCTCCGTTGACCGAGATGTCGGCGTGACGGCAGACCGGGTCCGGGTTGTAGTGGGTGGCCGGTGCCTGCTCGCCGTTGGAGTAGCGGATCGTGAGGGCGTGGCGGCCGGGGCGGTCGGCGGTGACGGTGAGCGTGAGGGCGTTCGCGGCGCCCGCTCCGATGCCGTCGACCGCCTTCCCGCCCGTCGCGTACGGGTACGCGGCCACCTTCGCGGTGCCGGTCAGGGTGCCTTCCGCAGCGGGGACCCGCGTGCTGGGCAGCAGGCCGCGCGACGGCTCCACCAGCAGCCGGTCCACGACCAGGCGCTCCGAGGTACCGGTCACCGTGACCTTGTTGATGCCGCCGGCCAGGAAGAGGGCGACGGGGCCGTGCGCCACGGGACCGACGTCCTCGCCGTTCACCGCGAGCAGGCCCTCTCCGGGGCCGAGCAGACCGACCGTCACCGTCGCCTCGCCGTCGTCCTCGGCGTGCACCCAGAAGGTCACGGTGCCGCTGTGCGGGAGGACGGCGGCACCGGGGCCCGAGGCGCCCGGCTCGTCGTAACTCACCCGCGCCCCGCCACCGAGTGCCGCGAACTCTGCTTCGTACACGTCCAGTTGGCGGTCTTCGCGCAGGGTGAGATCCAGCTTGTCGACGACCGCGTCGCCCTTGGTCACGCCGAGGTCGGGGTCCTGGGCGGCGAGGGTGATGCGGTGGGGGCCGGCCGTCAGCTCGATCCGGGTGTCGGTGTGGCCCCAGACGGCCCACTTGTAGCCGAGCGGCAGCCGGAGTTCGCGGGCCTGCTCACCGTCGACGCGCAGGAAGACGTTGGTGGGACCCTGTTCCCTCACCAGGTCGGCCAGGTTGTGTGAGTTGGCGAACACGCGGAGGTCGTACGTCCCGTCCTGAGGGACCTCGACGTCGAAGGCGAGGACGAGGTCGGAGCCGGTGCGCAGGCCGCCGACGTGATAGCCGCCGGAGGTGGCGAACTTGTCGACGTCGGACGGGGAGCCCTCGGGACCGTTGACCGAGTGGCCGCCGCCCGTGTGGGCCGCGTCCTCGGCCTCGTAGGTGCGCCGCCAACCCGCCGACGGGGGAAGGAGGGTGGCTCCGTGGCCGCCGGGTGCGAGGGTCAGCTGGTAGGCGGACATCTCGTCCAGGTCGGTCAGGGGCAGCCGCACCCGGCCGTCCACGACGGGCAGTTCGACGTCCCGCAGCCGCAACGGCTGTGCGCTGGAGCCGACTTGGCCGGTCCAGGGGATCTCCTGCAACCGCAGATGGACGCGGCTGCCGAAGACCTCGGCGTCGACGCCCTCGAAGACCAGTTCCGCGGCGCCGCTCGCACCGCCGAACAGCAGCCGCGCCTGCCGCTTGTCGCGGTCGAGCGCGGCGACGCCCTGCAGCGTGTACTGCGCGTTGGGATGTGGCGCCCTGACCTGGACGGTGTTCCCGGTCAGCTGTCCGTAGGCGTTGAACAGCCACCACTGCCCGTTGCCCTTGTTCGCCTCCACCGCGGAGTCGTTGAGGTTTCCGGCGATGTTCCAGTACGCCATGTCGGCGTCGACCTTGCACTCCTCCAGCGCGGCGATCCACTGGATCATCTGCCCGGGAACGGACAGGTGGTAGTTGTGCGCGTACTCGTTGAGGTTGAGGGGCAGCGGGCCGATGCCCAACTCCCGCTCCATCTGCCGGTACTTGGCCACGTTCGTGCGGACCTCGTCCGGCGAGGACAGCTCGTGCCAGGTGATCACGTCGGGCAGTACGTCGTGGTCGCGCGCGAACTCGAGGAAGCCCCGCACCTCCGGGTAGAGGATGCAGGTGTTGGGACCGGCGATCCGTGCCTCGGGGTCGATGCCCTTGACGAGGTGGTACGCCCGCTGCCAGGCGTCGAAGTAGGGGCCCGGCTCGGTGTGCCAGGAGACCTGGTCGTAGCTCCACTCGCCGGTGCCGAACATGTTGCCCTCGGGCTCGTTGAACGGCACCCACACCAGATGGGACCTGAGCGCGCCCAGGCTCATGGCCTGTTCGACCTGGCGGCGGAGGATCTCCAGATGGGTGGCGAGCTTCTCCTCGCCGGTGTCACCCGGCCATTCGTAGGGGAATCCGCGGTGGAAGTCGGTGACATAGACGTACACGTCCTTGCCTCCGGCCGCGACGAAGGAGGGAAGGATCTCCAGGGCGTCGGCGCCGGGATGCTGGATGCCGTCCTGGGCCTTGGTGGCGACCGTGCGGACGTACATGCCCTCGACGACCGCGCGGCTGGGCACCCCGTCGCCGTACAGGCCGTAGAGCGTGCCGCTCGCGCCGCCGTGGAAGGGCCCCGTCTCCGTGCCCAGATCGACCGTGAGGGTCTCGGCTGCCACGGCAATCCTCTTTCGTTCGACATCTCGTACGTCAGTCGATGATTCGAACCGACCGGATCGAACGTAGGGAGTGCACGGCGATCACGTCAACGGGTGTCCCGCCACCGAAAGTTCCGAAAGCCGCCGCTCAGGCGCGCAGCGCGCCGAGGCTTCCCTCCAGCCTGGCCAGCAACTCCCCGAGAAGGTCGGCGAGTTCGCCCTGTCCCTGTGGTGCGAGCACGGACAGCACGGCGGTCTCGTAGGCGAGTTGCTCCGGCAGGAGCCCGTCGACCAGGGCGCGCCCGGCATCCGTGAGGCGGACGTGGGCGACGCGGCGGTCACGGGTGTCACCGCGGCGCTCGACCAGGCCGCGCTCGGTGAGCTGCTTGAGGCGCTTGGTGACGGCGGCGCCGGACGAGAAGGTCTCCCGGGCCAGTTCGCCGGGGGTCAGCTCATGGCCGGTGCGGCGCAGGGCGCCCAGCAGGTCGAATTCGGGGCGGCTGAGGCCCGCGCGGCGCAGGGGGGCGTCCTCGGCCTGCTGGAGGAGGGCGGCACAGCGGTTGATCCGGCCGATCACCTCCATCGGGCCGGTGTCCAGGTCCGGGTGGACGGCCCGCCACTGCCGGACCACCGTGGAGACAGTGTCGCCCCTGGCCGCGCCCGACTGCCGTCCGTTCGGTGCCGTCATGGCCGTATGCCCTCCGCGCTCGTCGTCCCGTTCAGCCCCGGGTGCCGTACCGTCGCGGCGAGCGTACGGTGTCCGGTCCGCTCGGCGCGCACGACCCGCTCCTGGGGCAGGGCGCGCTGCCACCACTCACCGGCGGCGGCGTCGGCCGTGGCACGCAGCTCGGCCAGCGCGGCGGCGAGAGCGCGGCGGGCGGCCTCCAGGTCGGCGGGTGCGGGCGCGGGCTCGGCGAGCAGCCGGGCGGCATGCTCCCGGGCGCGCTCGGCGGCGGTCAGCGCGTGTTCGACGCGGTCGCCCGCGCGCCGGTTGGTGACGGCGACGCCGGCGAGGAAGCCGACCAGCGCGCCGACGACCGTGTCCACGACCCGCTCGGTGATCAGCCGCCCGGGCTGCTGGGTGTGGGCGAACTCGGTGATGAGCAGCGCCATCGGGGTCACACAGACGGTGCCGAGCCAGTAGTTGCGGCTCATCAGGGCCTCGGCACCGAAGTTGAAGGCCAGGCAGAACAGGACCAGGAAGACCTGACCGGCGTGGGCGAGCGGAGCCACGGCCGCGAAGAGGAGCACGCCGAGGAGGTTTCCGACGACGCGCTGGATGCCCCGGCTCCAGGTGAGGGCGAGGTTGGCCTGGTAGAGGGAGGCGGCGGTGACCAGCGCCCAGTAGGGGCGGCCGACGCCGAGGGCGAGGGAGACGTAACCGGCGAGGGCGCAGCCGAGGGCGGTACGGAGGGCGATGGGGGCCAACGCGCCGAGCCTCGCCCACAACGGGCGGGCGGGGACGGCCAGTTCGGCTTCCACGCCGAGGAGTTCGTCGGCGGCCTGCTGGTCGTCGAGTTCGGGGACGGGTCCGGTGCCGCACAGGTCGCGGGCCCACGCCCGCAGTCGCCGCGGGTCGGTGTCGTCGGGGGCGGCGAGGGCGACCTCCGCGCGGACGACAAGGCGTTCCAGAGCTCGCCGGGTGGGGGTGTCGCCGGTGGCGAGGAGGGTCTGCCAGGCGGCCTGGACGGCGGCGGCCGCGACGGCACGGGCGCGGGGGTCGGCCTCACCCGCGGCGTGCGCGGCGGTCGCATGGGCGGCAGTGGCGTGGACCGCGGCCGCATGGGCGGCGGCCGCGTTCAGGGCCTGGGCGGTGGCCCGGCGTTCCGGACCGTGCGGGCGCGGCAGTCCGGGCGCCATTCCGACGAGCCAGGCCCAGACGCCCGCCGCGAGGGCCAGGGCGAGATGGCCGGGGACCCGGGCGAGGGTCTGCGGGGCGAAGAGGGCGGCTGAGCTGATGAAGGTCAGTACGACATGGCCGGGCGGGCCGATCCGGGTCGCGTCGCACAGCGCCTTCTGCACGGCGGCCAGCAGCGCGCCGACGGTGACGAGCACGACGGCACTCGTGGTGAGGGAAGCGGTGACCAGGGCGACGGCCAGGCCGCCGACCATGCCGAGGACGACCCAGGCCAGGGCGCGGGCCCGGGCGGCGTAGGGGCGGTTGTGGGCGTAGAGGGCGCACAGGGACCCGGCCATGGTGTACATCGCCAGGTCGAGGCGGCCGAGGGCCAGGAGCGTGAGGTTGGGCGGAGCGACCGATGCGATCACGCTGAGGGCCGGCTTGAACCAGATGTCCGAAGGCCGGCCGAGACGCAGGACGCCAGCCAAGGGGAGGCGGCGGCGGGGGCGTGGGGTGGAGAAGGCGGTCGCGGATGGCATGTGACATAACATTAGCAGGTGTTTTACCCGTGAACGCATTTCAGCGCCGCCGCTCACCGACCGTGCTCCCTCGAATGCCCCCCGTGTACATCCTTGCGCTCGCGTGCGCGCCGGACGGTCCGGGCATCGACGGACTGTCGACACCGTCGAGCAGGGAGGTGCGCGTGCACGGACCGGCTTCGCCCGGCTGGCTGCTGGTCGCGCTGTGTGCGGCGACCGGGGCCTACTGTCTGCTGCGGATGCGCAGCACCGTCGAGGAGCAGCGCCGGGCCGCGGGCGGCGAGGCGCTGATGGGGTTCGGCATGGCCGCGATGGCGGTACCGGCGGCGGTGTTCAGCCCGCCGCCGTGGGCCTGGCCCGTCTACGCGGCCGTGTTCGGCGCCGCGGCGCTGCGCGCGCTCTGGGCGGCGCGGACGAGCGCGCACCATCTGCACCATCTGGTGGGCGCGTCGGCCATGGTCTACATGGCACTGGTCATGGCGGCCTCGCCCGCGCACCACTCCGGCCATGGAGGACCGTCCGGAGTGCCGCTGGTGACCGGTGTGCTGCTGCTCTACTTCATGGGATACGTCCTGCTCTCCGGCGTCCGACTCGTCCCGGCCGCCGCGGGGGGCGGCTCGGTGGGATGGGGTGACCGGCCGGAGGTCGCACGGGCGTGCCGGCTGTCGATGGGGATCGCGATGGTGGCGATGCTGATCACCATGTGAGCGGCGGGGCGGAGCCCGCACCACCGCAGCGGGTTTCAGGCACGATCCGGCGGCGAGGTTCGTCTTATGCACCATCCGCCCGCCGATGCCCCACCCCGCGCGCCAACCCAACGCGTGACCCCGCGCGCCGCACTCCTGCTCACCCTGGCCCTGTCCTCGGCCCTCCTGCTCGTCTCGGTGGCGCGGAGATGGCGCCCCCTGACCGACGCCGACGCCGGCATCGCCCGCACCACGCACCGCTGGGCCGTCGACGAACCCGGCCTCACCCACGCCTTCCGCGTCCTCACGGACTGGGTCTGGGACCCGTGGACGATGCGCCTGGTCACCGCGGTCGTCGTGGTGTGGCTGGTCCGGCGCCGCTCGGCGCGCTGGACGGCGCTGTGGCTGGCGGTCACGGTCGCGGTGGGTTCCCTGGTGCAGCAGTCCCTCAAGGCCGCGATCGACCGCCCGCGCCCGGTGTGGCCGGACCCCGTCGACTCGGCCCACTACGCGGCCTTCCCCTCGGGCCACGCGATGACGGCCACGGTCGTCTGCGGCCTCCTCCTGTGGCTCCTGCACCGCCACGGCACGGGCCGCACCCTGTGGCGTACCGCCCTGACGGTTGCCGTCGTCTCGGTGGCCGGCGTCGGCCTGACCCGCGTCTGGCTGGGCGTCCACTGGCCTTCGGACGTACTGGGAGGCTGGCTGCTGGGCGCACTGCTGGTGGCACTGGCCGCCCTGGCACACCGGCGATGGGCTCCATGAGCACGCGGGGCTACGGCTACATCGGGCCGGAAGAACTGCGGCCGCAGGCGGGAGGGGGCGCCGCGGGACGCGCGATCCGCACGTCCGCCGACCTCGACGTCTGGATGGCCGAGCGCGGCGCGCAGGAGGCCGCGGAACCCTTCACCTACGTCATCGGACTGGACGGTCTGCTGCGGCTGGCACCACGGCGCAGCGAGCATGTGGCCTGCGCCGGAGGCGGACGGGTCCTCGCCGCGGGTGAGCTGGGACTGACCCGGGGACCGGGCGGCTGGGCGGTCCAGGACGTCAGCAACCAGTCCACGGGCTACTGCCCGGACCTCGACTCCTGGCACTCCGTCCGCGCCGCCCTGGACGCCCTGGGCATCGAGCATCCCGGCGGGTTCACGCACGAGGTGGTGTTCCGGCGGTGTCCGGCGTGTGCGGAGGTCGGCATCGTCCGGGAAGGCGACTTCGTGTGTGTCTTCTGCGGTGCGGAGCTTCCCGCTCGCTGGAACATCGCCCCGTAAGATCCACTCATGCTTGCTGTTCTGTTCGACTTCTCCGGCACCCTCTTCCGTATCGAGTCCACCGAATCCTGGCTGCGGGCCACATTGGACGAGGTCGGAGTCGCCCTGCCGGAGGCGGAGTTGGCTCAGGCGGCGAAGGGGCTGGAGGTGGTGGGGGCGTTGCCGGGCGGGGCGGCTCCGCAGCGGCTGCCCGCTGAACTCGCCGAGCTGTGGCGGGTCCGGGACGAGAGCGCCGAGTCGCACCGGGCCGCGTACAGCGGGCTCGCCCGCCAAGTTCCGCTGCCCGACCCGGCGTTGTACGACGCGCTGTACGACCGGCACATGACGCCGGCGGCCTGGACGCCGTATCCCGATGCCGCCGAGGTGCTGTACGCGCTGTGCGAGCGCGGGCTGGGGATCGGCGTGGTCAGCAACATCGGGTGGGATCTGCGGCCGATCTTCGACGCGTACAACCTCGACCGGTTCGTGGACGCGTACGTGCTGTCCTACGAGCACGGCATCCAGAAACCCGACACCCGGCTGTTCGCGGTCGCCTGCGAGGCGCTGGAGGTCGAACCGCACGAGGCGCTGATGGTCGGCGACAACCGGGAGGCCGACGGCGGGGCCGCCGGCCTGGGCTGCCAGGTGCACTTCGTCGATCATCTGCCGGCGCACGAGCGCCCCGACGCACTGCGCCGGGTACTCGACCTGGTGGACTGACCGCCGCCCGTGCTCCCCTACTCGATGTAGCCCTCCACCTGCGAGGACGGCCGCACCTGCGCGTCGTCCGGGTTCTCCCCGAACTCCGCCTTGGCGCGCCGCTGTCGCAGCAGGTCCCAGCACCGGTCGAGCTCGACCTCGAGCTGGGCGAGCCGCTGGTGTTCCGTCGAGCTGTCGATCTCGCCGGCCGCGAGGGACTCACGGAGCTTGCGCTCGTCCTCGACCATTTCCGTGATCCTCGCCAGGATCCGCTGGTCCTGTTCCATCTCCGCACGCTCCTCTGGTCGACACTCGTGACCACTCTAGGGACGGTGCGGCGGCCGTGCGACGGATGCGCGAAAGGCCCAGTAAGTCGCCTGAGGTAACCATCGGGCCAAGAGACCGTCCGCCTGAGACGATCCCCCGCGTCGCCCCAGACGGACGGCAGCACTGACCAGGCCCGCGAAAGCGGCGGACCGGTCATGCTGAGTATAGTTGGCTGGCAGCCAGTCAACGCAGGAGTTACAGCATGTCCCCGCGCAGCGCCTCGGTCAATGAAGAGTTGCGGAGACGTTCCCGGGAGCGGCTCCTGCAGGCGGCTGTCGAGATGGTGGCCGAGCGCGGCTACGAGGCGACGACGCTCTCGGACATCGCTGACCGGGCCGGTTCCGCGCGCGGCCTGGTGTCGTACTACTTCCCGGGCAAGCGGCAGTTGGTGCAGTCCGCGGTGCACCGGCTGATGCACCGGACGCTGGAGGAGGGGCTGGAGCGGGAGCCGCGCACCGAGGACGGACGGGAGCGGATGGCGCGGGCCATCGACGCGATCCTGGGACTGGCCCAGGAGCGGCCGGTGCTGATGCGTCAGCACATGGCCGGGCTCCTGCAGGCGGAGGGCTTCGTGCAGTGCCCGGAGCAGCAGCGGCTGGCCGAACTGCTGCGTGACACCGTCGCCCGGCACGGCTCCGAGGACGCGGACTATCCGATGCTCCGCTCCCAACTGATGGGCGCCGTCTACGCGATGGTCCTGCCGAATGTGCCGATGCCGATCACCACCCTGCGGGCCGAGCTGTTCAAGCGCTATCGGCTCGACTGGGAGATGGGCGTCCCGCCGGACACTGGGGAAGCGTCCGGCGGGACCCACCAGACGGATCTGTCCCGCTACTTCGCGACCGGGGACGGGCCGGACGAGGAGCCCGGCCCGTCGCCCGCTCAGTCGAAGTAGTCCGGCTGCGACTGGACGTTGAGCTCACTCAGGCGTACCCGCTGGGCCGGGTCCGTGCGCCGGTCGGTGAGCTTCAGGACGTCGAGGCCCTTGGCGATGTCGTTCACGTAGATGTGGCCGTTGTAGTAGTACGCCGACCAGGCGCCGCCCACGGTGAGCGCGTCGGTGGTCAGCGGGCCGCGCTCGAAGTAGGCGATCTCCTTCGGCTTCGTCGAGTCCGTGAACTCCCAGACCGAGACACCGCCCTGGTACCAGGCCTGCACCATGATGTCCCGCCCCTTGACCGGGATCAGCGAGCCGTTGTGGGCGACGCAGTTCTCGGTGTCGGCCTGGTGGCGGGGGATCTTGTAGTAGCCGCGGAAGACCAACTTGCGCTTGTCGCCCTTGCCGACGATGTCGTAGATGCCGTCGGCGCCGCGGTTCGGGCCGACGGCCGCGTTGCAGGTGGCCGCTCCGCCGCCGCCCAACTCGTCGGTGAACACCACCTTGTTGGCCTTCTGGTTGAAGGTCGCGGAGTGCCAGAAGGCGAAGTTGACGTTGTCCTGGACCTGGTCGATGACCTTGGGGTGCTCGGGGTCCTTGATGGAGAACAGGATCCCGTCGCCCATGCAGGCGCCAGCCGCCAGGTCCTTCGAGGGCAGGACGGTGATGTCGTGGCAGCCGGTGGTCTTGGAGACGCCCGGATTGGTGGGCGCGCCCGGGTTGCCGCCGCCGTCGGGGCCGTCGCCCGGGAAGAGGACCGGGAAGCTGACGACCGCGGCCTTCTCGGGGTGGTCGCGCGGGACCTTGATGACCGAGATGCCGTCGTGCGGCGGCTGACAGTCGGGATAGGCCGTGCTGGGCGAGTACGAGGAGACGTAGACGTAGACGTCACGGCGCTGCGGCACCAGCGTGTGGGTGTGGGAGCCGCAGGCGGTCTCGACGGCGGCGACGTATCTGGGGTTGCGCTTGTCGCTGATGTCGAAGACCTTCATGCCCTCCCAGGAGGACTTCTCGGTCGCGGGCTGGGTGGTGCTGTTGCAACTGCTGTCGCTGCGCGAGGAGTCGGTGGACAGGAAGAGCAGGTCGCCGGAGACGGAGATGTCGTTCTGCGAGCCCGGGCACAGGACTTGCGCGACGGTCTTCGGCGCCTTCGGGTTGCCGATGTCGAAGATGCGGAAGCCGTCGTAGTTGCCGGCGAACGCGTATCTGCCCTGGAAGGCGAGGTCGGAGTTGGTGCCGGGCAGGGCGTCCTTGGGGATGTTGGCCAGGGGCTGGATGTTGGCGGAGTGGACGCTCTCGTCCTGGCCGGGTATCTCACCGCTCGCGATGGCCTCGGCGGCCTGTTCCCGTGCGGTCTTGGACACGGCCTTGCCGGTGGCCGGCGTGTCCCCCGGGTCGGGGGTCGCGGCGGCCGGGCCCGCGGTCAGCAAAGCGGCCAGGAGTCCGGCCGCGGTGGCGGCGACTCCCAGACGTCTGCGCCGCGTTCGGGACGCGTTGGACAGGATCAACTGTTTTCTCCCTTGTTCCATCCGTGTCGGAACGGTTCACGCATCCCCGAAGTATCGTCTTTGCCATGGGCAGATCAACAGAGGGCAACGAACTCGCAATGAAGGATTTCGACAGACCGGGCAGGAGGGCCGGCGCCAGGGCATCTCTGGCGCTCCTGAGTCTTCTGACCCTGCTCGCTCTGACGGCCTGTGAGTCGGGGTCCCAGGCCAAGTCACCCCCGGCCGACGGGCCTTCGGTGATCGTGCCGGGCGGTCCGGGTGAGCGGAACCGGACCATGTCCGCCGCGGACGCCGCCGCGCAGCGCGCCGAGGACGACTCACCCAACTCCGCGGACGTCTCGTACGCCCGCATGATGATCGCGCACCATCGCCAGGCACTGGAGATGACCGAACTGGCCCCGGACCGCGCGGAGTCGACATCGGTGAAGCGGCTGGCGGAACGCATCGCAGCAGCGCAGGGCCCCGAAATCGCCTCCATGCGGGGCTGGTTGACGACGCACGGGAAGGCGGAGAAGTCCGCCGGACACGCCCACGAGGCCATGCCCGGCATGGCGACAAAGGCCCAGCTGAGTCAACTGCGCGCGGCCCGGGGCAAGGCCTTCGACCAGCTCTTCCTCACCCTGATGATCACCCATCACGAGGGCGCGATCACCATGGCCACGGACGTGAAGGCCCAGGGCAACAACCTCCTCGTCGAGGAGATGGCGGACGACGTGGTGGCCCAGCAGACGACGGAGATCACCCGCATGCGCACGCTGCTGTGACGCCGGAGGACACCTCAGCCGTCGGACTCAGCGGCGGGCGTGGCCCGGTGTCAGGTAGCCCGCGTCGCGGGCCTGGGAGATCAGCCGGAGCGTCTTTCGGCGGCTGTGGCCGGTTGCGTGCATCACCGCGAGCACGGGGTCGTAGCCGTCTTCCTGGGCCGCGCGGTACTCCTCGGCGACGAGGCGGCGGCCTTCGAGGCCGCGGGGCCAGGCGGGGCGGGCCCGGCGGCCGGGTCCGGGGTCACCGGCCGGTTCCGGTGCGAGGCCGCACGCTTCGAAGATCGGCTCCTCGATCCAGTCCGCGAGGACCGCGAGGTCGTCCAGGGAGAGGGCCGGCAGGGCCCGTACGTCCTCCAGGGAGACGCATCCCTCGCTCACCACGGCGAGCGCGTCGACGCGGGCACCGTCGGGAAAGGCCAGCCGCACGGTGAACCAGGACGTGTTGCCCCTGTCTTCCCGCACTTCCCACGCGGGCCACACGGAGACGACGCCGTCCGTCGGACAACGATCAGAAAGATTAAGAAAGGATGCTTCTAGCACACACGCAACGTAACCGCATGATCACTTTGCATACGAACGGGACACGCACGGGTGTGGCGCGCCTGCACCCTGTCAGCCGAGCACGCGCGGTGCGATGCTGGGGCGTCAGCGATCTCCCGCCGTGAGGAGTTCCGCCGTGCTGCGTGTCGCCGTCGTCGGCTCCGGGCCGAGCGGGGTCTACACCGCCCAGAGCCTGACCCAGCTGGACCCCGAGGTCCTCGTGGACGTCCTGGACCGGCTCCCCTGTCCCTACGGCCTGGTGCGTTACGGGGTCGCACCGGACCACGAGAAGATCAAGTCGCTGCAGAACACCCTGCGTACGGTCCTGGAGCACGAGCGGGTGCGATTCCTCGGCGGCGTGCAGGTGGGCCCCGGCGGCGTGCCGACCGCGCGGCTACGGGAGCTGTACCACGCGGTGGTGTACTGCGTGGGCGCCGCGACCGACCGGCACCTGGGAATTCCGGGCGAGGACCTGCCCGGCAGCTGGTCGGCGACGCAGTTCGTGTCCTGGTACAGCGCCCATCCGGACGCCACCGACGACGGGTTCCTGCGGGGCGCGCGGTCGGCGGTCGTCATCGGCGTGGGCAATGTCGCGGTGGACGTCGCGCGCATGCTGGCCCGGGGCGCTGACGAGTTGAGCCCGACCGACATGCCGCAGGCCGCGCTCGGCGCGCTGGCTGCGAGCCGGGTGACCGACATCCACGTGGTGGGCCGGCGCGGCCCCTCCCAGGCCCGCTTCACCACCAAGGAGCTGCGCGAGCTGAGCGGGCTGCCCGGCGCCGAAGTCGTCGTCGATCCGGACGAGTTGGCGCTGGACCCGGCGTGCGCCGACCCGTCCGCGCTGCCCGCGGCCCAGCGGCGCAACGTGGAGGTCCTGCGCGGCTGGTCCCAGGTACCGCCCCAGGACGCCCCGCGCCGCATCCGGCTGCGCTTCTTCCTGCGCCCCGTCGAACTGCTCGCGCATGACGGCCGCGTGGGCGCCGTCCGCTTCGAGCGCACGGCTCCCGACGGGCACGGCACAGTGACGGGCACCGGCGCGTTCGAGGACGTCGAGGCGCAGTTGGTGCTGCGCTCGGTGGGCTATCGCGGAGTGCCGCTGGAGGGGCTGCCGTTCGACCCGGCCGACGGCACGGTGCCGCATCTCGCGGGACGTGTGCTGCGCGAGGGCGTCGTCGTGCCGGGCGAGTACGTGGCCGGCTGGATCAAGCGGGGCCCGACCGGGGTCATCGGCACCAACCGGCCGGACGCCAAGGAGACGGTGACCTCCCTGCTCGAGGACGCCGACGTGCTCGTACGCCAGGACGTGCCCGACGACCCGGTGGCCGCGCTGTCCGTGGCGGGCGTCGAGCCGGTGACCTGGGCCGGCTGGCAGGCCATCGAGCGGGCGGAGGCGGCGCTCGGGGCCTCTCTGGGGCGGGGCGTGGTCAAGCTGGCCGACTGGGACTCGCTGCTGGCGGCGGCGCGCACGTCGTAGCGGAGTCGGACGCGGACGGGTGGGCAGTACACAGAGCGGCAACACCCCGGCAATCAACAAACTGTTCAATCCGCTTACGGTCTCGTCCTGTTCGGATGTCCCCTCCGCCGCCCTGGAGTTCCCCATGACCACACCCGCGCCCGTCCATCCCGTCGACGAGGTCCCGCCCGTACGGCAGTTGGCCGCCTTCGGACTGCAGCACGTGCTCGCGATGTACGCGGGCGCGGTGGCGGTGCCGCTGATCGTGGGTGGGGCGATGAAGCTGTCGCCCGCGGATCTGGCGTACCTGATCACCGCGGACCTCCTGGTGTGCGGGATCGCGACGCTCATCCAGTGCGTGGGCTTCTGGCGGTTCGGGGTGCGCCTGCCGATCATGCAGGGCTGTACGTTCGCCGCGGTATCGCCGATGGTGCTGATCGGGACGACGGGTGGCGGACTGCCCGCGATCTACGGGTCGGTGATCGTGGCGGGGCTCGCGATCGTTCTGCTGGCGCCGGTGTTCGGGAGGCTGCTGCGCTTCTTCCCGCCGCTGGTGACCGGCACGGTGATCCTGATCATCGGCGTCTCGCTGCTGCCGGTCGCGGGCAACTGGGCGGCGGGCGGCGCCGGTTCGAAGGACTTCGGGGAGCCGAAGAACCTCGGCCTGGCCCTGTTCGTGCTGCTGGTGGTGCTGGGTGTGCAGCGGTTCGCGCCGGCGTTCCTCGCCCGGATCGCGGTGCTGATCGGTATCGCGGTGGGCCTGGCGGTGGCCGTCCCCTTCGGGTTCACGGACTTCGGCGGGGTCGGCGACGCGGACTGGCTGGGCATCAGCACGCCGTTCCACTTCGGTGCGCCGACGTTCCACCTCTCGGCGATCGTCTCGATGCTGGTGGTGGCGCTGGTGACGATGACCGAGACCACCGGTGACCTGATCGCGGTCGGGGAGATGACCGGGCGCGGGGTCGAGCCGCGTTCCCTCGCGGACGGTCTGCGGGCCGACGGTCTGTCGACCGTGCTGGGCGGCGTCTTCAACACCTTCCCCTACACGGCCTACGCGCAGAACGTCGGCCTCGTCGGCATGACCCGGGTGCGCAGCCGCTGGGTGGTGGCCGCGGCGGGCGGCATCCTCGTGCTGCTCGGTCTGCTGCCCAAGTTGGGCGCGGTGGTCGCGGCGATACCGGCGCCGGTGCTCGGCGGCGCCGGTCTGGTGATGTTCGGGACGGTGGCCGCGAGCGGTCTGCGCACGCTGGCCCAGGTGGACTTCAAGGACAACCACAACCTCACCGTGGTGGCGGTCTCGGTCGCGGTGGGCATGCTGCCAGTCGGGGTGCCGACGGTGTACGAGAAGTTCCCGGACTGGTTCCAGACGGTGATGGACAGCGGGATCAGCGCGGGCTGCCTGACGGCGATCGCCCTGAACCTGCTGTTCAACCACCTTCCCGCGAAGGCGACTTCCGTCCCCGAGCCGGACGGCCTGCCGAGTGGCGGCGGCGAACAGGGCGTCGAGGAGTCCCGGGAAGAGGTGGTCTAGCCAGTTCGTCGCAGCCCGGCCCGGCGGGGGCGCGGCACGTGGCCCCTGAGCTCGGTGCCGACGTGCGCGTGCCCATCCAGTGCCGCCGGTTCGTGCAGGTCAGGACGCCACGGCACCCTGGGGGTGACCGGGCGGCGGGTAGGCGTGCCCGCTGAGGGCCTCCCGCGCCTGGTGCTGCGCCCGCTCGGCCACCTCCCGGGTCTCCGTCACGACGTCTCCGCGCTCCCTCACCAGACTGTCGTACACCGGCAGACGGTCGTACTCACTCGAATTCATGCGTGCCCCAGACGTGCGGCGGTTCATGGCCGACGAGCAATAAACCAGAGCCGGTCAAACGTCTTCGGGGGGACGCGCGGGAGTTCTGCACTCATGGTGCGAACATCTTGTGACCACGGTCGTCACCCCTGCTCCTCCCGACGGCCGAGGACGCGCTGGCCCAGCAGCGCGAGCGCGATCGCCGTCATGACGCCCACCCAGGCGACCGGGCCGAGCGGGGTGCAGCCGAACAGGTTGCTGACGCCCGGGGTCTGGATCAGGGCCACCAGAACGACGGCCGAGCCCAGGGAGGTGAATCGCACCAGGGGGCTGTCCCGCCGGTCCAGCAGGGTCTGCGCCAGCTGCGTGCCGACCACACCGCACAGCGCCATGGTGCTGGAGCGGCGCGCCGTGCCCGGGGTGAAGCGGCCGAACAGCCAGGCGACGAGCGCGCCCAGGGTGGTCCCGACGGCCCGGTGCCGGATCTGCCGGATCAGCGGCGCGCCCAGAACGTCGGAGGTGTCCTCCGGCGAGTCCGCGGTCGCCCGTATCGCCTCCTCGTCCGGCGTGACCGCCACCGCCATCGCCGGGAACAGGTCGGTGAACAGGTTGACCAGCAGCATCTGCCGGGTCGACAGGGGTGCCCGGCCGCCCAGCAGGGTGCCGAGGATGCCGAAGCCCACCTCGCCCGCGTTGCCGCCGATCAGGATGGCGATGGCGTCGGCGACGCTGTGCCACAGGGCCCGCCCCTCGTGGACGGCGTCGATCAGCACCCTCAAGTCGTCCTCGGTCAGCACCAGGTCGGCGGCGTTGCGGGCGGCGGCCGAGCCACGGGCGCTGATGCCCACGCCGATGTCGGCGGCGCGGATCGCGGCGGCGTCGTTGGCACCGTCGCCGACCATCGCCACGACCCGGCCGGCGTCCCGGAACGCCTCGATGACCTGGAGTTTCTGCTCGGGCGCGACCCGGGCGACGACTCCCACGTCCCGCAGCATCGCCGCCCTGGCCGACCGGTCGGCCGCCGTCAGCTCGTCGCCGGTGACAACGGCCGTGTCCGCCGGCCAGCCCAGGTCCTCGGCGATGCTGCGGGCGGTCTGCGGATGGTCCCCGGTGAGCATGACCGGCCGTACGCCCGCCTCGCTCAGGCCGTGGATCAGCGCGGGCGAGGTCTCCCGGGGCGCGTCGGCGAGCGCCAGCAGACCGGTGAACTCCAGGTCCCCGAGCGGCGCGTCGAGTACGTCGGCGTCCTGAGCGCCGTCGTCGAGGCGCCGTTCGGCCACGGCCAGCACCCGCAGTCCGTCGGCGGCGAGGGAATGCGCCGTGTCCCAGGCGTGGGAGGGCAGTTCGGAGCAGGCGGGCAGGACCGTCTCCGGGGCGCCCTTGACCACGAACGTGCGCGGCCCGTCGCCGACCCGGCCGACCGCGGCGGCGTAACCGCGGGCGGCCTCGAACGACAGCGCTTCGAGCTGGGTCCACTCGGGGTCGGGCCCGGCGGCGTCGAGCACGGCCTCGTCGGTGGCGTGCACCGGGCGGTCCGAACCGCCGTTCAGCCGCGGACAGGCGCGGGCGGCGGCGCGCAGCGTGTGGGCGTCGGTCGCGTCGGCGGCGGAGAGGACCTCGCCGTCGGTCAAGGCGATACGGGCCAGCCGCAGCCGGTTCTCGGTGAGCGTGCCGGTCTTGTCGAAGCAGATGGTGTCCATCCGGCCCAGCGCCTCCAGCGTGCGCGGGGTGCGCACGAGGACACCGCGCCGGCTCAGCCGCCGGGCCGCAGCCAGCTGTGCCACGGTCGCCACCAGCGGCAGCCCCTCGGGCACGGCGGCCACCGCGACGGCCACTCCCCCGCTGACCGCCTCGCGGATGGGCGTACCGCGCAGCAGCGACAGCGTGGTGACCGCGGCCCCGCCGGCCAGCGTCAACGGCAGGGCGCGGCGGGTGAGTTCCTGCAGCCTGCCCTGCACGCCCGGCGCCGGAGGGGTGCGGGCGGCGAGGTGGACGGCGCGGGCGGCCTCGGTGCGCTCGCCGGTGTCCACCACGACGGCGCGGGCGTTGCCGGCCGCGACGGTGGTGCCCTCGAAGACCATGCAAGTGCGTTCGGCGACCGCCGCCTGCGGGGTGGGGTCGGTCTGCTTCTCCACCGGCAGGGACTCGCCGGTGAGCGCGGACTCGTCGACCTCCAGACCGTCCTGCCACAGCAGCCGGGCGTCGGCGGGCACCACGTCGTCGGTCTTGAGCTCGATGATGTCGCCGGGACGGAGCCTGGCCGCGTCGACGGTCCGGGGTTCGTCCTCGGCGTCGTCCTCCGGTGGCGCGACCCGTGCCTTCTGTTTCTGGCCGGCCAGCAGCCTGGACAGGGCCTGATCGGCGCGCAGCCGTTGGACGCCGCCGACGAGGGCGTTCAGATCGAGCGCGCCGACGACCAGGAGGGCGTCCACGGCGGACCCGAGGATCGCCTCGGCCGCCGAGCCGACGGCCAGGACCGGGGTGAGCGGATCGTCCAGTTCCTCGCGCACCGCATGGAAGAGCTGCCCGGACCAGCGCAGGGGCGCCAGCAGGGGGTGGCCGGTGCCGGGCTCTTCGGCCGGTTCAGGCTCCGGCTCGGCTTCCTCGTGCGGTGTGCCCTCCAGCCTGCTCCGTACGTCCTCGGCGTCCAGTTCGTGCCAGGCGACGCGGGGACGCGGATGCGGGGCGGGGGTCGCGGCCACCCGCAGGGCCGAGCGTGCCCCCGAGAACAGGGCCACCGCGGCGCCCACGTCGACCGGGGTGTGCCGCAGGCCGGGCCAGGGCGTGCGGCTGGGTTTGCGGGTCTCACCGACGGCCACCAGCAGCCCGGACAGCGCGGCACCGGAGCGGGCCAGGATCTGGGCGCGGCGGCCCACCCCCCGGGCGGCGGGGATGGCGGTGAGCAGTCGCCACACGTCAGTCAGGCCATGCAGGGCCAGTACGTCCGCCCCCCAGACGACGGCACTGTCGTGGTCGGCGAGGGCGACGGCGATGTCACCGCCGAGGAGCCCGGCCAGCACGTCCGAGTCGTCCGCCGACCGCGGGCGTGCGACCGTGACGACGGTGTCGCCCTCCTCGCGCAGCTCGGCCACCACCTCGCTCAGCGGCCGGTCGCGGGAGACCACCCGGTCGGCGAGGCCCGTGATGTCGGACAGGGCGGGGTCGTCCACCAGCACGACGCTCAGGCCGGCGCGCCGGGCCGCGTCCAGCACCGGCTCGGCCCACGCGTCCGGTTCGCCGTCCGGGTCGCGCAGCGCGCTCGGGTGCAGGACGACCGTGCCGGCCATCTCCAGCTCGCGCAGCCGTTCGGTGTTGCGCACCAGCACGCCCTCGCGGGACAGGGTGGTGCTCAGGACGGCGTGGAAGGCGGCGGGCCCGTAGCGCGCGGCCTTGGGGGAACCCGCGAGGACCGCTTCGGCGGCCTCCGTCCCGTTGTGTTTGACCAGCATGGTCGCCACCGCGCCGAGCAGACTTCCGGCCGAGGCGTTGGTGGCGTACTCCTGCGCCGGGGAGGTGCGCAGGGGCGGGCGGGGAGAGTGGCCGGCGGCGACGCCCGGACGCCCGGGTGCAACCACGTCGTCGTGCACCGTCTCGAAGGCGGCCGTGCGCGCCACGGTCTCCGCCAGTTGGAGGCTGCGCAGAGCGCCGTCGAGCACCAGGGCGGTCGGGGTCCTGCCGGCGCCGTGCGCGGCCGCGTTCAGGACCGCCAGCAGCAGGTCCATCCGGGTGCGCCCGAGCCGGTCGCGCAGCCAGCCGCGCACGGAGGGGTTCTCGCGCAGCAGCGTGACCAGGGCGGTCACCTGGCGCGGCGAGGGCGGCAGGTTCAGCAGGTATCCGGCCACGCCGACCGCGATGCCGGCGACGTCGGCGCCGAGCGCCTCCGCAGCGGCCCGGACCCCGGCGGGATCCGCCGGATGCCCGAAGTCCTCGACGTCCTCGTCGGTCTGGGTGAGTCCGTGCCGGGCGGCGAGGTCGACCGCCTCGTCCACGACCCGGTCGCCGGCCTCCTCCTCCACGGCGGCCACCACCAGCCGCTCCAGCCCTCCGTCCCAGTAGGCGTAGGCCACGTCCGGGTGCTCGGCGAGCGCCTCGACGACCCGCCGGATCCGGTGCTCCCGTCCGCCGTCGGCGAGGTCGGGGTCCGGGTCCGCCGGTCGCAGGGCCAGGTGGGCGCGAGCGCCGGACCGCCAGGGGCGTGGACCGCGCGGCAGCGAGGCGCGGACGGCGCGTGCGACGTACTTCGCGCCGTCCGCGCCTCGTACACCTGCGCGGGCCGTGCCGGCCGCCGCCCCGGCGGCCGCACCCATCGCGGGCGCGGCCCCGCGTACCAGCAACCGGGGCCCGACCGCCGCCCATCCCACCAGAGCGACGGCCGGACGTGACAGCACTCCCAGAACCATCGCGCGCCCTCAGTCGGTCGTGCGGTCGGGGTGTTCCTGCGTGTCGCTCCGCCCCGTCAGGGACTCGGCCGGACCGGGGGCGCCGGGATCCGGTGCCGTCGGTCCGGGAACATCGGCGCCCGGGGCCGGCGCGGCGGGGGCCGCCTCCGCACCAGGGTGCGGAGAGACGGGCCCGGGGGCGTCGGTGACCGGGGCGGTTCCCATGGGTGCCGAGTCGGCGCCCGGAGGTGTGGGTGTCGGTCCCAGCGGTGCCGTCACCTCGGTGACGGGCGGCGGTACGGCCCCGCCGGCCGTCGGTTCCGTGCCGACGGGAGTGCTCATCGCCTCCTCCACCGCGGGTGCGCCGTCCTCGGCGCTCACCGCGTCCCCGCTGGTGGGATGCTTCGGCCGTGGCTGCGTCAGCCAGGCCACCGCAGCACCGGTGACGGCGACGGGCCACTCCACGACGCCCGCGACGCCCAGCACCCCCGCGCCCGCGTACACCGCCATCCGCCGCCCGCGCGGCGACACCGCTCCGACCTTGTCCAGGGCCCCCTCGGTCGCCCTGCTCACCATTCCCGCGCCGGGCACCTTCCGCAGCACGGACGCCGCGTTACGCAGCGGCTCCGGGAGGGTGGCCGACGACGACTGTCGCTCCTGCCGAGCCATGACTGTCCTCGATCCGTCTGAGGTCGCTTGCCGAAACACGTCGGGTTCCCACTCACAGCCTGGTCATCCGGTCCGAGCAAGCGCAATTCGACCGCGGCGACCCAAGTCGGGCACTTCGGTCGCAGCGGCGACACGGGCGGTCGTCAACCCGTCGTTCCGGCCGTCCCGTTGAGCGGGATGGAGCCGCGCTGTCGCCCGTGGTGCCGGTGATGGTGGGGGAGCCGGTCAGACCGGTGTTCCAGGCGTTGGTCGTCGCGGTCACCCTGCAGGCGCCCGGCGGGGGCTGCGGCGCCGTACGAAGCGCACTCGCGCGGCGTTTCGTACGGCCGCCGTGTCAGCGGGTGACGGCTCCGGTGATCTCCCGCTGGTACCGCGCGTAGGCGGTGCGCAGGGGCGCGCCCGGCCAGTCGGCGGGGAGCAGTTCGGGGGGCAGTACGGGGTCGGCGAGCAGATGGCGTACGACCGCCGCGAAGGCCGTGAAGCGGTCGGCCGGGAGGTCCGCCCCGGCGAGGTGGGCGAGCAGGGCACGGGCCGTGGCGGCCCAGGCGTCCAAGGGCCACAGGGCGGCGGCCAGTTCGCGCGCGGGACGGTCGGGCCGCGCGGTGTAGGACTGGGCCACCGGTGCCAGCTCCTCCTGCGGCACGCGGCGGATCAGGTTGGCGGGGCGCAGCCAAACGCCCTCGCGGAGTTCGGCCAGTCGCAGGGCGGTGAGACGGGCGCGCAGGTCGGCTCGTTCGGCGGGGCCGCGGCCCGTCGCCGTGATCACCACCATCTCCCAGTCGCCGTCCCACGCGCGCGTGCGGGCGTCCACGGCCTCGTCCTGGCGGCGCTGGCGGGCCAGGAGCCGGTCGCTGAGCCGGTAGACGGAGTCCGTGCGCCGCAGGTCACCGGCGTTCACCATGCGGCTGAGCGCGGCACGCAGCGTGGAGCCGCCGACGCCGAACGGCTCCACCACGCGGATGAGGTCCTTCACCGGAAGCTCCGGCGGATGCGTGCCCAGCAGCAGGCTCAGCACGACCGAGCGCGCGGACAGCGGCCGCAGGTCGACCTCGCCGGACGGCTCTGACACGTTCATGCGCATGGGCACGTACTGTACGTGCGCCTCCTTGTTGCAACATTGCTACGGTCGAAGAAAAGGTGCAACATGGCGGAATGGCCTCGACACCCACGCCCGCGCACGCGACCCATGACGTCACCAACCAGCCGCCTCCATTGACGCCCTACGACGCCGCCCAGGACACCGCCCTGCTCGAGGGGCTGCGGCGGGAGGGCGCCGGGTGGGCCGAGGAGGAGATCCGCCGGCTCGGCCTGCGGGCCGGCAGCGCCGAGGCGCAGGAGTGGGCCGAACTGGCCAACATGCACGAACCGGTGCTGCGCACGCACGACCGGTACGGCAACCGGATCGACGAGGTCGAGTTCCACCCGAGCTGGCACCACCTGATGCGGGCCGCCGTGGCCGAGGGGCTGGCGGGCGCGCCCTGGGCGGACGACCGCCCCGGCGCCCATGTCGTGCGCACGGCGGGCGGACTGGTGTGGGGGCACACCGAGGCCGGGCACGGCTGTCCGACGTCGATGACGTACGCGGCCGTCCCCGCCCTGCGCGCCCAGCCGGAACTGGCCAAGATCTACGAACCCCTCCTGACCGGCAGGGAGTACGACCCGGAGCTGCGGGTCCCGACGGAGAAGCCCGGTCTGCTCGCCGGCATGGGGATGACCGAGAAACAGGGCGGCTCGGACGTCCGTACGAACACCACCGTGGCGGCCTTGACCGCCGAGCCCGGCGTGTACACCCTGCGCGGGCACAAGTGGTTCACCTCGGCCCCGATGTGCGACGTGTTCCTGGTGCTGGCGCAGGCTCCGGAGGGGCTCTCCTGCTTCCTGGTGCCGCGGATCCTGCCGGACGGCAGCCGCAACACCTTCCGCATCCAGCGCCTGAAGGACAAGCTGGGCAACCGCTCCAACGCGTCCTCCGAGCCGGAGTTCGACGGGACCGTGGCCTGGCTGGTCGGGCCCGAGGGCCGGGGCGTGAAGACGATCATCGAGATGGTCAACTGCACCCGCCTGGACTGCGTGATGATGTCGGCCACGCTGATGCGCAAGACGCTGGTCGAGGCGGGCCACCATGTGCGCCACCGCAGCGCGTTCGGGGCGCGGCTGATCGACCAGCCGCTGATGCGCAACGTCCTGGCCGACCTGGCGCTGGAGTCCGAGGCCGCCACGACGCTCACCCTGCGGCTGGCCGGGGCCGCCGACCGGGCGGTCCGCGGCGACGCGGGCGAGGCGGCCTTCCGGCGGATCGCGACGGCCGTCGGCAAGTACTGGGTCACCAAGCGGGGCCCGGCCTTCACCGCGGAGGCCCTGGAGTGCCTGGGCGGCAACGGCTACGTCGAGGAGTCCGGCATGCCCCGCCACTACCGCGAGGCACCCCTGCTGTCGATCTGGGAGGGCTCCGGGAACGTCAACGCCCTGGACGTGCTGCGGGCACTCAGGCGCGAACCCGCCACCGCACACGCCCTGTTCGACGAACTCGCCCTGGCGCGCGGCGCGGACGGCCGGCTGGACGCGGCCGTGGTCCGGCTGGAGGGACTGCTGGCCGCCGGGTCCGAGGCCGGTGCGCGCCGGCTGGTGGAGCTGATGGCCCTGGCCCTGCAGGCATCCCTGCTGGTCCGGCACGCCCCGCCCGCCGTCGCCGACGCCTTCTGCGCGACCCGGCTGGGCGGCGACTGGGGCCACTCCTTCGGCACCCTGCCCGACGGTGCCGGCGTGGCCGCGATCCTGGAGCGCGCACTGCCCGCCGACGGCTGAACCCGACGAACCGTGGGAGCGGACGGCGGCCGCGTGCGCGGCGGCGCATCAGCGGGAACCCGGAGCCGGCGGTCCCCGTCCTGCACACCTACTGTCACCACCGCTGCCACACCGCACTCGGAGGCCGGCCACCCATCACCCGCGTGAACAAAACCGGGGGTCAATACACCTGGCGGCACTCGCCGCAGAGCACCGGTTTCAGCGTGCCCCTCGTCGCCCCGTCACCGGGTCTTGCGCCCCCACAGCGGGCCGAAGCGGGACCACTCGGTGTCCCATTGGGCCATGCGGCGGCGTTCCAGGCGGCCGCACAGGACTCGGCCGCCCACGAAGGGGACCGCTGCCGCGCTGATGCCGACCAGGACGCCGATCAGGGAGGCCCGCAGATGGGCCTGGGAGGCGGTGGCCGGCTTGGTGACCAGGTGGCCCTGGCGGTCCGACCAGATCGGGACCGTGGAGCCGGCCGGGCTGCCGGGACGGACCCGGACCTGGCCGGTGTGGCCGGAGCCGTCCGGCGCGGTCCAGCGGACCGTGCCCCAGACCTGGTCGCCGCTGGCCGTCCCCGTGCCGGTGGCCGCTTTCCCGGGTGCCTTCTCGGTGAGCCGCGCCTCGACCTGGCGCCACTCCACCCGCTCACGGGCCAGCCCGTGCTCGACGGACTGGGTCGCCGCCAGACCGGCCAGTACCCCGGCGACCACGGTCACCAGCCAGGCACCCAGCACGACCCAGGCCTCCACCGTGTCGGCGCGACGCTTGAGCGGGTTGCGCCGCCAGCGCCACAGCCACACCTTCGGACCACGGAACGCCATCGAAGGCATCCTCCTCATGAGCACAACGATCCCCGACCTCCCTCCCATACGGGCGAAGGTCCCCTGATGCTCAGGGCGACTCCCCCTGTCTCGACGGTCGCACGAGTACCCCGCTCACGCAGGCGTGTTCGTGAAAGAGGCCACAAGATCCCGGAGTCCGTCCTGCCACCGCCGTCTGACCTGCGGCGACGCGGTTTGGGAGGTGACTGTCAGTGGTGGGGTGCAGACTGGCCGGTGTCTGGGACAGAGACGTCGCGGAGGTGATCGGCATGACCGAGGTACTGCTCGCCGTGGGCACACGAAAAGGCCTGTTCATCGGGCGCAGGCGCGGGGACGAGTGGGAGTTCGACGAGAGTCCGTACTTCAACGCGCAAGCTGTCTACTCGGTGGCCATCGACACCCGGGGAGACCGCCCGCGCCTGCTGGCCGGGGGCGACAGCTCGCACTGGGGGCCCTCCGTCTTCCACTCCGACGACCTGGGCCGCACCTGGACCGAACCGTCGCAGCCGGCCGTGAAGTTCCCCAAGGACACGGGCGCCTCGCTGGAGCGGGTGTGGCAGTTGCATCCGGCCGCCGCGGAGGACGACGTGGTGTACGCGGGCACCGAGCCGGCCGCGCTGTACCGCTCGGAGGACCGCGGGGAGACCTTCGAGCTGGTCCGTCCGCTGTGGGAGCACCCCACCCGGTCGAAGTGGGTGCCCGGCGGCGGCGGTGAGGGCCTGCACACCGTCCTCACCGACCGGCGCGACCCGCGGTCGGTGACGGTCGCGGTCTCCACCGCCGGGGTGTTCAGGACCACGGACGGCGGAGCGAGCTGGACGCCCGCCAACTCAGGGGTCTCCGCGGTGTTCCTGCCGGATCCGAACCCGGAGTTCGGACAGTGCGTGCACAAGGTCGCCCGCGACGCGGCCAACCCGGACCGGCTGTATCTGCAGAACCACTGGGGCGTGTACCGGAGCGACGACGCGGGCGGCCACTGGACCGACATCGGCGAGGGACTGCCGTCCACCTTCGGCTTCGCGGCGGCCACCCATCCGCGGCGCGGTGACACGGCGTACCTGTTCCCGATCAACGCCGACGCGGACCGCGTGCCGGCCGGTCGCCGGTGCCGGGTCTTCCGCACGCAGGACGCGGGCAAGTCCTGGGAGCCGCTGTCGGCGGGTCTGCCCCAGGAGGACCACTACGGCACGGTGCTGCGGGACGCGATGTGCACGGACGACGCCGACCCGGCGGGCGTGTACTTCGGCAACCGCAACGGCGAGGTGTTCGCCTCGGCCGACGACGGCGACAGCTGGCGGCAGTTGGCCTCGCACCTGCCGGACGTCCTGTGTGTGCGGGCCGCGGTGGTCGGATGAGCCGTCAGGGGGGAACGGGGGGCCTTGGCCACCGGTTGATCTCCGCTGCCCGTACGGCAGTAGGGTGACGCGCGTGGCACCACGACCGTTGCATGAAATCGTCGAAGCGGGCTGGGCGCAGGCCCTGGAACCCGTCGCCGGGCGGATCGCCGACATGGGGGACTTCCTCAGGGCGGAGATCGCCGCGGGACGCACCTATCTCCCGGCCGGCCCGAACGTCCTCAGAGCCTTTCAGCAGCCCTTCGACGACGTACGGGTCCTGATCGTCGGTCAGGACCCGTATCCGACGCCCGGACATGCGGTGGGGCTGTCGTTCTCGGTGGCTCCCGATGTGCGTCCGCTGCCGGGCAGCCTCATCAACATCTTCCGGGAGCTGAACACCGACCTGGGCCTGTCCCAGCCCTCAACCGGTGATCTGACGCCGTGGACTCAGCAGGGGGTGCTGCTGCTCAACAGGGCGTTGACGACGGCTCCCCGCAAGCCGGGCGCGCATCGCGGCAAGGGCTGGGAGGAGGTCACCGAGCAGGCGATACGCGCCCTCGCCGGGCGTGGCAAGCCGCTGGTGTCGATCCTGTGGGGGCGCGACGCGCGCAACCTGCGGCCGCTGCTCGGCGACCTCCCGTCGGTGGAGTCCGCCCACCCCTCCCCCATGTCCGCCGACCGCGGCTTCTTCGGCTCCCGTCCCTTCAGCCGCGCCAACGACCTGTTGGTCGGCATGGGCGGCCAACCGGTGGACTGGCGTCTGCCGTGACCGGCGGGCGCGCCGGCGAGCGGGGTTCGGCCGGTGTTCTCGCGGTCGACTCGGGCGGCTCGGGGCTGCGGGTCGTCGTGGGGACGATCCAAGGGGCCGTTCTCGGGCGGCGTGAGTCGGCGGGGCCGGTGCGGACCGGGGCGCGGGGGATCGACGCCGGGCACTTCATGGAGCGACTGGTGCCTCTGGTGCGGGCGTTGCTCGCCGACAGTGGAGTCTCGGAGGTGCGGGCGGCCGCTGTCGGGGCCGCCGGGCTCGCCAGCCTCGGTGACGACCTGCGTGCCGGGCTTCCGGCGGGGCTGCGCGCGGAGTTCGGTGTTCCGGCCGTCGCTCTCGCCGCCGACGCGGTCACCGCGTACACCGGTGCGCTCGGGGCGCGGCCCGGCGCCGTGATCGCCGGCGGCACGGGACTCATCGCGGTCGGTACGGATCTCCGGCGCTGGCGGCGCGCGGACGGCTGGGGGCATCTGCTGGGCGACTGCGGCAGCGGTGCCTGGATCGGCCGGGCCGGGCTGGAGGCCGCCCTGCGCGCCCACGACGGACGGCCCGGCGGATCGGCGGAACTGCTGGCGCGCGCCGAGGAGTTGTTCGGCGCGGCGTCCGGAATCCCCGGGCGCCTCTATCCCCGTACGGACCGGCCCGCGGTGCTCGCCTCCTTCGCGCCCCAGGTCGGGGCCTGCGCCGGGAGCGACGCCGTGGCCGCGGACATCCTGCGCGCGGCGGCCCGGCACATGGCCGGGTCCGCGGCGGCCGTGTGCCCGGCCGAGGGTGACCCGCACGTCGCCGTCACCGGGGGTCTGTTCAACCTGGGCGACCCCCTCCTCGTGCCGCTGGAGGAGGAGTTGACGAGGGCGCTGCCGAACGCCCGGCGGGTGGCGGCGGCCGGTGACCCGTTGAGCGGCGCCCTGCGCATCGCGGCCGACCTGGCCGCGGGCACATTCACCCTGCCGGTTGACGCGGCGATGTTGTCCGTGGTGACCACAAAGGGTTGTCCGTAGTGACCACAAAGGGTTGTCCGTGGTGACCACTAAGGGCAACTGATCCCAAGGCTCCGCAATGCGCCCGGTTCGCACGGCGATCACCGACGATTCCGGCGTAACTCATCAGACAAAACAGGACGGATACCGCTCACCTGCACCCTCCCCGAACGGGAGAGCCCAAGAAGCCAGTAACATGCGTCGCCATGAGCTCCCCCACTGGACCCGCGTCCGGCCTGCCAGTACGAATGCCGCGACCTCGCCAGCCCGGGCGGCACCGCCGACCCGAGCCGCTGGCGGCTCCCGAGGGCGCGCCCGCGCTCGTCCTCGCGGTGCCGGGCACTCCCGGCGCCGCGACGCGCGGCCTCGCCGAGGAGGTCGTGAGCATCGCCCGCTCCGAGCTCCCCGGTCTGGACGCGCGCATCGCGTACCTGGACGGGGACGACACGGAGTTCCCCACGCTCCAGGGTGTGCTGGCGCACGCCGCCGAGGAGCGCACGGCCCGCTATGAGCAGGCCAAGGCCGCCGGCCTGGACATCAAGGAGCCCGACGGCCCGGTGGCGGTCGTGGTGCCGCTGCTGGCCGGCCCCGACAGCGCGCTGCTGCGCCGGATCCGCCAGGCCGTGATGGAGAGCCGTGTCGCGGCCGACCTGACGGATGTGCTGGGCCCGCACCCGCTGCTGGCCGAGGCGCTGCACGTGCGGCTGTCGGAGGCGGGGCTGGCCCGCGCCGACCGCGCCCGGCTGTTCACCGTGGCGACCGCGGCGGACGGCATCATCCTGGCCTCTGTGGGCGGTGACGAGGCCGTGCAGGCGGCCGGGATCACCGGCATGCTGCTCGCCGCGCGCCTCGCCGTGCCGGTGATGGCGGCGGCCCTGGACCAGGACGGTTCGATCGCCTCCGTGGCCGAGCAACTGCGCTCCTCGGGCTCGCAGCAGCTGGCGCTGGCGCCGTACCTGATAGGGCCGGAGATCGACCCCGGTCTGATCGAGGAGGCGGCCAAGGAGGCGGGCTGCGCGGCCGCCGAGGCGCTGGGCCCCTACCCGGCCATCGGGAAGCTCGCGCTGGCCAAGTACACGACCGCCCTGGGCATCGCCCCGCAGCAGCCGCAGGGGGCGCCGGTCCGCTGACCCGTACGGCACGAGGTGACACTGCCGAAGGGCCCGCTCCGCAGTCCGGAGCCGGGCCCTTCGGCGTTCGTGTCCGCGAGGCTCAGTCGAGGACGACGCAGGACGCGGCCGGAACCTCGATCGAGCCCTCGTAGCGCGGCAGACCGGTGTGCGGGTCGACGGCGAACCAGGTCACGTCGCCGGAGCGCTCGTTCGCCGCGTAGAGGAAGCCCTCCGACTCGGTGAGGGCGCGGGGCCACTGGCCGCCGCAGGGGACCGTGCCGATCAGCCGCAGCTCCTCGCCCTCGACGGCGAACGTGGACAGGACGTCCTCGCCGCGGGTGGCGATCCACACGAAGCGGCCGTCGTGCGAGGCGACGATCCCCGAGGGGTAGGCGTCGCCGGCCGGGGCGGCGGGCAGTACCTGGGTCTCGGTCAGCGGTTTGAGGGTGCCGTCCTCGGCGTCCCAGTGGCAGGCGGTGACGGTGGGGGTGAGCTCGTTGACGACGTACGCGCGCGTGCCGTCCGGGTGGAAGGCCAGGTGGCGGGGCCCGGAGCCGGGGCGCAGGGCGATCTCGCGGTGCACGGTCAGTTCGCCGTCCGTCAGGGCGCACACGCGCACCGAGTCCGTGCCGAGGTCGACGCTGACGGCCCAGCGGCCGCTGGGGTCGGGCTGCACCTGGTGGGCGTGCGGGCCCTGCTGGCGGCGGGTGTGGGGACCGGACCCGGTGTGCTGGAGCACGGCGGACGGGGCGTCGGCGAGGGTGCCGTCGGGGCGCAGCGGTACGGCGGTGACGCTGCCGGAGCCGTAGTTGGCGGTCAGGACGTGCCCGGCGTGGAGGCTGAGGTGGGTGGGGCCCTGCCCGTCGACCGGCACCGGCGCCCCGGCCCGCTCGAGCCGGTCCTCGGCCACCCGGTAGGCGGCCACCGCGCCCTCACTGGTCTCGCTCACGGCGTACAGGAGGCCCCCGCCGGGCGCCAGGGTCAGATACGACGGGTCGGGTACGCCGTCCACGCTGCTCAGGGCGGTCAGCGCGCCGCCGCTCGCGGCCACGGCCGCCGTCACGATCCCCGGCCCTCCCGCCGCCGTGAACGACCCGATGAAGGCTCTCCGCCGCCGCACGCCGCCATCCGTCACCGCTGTCCCCTCTCGGTTCTGTGCCGCTGGGGGTGACGGTAGCAGTCGATCACGTGCGGTCTAGACCAGAGGGGGGACGGTTCCTGTCGTGCCGGTGCATGGTCAGGCGCCGGCCAGAGGGGATCCGGACGGTGTGCGCAGGGGCGCGGCGAGTTCCGCGAGGGCGCGTTCCACTCCGTGCAGATGGGCCAGGGCGCCCGCGGCGGGAGGCTCGGGCGCGAGGGCGACCTGGCCGGTTCCGTCGCCGGTGAGGGCCTCGACCGCGGCCTCGACACGCCAGCAGGCCGCGGCGAGGCGGGCGTCGTGCGAGGCCTCCGGGTCTGCGGCGACCGAGGCCAGGCCGCGGATCTCGCGGGCGCAGTCGTCGAGGAGGGCCAGTACCCGGCGGGCGCGTCGCTTGCGGCCGAGCAAGGGGTTGAGCGGGTGCACGAGGGGGGCGACGGACAGTCGTACACGACCCAGCAGCTGCTCCAGCTCGGCCACCCTGGAGGCGGGGTCGGCGTCCGGGGAGCCCGCGAGGCGGGCCGCGGCCTCCGCCGTGCAGGCGTGCACACAGCGCAGGGCCCGTTGGATCCAGGCGTCGGTGGTGCGGTGCGTGGTGACCGGGAGGACGAACAGGACGGCGAGGGCGGCGCCCAGCGCGCCGACGCCGGTCTCGGTCAGGCGCAGGGCCAGCAGGCTCGGGGTGAGCACGCCCAGGAGGCCGTAGAGGAGCTCGGCGAGGAGGGTCACGCAGAGCATCATCCAGGTGTACGAGACGGCCGCCGAGTAGAAGATCCCGAAGACGCAGGCGGCCAGGAGGACGGCCGTGGGCAGGGCGGCCCCGTCCACCGGCACGGCGATCAGGACGCCGAGGCCGATGCCGATCACCGTGCCGAGGACCCGGCGGAAGCCTCGGACCAGTGTCTCGCCGCGCGAGGCGGTGTTGACGAAGATCCACCAGGTGGCGCCGACGGCCCAGTACCAGCGCTGCCCGGACACCAGCTGGCCCACGACCAGGGCGAAGCCCGCGCCGACGGTCGCCTGGACGGCCTGGCGCGTGGTCACGCGGGCGAGGCCGGTACCAGCCGGCGGGGCGGGCGCGGGCGGCGCCGGGGGCAGCCGGTCCTCGTAGCACCAAAGGCCGAACCGCACCGCCGCCGCGCTCAGCAGGGACAGGACGACGGCGGCGGACAGCTCGGGCAGCCGCGCGGCGGTGGCGTGCAGGAACTGGGCCACGAAGAAGGTCATGAACGCGAAGACGCCGAGGCTGTGTCCGCGCGGGCCCCAGCGGCGCGCGTACACGCCGGCGCCGACGACCGCGAGGAAGGTGAGGTCGCGGGCCACCGGATGGTCGTGCAGCTCCGCCGCGGCGGCGAGCACCGGCAGGCCGACGGCGGGCAGCAGCGCGGTGGTGACGGCCTGTCCGCGGACCGTGGCGTCGGCGACGGTGAACAGGGCGAGCAGCGCGGCCAGCCCGCCGGTGACGGCGCCGACGAGGGACAGCCCGGCCAGCGCGCACACGACGACGGCGAGCCCGATGCCGACGACCGCCCGGCCGGCGAACCGCAGCCGGACGCGCCCCGGATCCGGAGCCACGAACACCCGCTTCAGCACTGCTTCCCGCCCCCTTGAACCACGGCGAACCACGGCGAACCAACGGCGAACCACGGCATGGAAAAGGCGCCGCGGGGTCCGCAGCGCCATCGACGCGCCCATTGCAGCATCCGCACCGCTCCTGGCTCAAGTGGCGCGGGATATGCTGAGCCATTGGTACAGTGAAGGCGGTTCGGGGGCGGCCACGGGCGAGCCAACGGACCAGGCACGAGGAGAGTCCGCCCCATGGCCGTCGACGAACTCGACACCCGCATCCTGCGACTGCTGCTGGAGCAGCCCCGCACGAGCGTGCGCGAGTACGCCCGCATCCTGGGCGTCGCGCGCGGCACGCTGCAGGCCCGCCTCGACCGGCTGGAACGGGACGGCGTGATCACCGGGACCGGCCCGGTGCTCTCCCCCGCCGCCCTCGGCCACCCCGTCCTCGCGTTCGTCCACATCGAGGTCACCCAGGGCCACCTGGACGACGTGGGGGACGCGCTGGCCGCCGTCCCGGAGATCGTCGAGGCCTTCTCCATCACCGGCGGCGGCGATCTGCTGACCCGGGTGGTGGCGCGGGACAACGCCCATCTCGAGGACGTGATCCAGAAGCTGATCAGCATGCCCGGTGTCGTACGCACCCGCACCGAGGTCGCCCTGCGCGAGCGCGTTCCGCAGCGGCTGCTGCCGCTGGTCGAGTCGATCGGCCGGTCGGCCCGGACATGACCTGTGCCATCCCGGACATGGCCTCTGCCATGCTGGACATGACCTTTGCCATGCTGGGCGCATGAGCAAGCTCGGCACTCTCTCGGTCATCTTCGATCTCGACGGAACACTCGTGGACAGCGAGCCGAACTACTACGAAGCGAGCCGCCGGACCCTCGCCGAGCACGGTGTCCCCGGCTTCACCTGGACCGAGCACGAGCGGTACGTCGGCGTGAGCACGCAGGAGACGGCACGGCTGTGGAAGCGGGAGTACGGCCTGACGGCCCCCGCCGACGAACTGCTCGCCGCGACGAACCGCCGTTATCTAAAGCTGGCCGGCGCCGCCACGCGCGTGTACCCGGAGATGCGCGAGTTCGTGGAACTGCTCGCGACCGAGGACGTGCCGATGGCCGTGGCCTCGGGTTCGTCACCGGAGGCCATCGAGGCGATCCTCGCGGGCACGGGCCTGGACGCGTATCTGCGTACGGTCGTCTCGGCCGACGAGGTGCCCCACGGAAAGCCCGCGCCGGACGTCTTCCTGGAGGCAGCCCGGCGCCTCGGGGCCTCCCCGGCGGACTGCGTGGTGGTGGAGGACGCGGCGCCCGGCGCCGCCGCCGCGCACGCGGCCGGGATGCGTTGCATCGCCGTCCCGTACCTCACCGCGCAGGCCGACGCACCGCAGTTCGCCACCGCGGACCTGCTCCTGCGCGGCGGGCAGCCGGAGTTCACGGCGCGGGCCGCGTACGACTGGCTGGTGCGATCGGCGCGTTGACGGCGGCTACGGCGTCGATGAGCATGATCGGGCCGGTCGATGACGTCCGCTGCCTGGAGGGTTCCATGGGTTCTGCCGCCGTGCTCGTCGCCAACCGCGGGGAGGTCGCCGTCCGGGTGCTGAGGGCAGCGGCGGAGGCCGGGCTGCGTGCGGTCGCCGTGTACGAGGAGCGCGACGACGGCCATGCCCGGCTCGCCGACGAGTCCGTAGCGGTGAGCGGTTACCTGGACGGCGACGCCCTGCTCGCCGCCGCCCGGAGCACCGGCTGCGACTACCTCCACCCCGGTTACGGCTTCCTGAGCGAGGACGCGGAGTTCGCGCGCCGCTGCGCGGAGGCGGGGATCGTGTTCGTGGGCCCCTCGCCGGAGGTGCTGGCGGTGTTCGGGGACAAGACGCGGGTCCGGGAGCTGGCCGTCGGGGTGGGGGTTCCCGTGCTGGAGGGGGCCGACGGGCCGAACGG
>NZ_WVUG01000099.1 GCF_017614965.1 Streptomyces griseorubiginosus | reverse complement strand
CCTGGTCGGTCAGTCTGCGCACACGGACGGGCTCGGCCACCGCGCCTCCAGCGATCGGATCGGACGTCACTCCACATCCAACCGCCACGACCACCAACCCGGCGAACCAACGCGGTCACAGCACTAGCGCTCGCCGCTTGCACATCGGGCGCACCGAAGGCGCAGCACTCCAGATCCGACCCGACGGGAACGTCCCCAAAAGTGGTCCATCTGACGATGGCCGTCCCCTACGGCACCACGTCTTCGGTGGACAGGTTCATCCAACAGGTCGCCAAGGCGACTGAGGGATCCCTGCAGATCGACACCAAGCTCAAGTGGCGGACGGGCCAACTCGCCTACGAGAACGGCACTATCGCCGATGTGCAGGCGGGCAAAGCGGATCTGGGGGTGGCAGGCACGCGGGCTTTCCCCGGCCCCGTGCGGATACTCAGCGCGCCAGAGCTGATCACGAGTTACGTGGCCCAGGAACGGCTGGTCAAGAGCCCCCTGTACAAGCGGCTGGGCACCGCACTGAGCGTCCCGGGGATCACCGGCCTCGGCCTGCTGCCGGGCCAATTTCGCTACCTGTTCACCGCGAGGCGCTCGGCCCCGACCCCAACCGGCCTGCGCGGGCGACTCGTCGGCGTGGCACAGTCGAAACTGGCAGACGACACTTTCCACGCGCTGGGCGCACGCACCCGCTGGTATCCGCTCTCCGGGTCGGTCAGCGACATGGACGGCATCGAGTCCTCGATCGCCTCCTTCAACCACGAAGGCTACATCTCCTCCAAGAAGTATCTCGCAGGGAATCTGGTGCTGTGGCCCCGCATGGTCGTCCCCTTCATCAGTGACACCGCGCTGAAGCGCCTGAGTCCCGAACAACGCCAGGCGCTCATCCACGCCGCGTCCGCCACCTTCGAGGACACGATGTCGGAACTGCAGGCAGAGGATGCGGATGAACTCACCCAACTCTGCGCGGCAGGGCTGGTCGTCGGGCAGGCCAGTGCGGCGCAGCTTGCGGCATACCGTGTCGCCGTGGCTGCGGTTGACACCCGCCTCGAGCATGACCCCCAGACCGGCGAAGTGTTCACGCTGGTGAAGTCGCTGGTGAAGGGAGCGAAGCCGGAACCCGCCCTGCACTGCTGATGCCAGCCGACGACGTTTGGGCCAGCTGCACTTCTGCGGGCCGGACTTGGAGGCCGCCCTGGCTCTTCTCCCGTCAGAGCAGCGACGAGCTCGTACGCCCGCGCGGACGTCGTCATGCGGGCAGCTCCGTGACGTGTCTGATGTGGACGGACAGGTCCGTGCACCCAGGGAAGTACAGCGAGTGTCATCTTTCCGCCAGCACTGCCGAGCCGGTCGGGGCGGTTGTCGAGGATGAACGTGGTTGGCGCGGTGCGTCTCAGCGTGAGCGGTCCCGGTCACCGCGCGGCGGATACCGAGTTATAGTCACGAGGTCGCGAAAAACGATGTTCCGCGGTCCACCCGCCGGACATCGCTCGTACATCGATGCAGATGGTTCTGATCGGTGAGCGTCTCCTTGCCGAGATCGGGCATTCCGTCCGCTTTTGGCGCTGACCATCGCCGGCGCGTGTCGGCGCAACACAGGAGCGCAGCATGCAGAAGACCATCGCCATTGTCGGAGCGGGACTGGGTGGGCTGACGCTCGCGCGGGTGCTTCAGACTCACGCCGTCGCCGCGACGATCTACGAGGGTGAGGCTTCGGCGACGACCCGTGCACAGGGCGGCCTGCTTGACATCCACGAAGAGACCGGACAGGTCGCGCTTCGCACAGCTGGTCTGTACGACGAGTTCCTCACCCTGGTCCGCCCGGGCGAGGATGCCAAGCGTGTGGTGGACCGCCACGGCACGATCCTGTTCGACATGCCTGCGGACCCCGGTTCGGCCCGTCCTGAGGTGGATCGCGGCGAACTCAGGCGCCTGCTCATCGACTCGTTGACGCCCGGGACGATCAGGTGGGACCGCAAGGTCACCTCGGTCCGGCACCTTCCGGAGGGCGGCTACGTCCTCACCTTCGCGGAAGGTTCCGCCACGCGCGCCGACATCGTCATCGGCGCGGACGGTGCCTGGTCGAAAGTGCGTCCGCTGCTCACCCCCGCCAAGCCTGTCTTCAGCGGAACCTGCTTCATCGAGATCGCCCTCGCCTCGCGCGACCAGAACTGTCTGGCGAGCGTGGCTGCGATCGGCAGCGGCACACTGATGGCGGTCGCGCCGGGCAAAGGCATCATCGCGCATCGCCATGCCGACGGGCAGGTGCGCGGATACGTGGCGCTGAACAAGCCCGAGGAGTGGATGAGGTCGATCAACTTTGCCGACCCGTCCGCTGGCCTCCGTCAACTTGCCGACGAGTTCCATGGCTGGTCGCCGCTGCTCACCGCCTTCGTGACACAGAGCGACGTGGAACCGTGGCTCCGCCCCATCTATGCCCTGCCCGTCGGACTCACATGGGACAGGGTGCCCGGCGTGACGCTCGTCGGCGACGCCGCGCATCTGATGTCGCCGTTCGCCGGCGAGGGGGCGAACCTCGCCATGTACGACGGCGCGGACCTGGCGAGCAAGCTGGTTGAGCAACCCGACAGCGAGATCGCGCTCGCGGCCTACGAAGAGCGGCTGTTCATGCGTAGTGGCGACGCGGCCAGCCGCTCGGCGCAGAACCTGGAGATGTTCTTCGGCCAGGAAGCACCGCAGAGCGTAGTCACTCTGTTCGATCGCTCCGCCTCCACGGCAGCGGCCATCAACGCCTGGTAGTCCACCGACAGCACCTCTGTCCCGGCCGCGTCGTCCCGGTGAGGCACAGCCGGCGCGCACCCGCCGGTTTTGTCGAGGTCGCGAGGGTGTGCCGGTTCTCATCGGCGCCGCACTGGCTGTCGTACGCATGCTGATGCATCGGCTCGTCCTTTGCTCGGCCCCGGCTGGTCAGCCCGCGGCGCGGTTGATGAGCTCGGCCGTCGCGGGGTGTCGCCGTCCGCGGGTTGTGTCGGGAGCAATGACACTCCCCGGGCTTCGCCGGCCTGGTGGGTCAGCATGCTGCGCGTTTGATCAGCGCGGCCGTCGCCGCGGGCTGCGAGATCATCGCGACATGCGAGGTGTCGGCCTCGCAGGTGTGTGCGCCCGCCCGGCGCGCCATGAACCGCTGGGCCGCCGGGGGCAGCACCTGGTCGTCTCGGCCCACGAGGTACCAGGACGGAATGGTCTTCCAGGCCGGGGGGCCGGACGGCTCCCCGAGGGCGCGCGTGTCGGCCGGCCGCTGGCCGGCCCACATCAGATCGGTGGTCGACCTGGGCAGGTCCGCGGCGAATACGTCGTGGAAGAACTCCTTCTTGATGTAGGCGTCGACGAGACCCTCGCCGTAGGGACGGAAGTCCAGCGCCGCCTCGTTGATTCTGCTTCCCGGGTACTTCGTCTGCAGGCCCTGCAACGTCTCGCCCTGATCGGGCACGAACGCGTCCACGTACACCAGGGCCTTCACGTTCGGATTGCCGGCAGCTGCGTTGGTGACGACGATCCCGCCGTAGGAGTGCGCGACCAGGACGAGCGGGCCGCTGAGAGTCGCGAGGATGCCGGCCACATAGGCGGAGTCGGAGGCCACGCTGCGCAGTGGGTTGGGCGGGGCGATGACCGGATAGCCGTCGTGGATGAGCCGGGAGGCGACGCCGTTCCAGCCGGAGGCGTCGGCGAATGCGCCGTGCACGAGTACCACGGTGGGCTTCTTGCCGCTGCTGCTTGTGGTGTGTGCCTGTGCGGTGGGCGTGTCGAGTGCGGCTCCTGCTACGACCGCGGCGGATCCGGCCAACAGTGCCCGGCGAGTTGTCGTCATCGGTGTATGCCCCTTCGCTCTCCGGCGTTCTCGAGGGTGATCGCCGGTCAGCGTAGGGCGGGTCACTTGACGCGCACTGAACGGAACTCCGGGCGTGCGCCGGGCTCTGATTCACCGTCGGTTCCGTTGTCGTCAAGCGCGGCGGACCGGCCTGCGGATACGTTCGCAACGGCCATCGGCGCTCCGTCACCATGACGTACCGTCCACGGTGCCGATGCGGTGTCCTTACGTGTCGGCCAGCCCGGCCAGCAACTCCTCGGCGCGGCGGGCGAACAGGTGGGCCTCGCGCTCGGCGGAGAGCGCCCGGGCCCGCTCGGCGGCCGCCCGGACGGCGGCGACCGGCGCGCCGCGGGCCCCATCAGCCGCGCGCGCAACAGGAGCAGGAAGCTCTCGGCGTAGCGCTGGCCGTAGGCGTCGAGGGCCGAGTCGGCTTGGTCGAGGGCTGCCGTGGCTTCGTCGAGTCTGCCCGCGGCAAGCCACATCTCGCCGAGGAGGCCGTGCCAGGTCGCCAGACCGGAGCGTGGTGGGTCGGCCAGTGCTGGTGATGAGGCGTTGTGCCTGCGCTGCCGATCCGGCCGGGTCCTCTCCGGTCACGGCATGCGCCCAGCACTGCGTCAGCCGCTGATAGCTGCCCAGGGAGACGAAGGAGAACTCCGGGTCCAGGGCGCTGCCGCGTTCGGCCGTGTGCAGCGCCCTCACGGGGTCGCCGGAGAGTGCCGCGGCCGTACAGGCGAAGGCCGCCCAGACGGTGAGCACATAGGCGTCGCCGTCAGCGGTGGCCTTGATCGTGTCGAACAGCGCCCGTGCCGTGTCGGCGTCGCCGTGCAGCGCTGTCATGAGCGCGAGCATGGCGGGGCCGAGCAGGCGCAGGTCGCGCCGGAGTGTGTCCTCCCCGACGTCGGCCAGATCGTCGAGCACGGTGGAGCGGCTTCGGCTCAGATACCGGAACGCCTCGCCGATGTTGCCGACGTCCCATTGGTGTATGCCCCACGCGTGCCAGCCGTAGGTTCGGACGACCGGATCGGCGGAGGCCTCGCCCTGTTCCAGCAGTCGCTGTGCCAGTCGTCCGGCGCGGTCGAGCTGGATGCCCTGGGAGTGGGCGGCCCAGCGGGAGAAGGCCGTGATCCTCAACCTCGGCGGTGCGCATTGACCGGCTCCGGGCACAGGTCGGGCCCCGGGCGGACTTCAGCGGGCGAGCAGTCCGCGGAGAACCACCCTTTCCACAGCTGCGACGAGTTCCGTCAATTGGGAGGCGTCAGCGCGGAGTCGGTCCGCGCGCCAGGAGAGGCCGAGAACGCCGTTCATGGCAGCCCACAGAGCGGTGGCGGTGGTGACGGGGTCGAGGTCGGCGGCGAGGGAGCCGTCGGCCACCCCGTCGGCCAGGGCGGCGGCGAGTTTGGCGTTCTGCTCGTCGACGAGCGCGGCGACCCGTTCCAGGGCCGCGGGTTCGTCCGGCGGCTCGGCCAGCAGGCGGAACTGGTGCGGGCGCTCGGCGGCGAAGCGGACGTACGCGGCCGAGGCGGCCCTGATGCGTTCCACCGGGGTGCCCGGGGCGGCGTAGGCGTCGTCCATGTAGGTCCGGTTGTCCTCGAGTGCCCGCTCGGCAACCGCGATGAGAACGGCCGCGCGGCCGCCCACCCGGTTGTACACCGTCTGCACGGCGACATCCGCGCGTTCCGCGATGCCTTCCAAGGTGACCGCGTCGGGGCCTCCGGAGGCCAGCAGTTCCTCGGCGGCGTCGACGATGGCCGCACGGGTTGCGGCGGCCCGACGTGTCGTGCGTGTGACCTTGATTGTCATGGTCTTCGCTACTTTACGAGGTGCTCGAACGGCCGGACCCCCTGGGCCACTTCCTCCAGCCCGGATTTCAGCGGGAACCGGCCTGGTGGCGCTCATGCACCGCCGGGTCGTGCCAGCCCGACGCCGAGGCGAGGTTGAGGGCGCGCCGGACCGTCTGAGAGCGGAAACCGACACGTTCGAGTATCGGCCGGAACAGGCCGGGAGCGTTCGCGGTCAGGGTGAGGGACCTGGGGACGACGACGCGATCGGCACGGAGCTCGATGCCGCGGACGATGCCGGCGATGACCTTCTCCAGCGGCACCATATTCCACAACCCCTTGGAGTTGCCGCCCCAGAGGGTGTGCCCGGCCGGGTCCGCGGTCACGTCGTCCATCATCGGAGTGCGGAAGAACGTGGGGTGGGCGCTGCCGACACCGACACCCAGGTGGCGAACCTCCAGGCGAAGGCTGTCGCACATCGCCCACACGCCGGCCTTGCTCGCGGTGTAGGAGACCTGGAGCGGCGAGTGCACGAAGGCGGCCATGGAGGAGATCGCGAGGAGATAGCCGCGTTGGGCCTCGACGTGGGGCAGAGCCGCCCGGAAGGTGCGCCAGACGCCGTTGAGGTTGATGTCGATCACCCGCTCGTAGGCGGCAGGGTCGATCGTCGCCAGGGGGGCCATGGTGTCGATGCCCGCGCCGGCGACGGCGACATCGAGGCGTCCGAAGTGCGCGGCGGCCTCGTCCGTGGCCGTCTGCAGTGCGGCGAGATCACGGACGTCCACGCCCCAGCCCCGGGCGACTGTGTCGCCGCCCAGTTTCTCCGCCTGAGCCTGCGCCGCCTCGGCGTCGAGGTCGAGCAGTGCGAGGTTGGCACCCCGCTCGCGCAGGGCGTTGGCCAGGGCGATGCCGAGGCCGCCGGTGGAGCCGGTGAGGGCGACGGTGCGCCCGGCCAGGTCGTAACGGGTCATGACGGCCTACCTCGGTGAGTTGGTCTGCGGGGACTTGCCTGCGGGGTCGGCGGATTCCTCGAGTCGGCGCAGGAGTCGGCGCAGTTCGGGGTGGCGTTCGGCGATGAGATCGGTGACGGGATTGAGGACGCCGCGCAGGGCCGAAAACGGTACCCATCTGCGGGGGACCATGACACGGGCCGAGCGGTTCTCGATGCCGCGGACGACGGCGTCCGCGACGCGCGTGGGGGAGATGGCCTTGCCGAGCAGGGACGGGAAGGCGATCTCGCGCATGCGGGTGGTGATGTCGCTGCTTCCGAAGGCTGCCTTAGCGATGGGCGTGTGGACCCAGCCGGGGTAGAGCACCCCGGCGCTGGCGCCGTGGATGCCGAGTTCGGCGCGCAGGGCGCGGCCGAACTGCTCGACGCCGGCCTTCGACATGGCGTAGGGGGCGTTGGTCATGCCGTTGAAGTAGGCGTACACCGAAGCGGTGACCAGGACGTGCCCGCGCGCCGCGATGACGTGCGGCAGTGCGGCGCGAACGGTGCGCCAGACGCCCAGCAGGTCCACTTCGACGACGCGCTCGAACACGGCCGGATCGATGGTGGCGATCGTCGCCGGCGGATCGGCCGCGATCCCCGCGTTGGCGAAGACGACATCCAGGCCGCCGAACCGGTCGACCGTACGGTCCACCGCGTCGGCCAGTGCGGCGCTGTCGGTGACATCCACCGACAGCGCCAGTGTCCTGTCGCCGCCGAGGTGGCGGGCGAGGACCGATGTGGCGTCGATGCCACGGTCGGCGAGGACCACGTTGGCTCCGCGCGAGTGCAGCGTGCGGGCGGTGGCCGCACCGATGCCTCCGGCTGCGCCGGTGATGAAGACGGTCTTCCCCGCAATCGGGTAGGCGGGCATCTCGTACCTCTTTCAGGGTGTCGTGGGTCCCGGGGCCTCACCGGGTGCGGAGCCGATGGGGACGTGCCGGGCCAGGAAGCCGAGCTGGTCCGTGACAACGCGTTCGAAGGGCTCACCGAGGTAGATGTCGAAGTGACCGTCGGAGTAGCGGCGGATCTCACCGCGCGGGGCCCTGCGGGCATGGCGCAGGGTCTGCCGCGCGGGGGCCACGCTGTCTTGCTCGCACACGCAGAACAGCACCGGGCATGCGATCTTCGCGGTCCGGCGGCCCGGCCGGTAGCGGAGGATGTCCAGGGCGAACCGCGCCGCAACCTGGTTGGAGAAGAGCGCGTCGTCGGGCACGAGGGCCAGGTAGCCGGGCTCGGCGTCCGCAGCGGTCATCAACGCGGCGGATCCGGGCGGCCCCGCCGTCGCGACCATGACGGGAGGGCGCCCAAGACGGGCGCAGACCACATCACGGACCGCGCGGGCCATCACCTTCACCGAGGTGTCCGGGCGCATCGCCAGGGCAGAGGCGACACCGTCGGTGAACAGGCCCTGGGCGATGACGGCGGCGACGGCCGGGTCCTGGGCGGCCGTCGCCAGGACATGGCCACCGCCGAAAGAGGTGCCCCACAGCACCACACGCCGAGGATCGGCCTCCGGCCGGGACCGCGCGTACGCCACGGCGGCCCGCCAGTCCTGGAGCTGCCGCCTGATGCTCAGTAGCTGTCGCGGCTGGCCGCCACTGGCCCCGAAGTGCCGGTAGTCGAACACCAGACACGCGTAGCCGACGGCGGCGAAACGCTCGGCGTAGGCGTCCAGCCGCATATCGCGGACCCCACCGAGACCGTGTGCCATGACCAGCACGGGACGCCGCCCCCCGCCCTCGGGCACGTACAGCCAGGCGTGACACTCGTCCGACCCCGAAGGAAACGTCACATTCAATCGGTCGGTCATCAGACCTCCGTAACACGGCTCGCATCGTTGGGCTCGCGGGACATTTGGAAGTGCTTCCAACATTGGAAGTTAATCCAATATTGCGGGGCTGTAAAGCAAGTCGGCGGCAACGAACACGTCACGTCTCCGCTAGGTCCTGAGCCACGCCCTACGTCAGCGCCGCGCTGACCGACTGGTCGGCGAAAGGGACGATGACCGGCGGAACAGCGAGGCCGGCGTGCCCCTCGGAGATGGGGCCGGCATGTCCTTGGCGGACGTCGCGACGCGCATGCGACCCGAACGCTGTCGGCCCACAGGGCGGTCGGTGGTCCAGGCAAAGAACGGCCGACGGTCCGAGTGCGCTTGGTTCGCGGACCGGGCACCGGGCCCCGGCGTACGGCTCGCGTCCGACAACGCGTGCGGGTCAGAGCGGCGTAGCGGCACACTTCGTCGGCGCGGCGCGTGCGCGAGCCCGTCCAGCCACTCGCGTCCAGCTGGGCCTCGGCACCCACTCGCGTCCAACTGGGCCTCGGCGCGCTCCATTTCCTCGGCTGGCGCACGCGGGCACCTTGCTTCCACGATCTCGCACAGCTGCTCGCCGAACACGTCCGTCAGGCTGCGGTCCTGAGGGCGGGCCTGCGGTCGTGGGAAGGGACAGAACCGAGGGCTTCTCGATCCCTGAAGCCCTGCTAGTTCAAGCGGTGGCCGTCAAGGACCAGTTCATGGCGGTGTCTACCGCGCGCGTTGCGGACTGTGACGCCCCTGAAGCGGGGGCACCCGTGAAATGTCTCGGGGACTTTGAGTACTGTTCTGGCGTGTCCATGCCCCCGGCGCCACAATCGCCGTACCAGACGCCTGTCTCCCCCTGGGGCACTACGCCCCCTGCCCCGCCGACGAAGAGCCAGGTCCCCCTCGTGGCCGCGATCATCGGCGGGGTTGTCTTCCTGGTCGTTGTGCTCGTGGCGACGCTGGTGCTGATAGGGAAGGAGCTCGAGAGCGGCTATCCCCGAGGACAGTTCTCCCTGACCGTGCCGCGAACCCTGCTCGACGGCCGCTTCATGCTGGAAGAGGACGACTCCCTGACCGAGGGCCCGGCGCTGCAGAGGATCTGGAGGCACAGCTGGGATGCCGAGGACGTCCACGGCATCGCCGCCGTCTACCGGCCGGCAAGCGTCGAAAAGGGTGATCTCGCAGTGACCGGCATGTACGGCCGGTTCAAGAACACCGAAGAGGTGCGCTCCCGCGTCCTGGCGGACAACGCCTCCAAGAACAGCCAGGTCAAGGTGCTCACGCCTCCGGAAGATGACACCCCGTCCGGCTCCCGCATCAAAATCAGCTGCGAGGCGCTGACCCGGACCTGGACCGACGGACGGACACTCACCTACCCCGTCTGCGTCTGGGCGGACGGCAACACCTGGGCCCGGGTGGCAGACATGACTCTCATTGCCTCACGGAACCTCGATCTGAAGGCTACGGCGCGGAGTACCCTCCAGATCCGCTCCGAGATGATGCAGCCGATCACCTGAGCCTCCCCTCGCGCGAGTCCAGCCGCCGTCCACTGAGCCAGGCCAACGGTTGTCCACCCCCTTCTTGGGAGATCCGCGCTGTATTCAGTGAGTGGTGGTGCTCGATCAAGCCTGCTGCCCTTGCCCTGGGTACCCCGCACTGCTCACACTGTCCCCCTTACGGCACCTCCCGTGAGGGGGGACGCCAGAGACGAGCAGTAGCCAGTTGCAGAGCCTTCACGATCAGAGGATGCGTGCGTCGTCGCCGGGGCCCCGAGCATGCGCTGGTGCTGTGTGTGGCTCACGAGCAGTCCGCACTATCGGCCGCAGCCGACACCGCGGATGAGCGTCCGCCCTGGCGGAAGGATCACGTCGTCCCCTTGTCGACCATGTCTGTCTCGCTCACCTCGGACGAGGCTTTCGCGGAGACGAAGCGGAGGCGCGTCGTGCACAGGGAGACGACGACGGCCGAGGCTGCCACTACGGCCATGCCCCAGGCCAGGTCGCTCACTTCGGCGACGAATCCGATCAGCGCGGGTCCGACGAGCAGACCGGTGGTGCCCGTGGCGGCGACGACAGAGAGAGCTTGCGGCCCTTCGGCCGCGGCGGCGACGTAGAGGCATGGTGCCACGGCGGCCACACCCAGCCCCACGCACGCGAAACCGATGAGCGCGGGAACAACCCCTCCGGTCAGCAGAGCGAGGCCCAGCCCGGCGCCGGCCGCCGTGCTGCCGACGCGGACGACGCTGGCGTCACCCCAGCGGCTGCGCCAGCCGTCACCGAAGAGGCGTGCGACGATCATCACGCTCGAGATGACGGCGATACCCAACGGCGCGACCTGGGGTGACGCGTGGGCGATGTCCTTCAGATAAAGCGCGGACCAGTCGTTCATGGACCCTTCGACGACCTCGGCGAACACCATGGCGCAGCCGAGCCAGAGCACTGCCAGTGTCAGCCGGGTGAACCTGCGGCGGCGCTTGCCCTCCTCCTGCTCGGCTACCGGCTCGCCCGAGGAGGCTGCGGAAACCTCTTCCGCGAGCAGACGCGGACGTGCATACGCGAGGAGCACGAGGAGGATCACCGCGGCGACGGCGAAATGGAAGGCGATGTCCGGAGTCAGTGCCGTCACCCCTGACGACAACAGGGCGGCAAGGAACGAACCCGCACTGAAGGTGGCGTGCAGCTGTGTCATCGCCGTACGTCCGTGCACCTTCTCCAAAGCGGCGCCCTGCGCGTTCATCGCCACATTCAGACAGCCCACGGCCACGCCGTCCGCGCAGACAATCACCAGCGCCGTCGGGTAGTTCGGGGCCACGGCCAGCACAAGGAGGATCGCCACCAGGCTGAGCCCGGACAGCAGGGCGACGCTGCGCGCCCCGAGGCGCTGCATCAGGTACGTGATGAGCGGAAAGGAGGCCACCGCGCCCGCCCCCGTGACCACGAGCAGCAGGCCCACCTCGCCGGCGCTCAGATCGAGGCGTTCCTTGAGGGCGGGGATGCGGGAGGCCCAGGTGGCGTACTGGAACCCCAGGAAACAGAACAGCGCCGCGATGGCCAACTGCGTACGCCTGAAATCGTCTAGGACACGGGGCATGGAAATCGGGCCGCCTCCTGCGAAGGGCTGGTATCTCTGCCGGATACCGCGATGGACATGTACACAGCGTTTTCGCCGTAGCTCTCCGGGAGCCGGACCCGTGGGTGGGCCCGGTAACCGTGGGCGGCCCAGAAGGGGGCCATGCCGTCGACGGCGACGAGGGAGATGTGCTCGAACCTCGGTCGCGCGGCGGCCGCCAACCGGGTCAGCAGGCCCCGCCCCCACCCGTTGCCCCGCTGCTCGGGGGCGACGACCATGTCGTGAAGATGGAGGTTGCGTGAGTCGTGTGCCGGCTCGTCGACCCGGGCCAGCGGTGGGTACTGGAACCTCGGGTAGGGCAGCGCGAGCAGGTAGCCTTCTATGTCTCCGTCGAGGTCCAGCACGAAGCAGGTGTCCGGTGAGGCGCGCCCCTTCGATTCCAGCGCCGCCAGGCCCTCGGTGAGTGAAGTTCCCGCATAGGCCGCTGCCTCCACCGCGGCTATGCCCGGCCAGTCATAGTCCCGCACCGGACGGATGCGCTCGTCGTATCCGACCCGCTCCTCGCTCACGCCGCCTCCGCGTGGCCGAGTTCGGCAGGCGTCACCATGTGCGGCAGCGGTCCAAAGCCGTTGAAGGCTTGCGTCATGTAACTGGTGGCGTAGGCGCCGGCGGACAGGATCCACACCGGGTCGCCGGACGTCAGCGCCTTGGGCACGCGTAGGTGTGCGCTCCTGTAGGCGTCGTCGCTGTCGCATGTGGGGCCGGCCACGACGGCCGCGACGTACTCGCCATCGGCGTGTCCCGGAAAGACGAGCCTGTGGCAGAGTTCGTCCATCTCGTAGAGGCCGTTGAATTTTCCGCAGCTGAGGTAGAGCCAGTGCACCAGTTCTCCGTCGGCCTGCCGCCGCTCGGTGAGCCGGTAGACGTGTGCGCGGATCGCGCCGTGATCGGCGACCAGGTGACGGCCGGGCTCCATGACGATGTCGAGAGGCGCTGCGTTCAGGCGCCGCAATTCCTCGATGCCCTCGCGCAGAACAGCGAACATCTTGTCCAGCGGCGGCTCCAGCGGGCGGCCGCGCCGGTCCAGGTACCCGAGGGCGGGCAGGCCGCCGCCGAGGTTGACGTGGTCCAGCACGATGGCCCGGTGTCGCAACGCCACCAGGACGTCCGCCAGTTGGTCGACGGCCTGACGCCACGCGTCGTACGTCATCTGCTGTGATCCCACGTGTACCGACAGCCCGGCCGGAGTCAGGCCGGCGGCACGGGCCACGGTCAGCACGCGGACGGCGTCCTCCCGGGAGCAGCCGAACTTGCGGCTCAGTCCCCACAGGGCGCCTTCGCCGCTGGTGGTCAGGCGGCAGTACACACGGGCGCCGGGGGCGTTGGCGGCGATGGCCGCCACGTCCTGAACGCTGTCCGTGGCGAACGTCCGCACGCCGAGCCGGTGGGCCTCGGCAATGCTCGCGTCGGACTTCACGGTGTTGCCGTAGTGGATGCGGTCCGCGGGCACGCCCCTCCGTAGCGCCTGCTCGATCTCGCCGGGGCTCGCCGCGTCGAATCCGGCGCCTCGGTCAGCGAGGCAGGTCAGCACCTCGTCGACCGGACATGCCTTCATCGCGAACCGTACGGTGACCGGCAGTTCGCGCACCAGGCGGTCGTACTGCCTCTCGATCCCGGTGAGATCGAAAACGACCCGGTCCGTTGCAGCGGCGGCCAGGGCGGAAGCCAGTCGCGTGTCCAGGTCCCAGCTCACGCGCCCGCACTCCCGAGGCCGGTGTCCCGGGCGGCGCGCACGAGCACGGGCCAGGCGTCGATCAGGTACGCGAAGTCCTCCGTGTCCTGTTGCGCCTCGTCCAGCAGCTGCTCCCGGCGCGCGTCCATCAGGTCGGCGAACTCGGCGTAGCGGCCGCCCAGTTTGCGATAGGCCGTACTGACCCGGTCCAGTCGCCAGACGTTCTCCGTCTGGTCCCGACCGGCGCTCTGGCGAAGGAAGCCGGAGATGACGTCTGCGCGGACCCGCTCCTGCTCGTCCAGCAGTGCGGTGTCGGGGGCCGCGCTCATCCGGTCGTAGACGTCGTTGAGGTAGAGCATCGACAGCAGGAACTTCACAAACCTCAGCTGGTAGGCGCGGAAACCGGCGTCGGTGCGTCGGAAGGGTGTGTAGAAGTTCTGGATATGGCGGTTGTGCAGTACGCCGGGCAGTGCGGCGTCGTGGACGAGGTGGATGAGGAAGTAGTCGCTGCCTATGGTGTCGGTCGCCGGGGGCAGCGGCACCCGCTCGTACACCTCGTGGTGGAAGGCGATGTTGCACATGTCGACCCTCATGGGGTCGACGAGTGTCAGGGTGGAGTGATCCACGGTGAAGGGGGTGGTTCCGGCGCCCTTGAAGGACTCCTCGACGAGTTGTCCCTTCTGCTCGTCCGGCCAGTGGGCGGGGGCCCACAGGCTGACGACGTCGTGGTAGACGCCCGCGTCGAGCTGCTCGATCTCCGCGATGTCCACGGACGGTTCACCGACGAAGGAGGCTCCGACCATCGACACCCGGCGCCGGCCGTGGTGCGGGGCGAGGACGGTCTCCGTCACGGCCGCCGACGCCTGGGATGCGGTCTTCCCGAGTGAGGCCAGCTCGTGATGGATGGGAAAGACCTTTTCGCCATCCAGCACCTGGTAGCTGGAGTCCGAGTCCCTGCGGTGCACCGACCGGCATCCGAGTGCGCCGGCGATGAGGAAGGCACGGTTGGTACAAGCACCGTAGGAGAGTTCGGCAGGCAGCATCAGGGTGAGCAGCCGGTCGGGTGCGGCGAGGTCGGAGCGCTGGATCGTGCGCCGCAGGAACTCACGTTGGCGTGCTTCGTCGAGGTGGTGGACGATCACGCCGGGGGTGGCCGGCAGGTCGGCCCCCACGCGGGTGTGTTCCGTCCATGTGGCCTGGTCGCAGGAGTCGAGGATGAGCAGGTGCACCTCGATACCAAAGGTGCGGGCTGCGTACGCGGCCTCCTCGGCGATGCCGACGATGGCCTCCTCGCACGCCCTGTTGGTCGGCAGAGCCAGGCAGATCCGGTCGGTGCTGGTGGTGTCCTTCACTTGGCGCTCTCTCGTTCGCTCCAGGAGTCGAGCCCCAGGAGTTTCCTGCCGAGGTCGTTGAGCGTCGCGGCACCGTAGCGAAGCGATTCGTGCCGATCGGCGTCTCCGAGCAGCGTCGCGTTCCAGTCGGGTGTGCTGAGAGTCCGCCAGGAATGGACACGGGAGCGGCGCAGCGCTTCGTGTTCCTCCAGTGCCGGCATCATCGACAGGTACTGCACGGCCCGCACGCCGTTGTCGGAGACGTTGGGCGCGACGCCGTGCGCCAGCAGTCCGTTGAAGATCAGCAGATCGCCGGCCTGCAGATCGGGACGTACCACGGAGAACTCGGCGCGGTCGATCGCGGGCCTGATCGGGTCCCGATCGGCCGTCTGCGTGATCCGCCACTCATCGAACTGGCGGAACAGCTCTGGTGCGCATTGGAATCCGCCGAGTTCGGGCTGAGTGTCGTTGAGGGCCAGGATGCCCTGCACCCGCTGTGGCAGCACGCCGAGGGTGGTGTCCACGTCCCAGTGCAGCTCGATGTCGAATCCCTCGTCGGTCGGCGCGATGAGGGAGCGTGAACGGCTGCCCCGGTTGGGCGGGTTGAGGTTCAGCCGATCCAGGGTTACCCACAGCTCCTCGCAGTCCCACACATCGGCGAAGGCGCCGTAGACCCGCTGGGTCTGCCGGTTGTCCCACATCAGCTGATGGTGGTAGGCCTCTACGAAGCCGTAGACGTGCAGGTCACGGTCGAGGTCAGAGCGGAACTCACGTTCCTCGTACCAGGTTTCGGGCCGGTCGGGGTCAAGCCCCGCGAACTCCCAGGCGAACTCGTACAGGCTCTTTGCCGCGCCTGGAGAGACGGCGTTGCGCACCACCACATAGCCATACGTCTGCCAGAAGGCGAAATCCTGTTCCGACAGCACGCGCAGCGACTGTGGCTCCTCGAGCTTTATCTCTCTCAGTTGCGTCTGCGCGAGGTAGGTCTCACCGTCAGCGCTGAAATAGGGGCGCCGTGTCGGGGCGCGGTACAGATACGGGTCGGGCGTCGGCATGCGATCACTCCAAGGCGCGATTCCTCAGTGGCCGAGAGGAACTCATGGCCGTTACTGATCGAACTGAGGTTGCAGCCAAAGTGGACTGGACCAATTGGTGATGTCAATCGTCGCCGGGAGAAGTTGCCGCCAGTTGCCTGTCAGCTGCCTGTTACCGGCCGAACCCGCTCCTGTGCGCGCTGCGGCGCGATGAACGGGGACTCCAGGTGCCGACTGGGGTGCGGCCTGCTCGACTTGCGCGTAGGAGCACCATGACTGTGGCCGGCCGACGGCCAGGGGACCCCGTTGATGACGAGGGTGCCGGCCTGCGGTGCGTGACCTGCACCATTCTCGGGTTCAGGTCCGCCCAGACGTTCACCGCGATGTACCCGGCCGGCCGCGGGCCTCCCGTCCGTGCTACCACGCACTTCCTAGTTGGACTAGACCAACGACGAGCGGGCGGGCTATAACGAATTACCTGCAGTGCGCCCGGAAGGCGGAGCATGACCACCAGAGTGAGCGTCGTCCAAGGCGGCACCGGAATGCCTGGTGCCGTTACACGGGTGCCGAAGTACTACCGAGTCAAGCAGCACATCCTCGAGATGGCGCAGTCGCTGGGACCGGGAGAACGCGTGCCCGCCGAGCGATTACTCGCTGTCAGCCTCGACACCTCGCGCACCACGGTCCGGCGGGCCCTGCAAGAGCTCGTCAGTGAAGGCAAGTTGGACCGGATCCACGGGAAGGGCACGTTCATCGCACGGCCGAAGCTCTACCGCACCCTTCAGCTCACCTCCTACACCGAGGACATGCTGGCCCAGGGACTCAAACCTGCCTCACGGATCCTCGATATGCGTCACATCAAGGCTGACGAGGAACTGGCGCGCCTGCTCGCCATCGACATCGGCGAGGAGGTAGTGCTCCTCGAACGACTTCGGCTGGCCGACGGCGAGCCCATGGCCATCGAGTCGACCCACCTGCCCGCACGACGCTTCCCCGGCCTGCGCGAAACGCTGACCAGGTACAGCTCTTTGTACGCGGCACTCGCCGAGGCCTATGGAGTTCACCTCCTGAAAGCCGAGGAGGGCATCGAGACCACGCTCGCGAACCCGTACGAGGCCGGGCTGCTCTCGACCATCGTGGGCCTTCCCATGATGCTGCTGTCCCGACACTCCCACGACACGGAAGGCAGACCGGTGGAGTGGGTCCGTTCGGTGTACCGCGGCTCCCGCTACAAGTTCGTGGTGACCTTGCTGCCCACCGCGGACCGGGCCTTGGATTGATTCGCCGTCCCACCATGGCCGTTCGTCCATCTTCTCGGGCACTCCATGCTCATGGCCAGCCCTGCGACCGCGCTGCAGCCAGCTGATCGCGCCGCCAGCGCTCGGAGGCGGCCTTCACCTCACTGTGAGCGCCCCGATCGCACGTAAAGAACTGCTCCCTCGAGGCCGGCCGCACGGCCGAATCCCTTGAGGATCAGTCCCGCCCCGCCAATCCTGGGAAATCCGTGACACGACAGGGTGTTCTCACCAACCGCACCGAAGCCGTCCCGACGCCGCCCGGAGCCGGCCGACCAACGACCGCCGAGACCGGTGACGGCGCAGACCGCCTTCGGGTGTCAGGCCGCTCGCCGTCCCCTCCCCCGGAGACTTCCGCTCCCACATCCCGGACATCGTTGTCACCAACCATCGCGGAAACGCTGATCACTGCACGCGAGGCAGCCTGTCTGACCCAGCAAGACCTCGCGGAGCGATCCGGGGTGAGCGTGCGGGCCATCCGCAACCTCGAGACCGGACACACCTCCCGTCCCCGCAAGCAGTCGCTCCTTCTGATCGCCAAGGCCCTCGGACTGCCCTCGGAGGACATCGGCCGACTGATGCGCCGACCGAGCGCCGGACAACTCCTGTCAGCGCCTGGTCCCGTACCCTTCGAACTCCCCCCTGTCCCTCCCCACAGCCTCGTCGGTCGTGCGACGCACCTTGCTTCCCTGCGGGCTCACCTCTCAGCCGCAAAAGACGGCCACACAGGCCGACCCGTGGTCGTCGTCGGGCCGCCCGGTGCAGGGAAGACCGCACTGGTCATCAAAGCGGCACACAGTGCGCGTGACCGATTCCCGGATGGTCAGCTCTTCGTGGACCTCCACCCGAACATGTCCACCACACCAATGACGCCGGACGAGATCGTTCCCCGCGTCCTGCGCTCCCTCGGCGCCGGCCCGGTGGCCGATCACCCGGAAGAGGCAGCTGCCCGGTTACGGGACGCGCTGAGCAGAAAATGCATCCTCGTCGTCCTGGACAACGTCGACAGCGAGGCACAGGTGCGCCCACTGCTGGTGGACGGTTCGTGCCACGCCGTGCTGGTGGCCGCGCGCCGTGAACTGCCCGCTCTTACCGGGCAATTTCGTCAGAGTATCGATGCCCTCGGCGACACGGACGCCCTACGGGTGCTGCAGGACCTGCTCGGCACCGCCCGCACAGCTGCAGAGCGATCGGCCGCGTCCAGGGTGTTGCGGTTCTGCGGCGGTCTGCCTCTGGCTCTCCACATCGCCGGGCTGTGGCTATCAGGGCGACCGCACCGGTCGCTGCGTGATCTGGCGGACCGGTTGACCAACGAGCAGGACCGGCTTCGCTTCCTGCGCATCGGCGATCTGTCGCTGGAGGCCAGTGTGGCGGCCTACTACAGCTCGCTGCCGACTCCGCTCCGGGCCGCATTGCTCCGGCTGAGGAACGTGACCGGCGACTTCAGTGCCGACGACATGGTGACTGAGGTGACTCCGTCACCGGGAATGGCCGCGGATCTCCTCGATGAACTGGTCGACCGCCACCTGGCGTATGCGGTCACAGCGCCCCCCGACGGCCGGCGGCGGTACCGGCTCCACGACCCCCTGCGTCAGTACGTGACCTACGGCCCGGTCGGCTCCTGGCACCCGGATCGCGTCAAGGGCCGGATCTGGCTCCCCCGGCAGGCTGCGCACCGTGGCTGAGAAGAGGAGGGTGATCCTCCCTTTCGCCGCCATGAACGCCCGGCCGAAGCCAATACCATGCCGCAGGCGGATTGCTCCCAGCTGCTCGTAGCCAGCCGGAAGGCGTGGCCGGCAGAGGGCTTCGACGTGGGTCGGCGACGGGGCAGGCCAGGCTCACAAAGGCGAAGGACGGCCAGCAATCTCAAGGCCTGTGGATCGGACCCGGGTTGGACGCGACAGGCGTGCCTTCCCGGTGATCGATTGGCTGGAATCGAGTAGGCCGACCTTGGCCCGTCGGCTGGGAAGGTACGCCCACGCTCACGGAAGTCACCAAGGACGACTCGACGCGAGGCAGGTCCCTGATCGACGACATCGTCCGGGAGGGCGCCAGGCGGATGCTGGCCGCCGCGCCGGAGGCCGAAGTTGACGCGTAATAGCCGCATTGGCCGACGTGAAGGACGAGTGCGGGCGGCGGCTCGTGGTCCGCAACGGACACCACAAGCCCCGGAACGTGAACTGCGGCCGGGACGGTCGAGGTCAACGCTCCGCGCGTCAACGACAAGCGCATAGATGCGGCCACGAGTGAACGCAAGTTCTCCTCGGCGATCCTGCCGCCCTGGGCAAGGAAGTCCCCAAAGATCAGCGAGGTCTTACCGCTGCTCCACCTCCACGGCCTGTCCTCAGGCGACTTGGTGCCGGCACTCGGGCAGTTCCTCGGCTCCTCGGCGAGTCGTGGGCGAACCTGCTGCGGGATGCTGCACGGCGCGGAAAGCGCGCTCACGTCCTCGCCGTGGGCGACGGCGCCCTCGGGTTCTGGAACGCGGTCAACGAGGTGTTTCCCCTCAACTCGCCACCAAAGGTGCTGGCCGGTTCCTTTGGTATGGAGAAGCTCCACGCGGCGGCGGTGCGCGAGCCCGGGGAACCCCTGGGTGCGTCCATGGAGATGGTGTACGGGTTCGACCTGATCCGGGGGTTTGCTCCGGCGTTGGGCTGATGCCCGCATAGAAGAACGGCCACCGGCTGATCTTCGAGGTGTCGAAGCCCGAAGGAGATCAGCACGATGACCGCACCAGACAGTCTGCCCCTGCGCATCCTCGCCGAGGACAACCTCGCCGCGGCGAGTCTGCTCATGGAATCCACGCGGCATGCACCATGGCCGCCGGTCAGCCGGTGCGACGACGGCTGCGTGGCGGGGCAGGACGCATCGGCTTCGTCCTGCCCCACCGGGGAACTGCTCAGTGCCCAAGATCCGGGTCGTCCCAGGATCCTCAGTAGTAGGGATTGAGCGACGCGTGGGACGAGCTGCAATTGTCGAAGGTCGTGTCGCGGCAGACCGTCACCCACAAGCTGTAGATGCCGCTGTCCTCGCTGCCCGACAGGCTGCTCCAGTTAGAGGTTGTCCCGCAGCCGCTGCTGTTCCAGTGGTTCGGGTACTGAAATCCAGGCACGCTCACGTAGAAGTACACCGGGTGAGCGTCGCACGAGGTGTCACTGAGCTTGACGTTGCGCAGCGTGAACGTTTCCGAGCCGGTCCAGTCGACGGTGAGCGAGACAGCGGCACCCGTGGTGCTGGCGCTGAGCGGTTCGTTGTCGTAGGCGCTGGCCGTGCCCGGAGTCAGGCCCAGTACTGTGGCCGCGAGGCCGGCGACGACAGCGGCGATGCCGCGCTTCTTCATCATTCCTCCCATGGGTGCGAGGCACGTGTCTTTTCTGGCTGGGCGTCATGGCGCCCAGCGGCAACAGGCTGTTGGTGAAGCCCCGTGCATGCCAAGGCGTTCCTGGGACGGTGGGATGGTGGGACGGATGCTCGTCCTTCTACCTGCGACAGCGCCAGGCTGCTGGGACGCCGCTGGGACGGCGGTCGCACCGCACGAGGGTGGACTCCACCCTGCCGTTGTCCTTGCCCGGCCGCAGGACACCGGGCCTCCGGCCGGGCCCGGAGTGTTGTTCACCCATCTGAATGAGCGGCAGCAGCAGCTGGCGCTGGCCGCCGAGGCCCGGCTGCTGGGGCACGGCGGGGTGAGGGCTGTCGCCCGTGCCGCGGGGGTGAGCGGGACGACGGTGCGCAAGGGAGTCTTCGAGCTGGAGGGCGGTGTGGGTCCCCTGCCCGATGGCCGGGTCCGCCGGGACGGCGGCCCGCTCGGCGGCCAGCCTCCGCAGCCGGCGCAGCTCTTCCCGCTCTGCCGTCGTCAGGTCTCCTGGCGCCCCCTGCCCGCGGCCGATCGCATCCTGCTTGACCCAGTTCCGCAGTCCCTCGGCGCTGACCCCGAGCTGGCGGGCCACCTCGGTGACGGTCTTCCCGGACGAGTGCACGAGCGCGACCGCGTCCCGTTTGAACTCCTCCGTGTACTGCCTCGACTTGCCCTGCCCGCCCTCATGGCTGCCACCGCCACCGAGCATCCGCGCAAGGTGGTACGCGCTCTCGTCGCAGCCGTCGCTGACGCCAGTGACGGCAAGCTCCAGGACGACGCCACCGTGATGTGCCTGGACTGGCACGGTCCCACCACCGAGGGACGCCGAGCCCACGCCGGAGCCAACATCTGAAACGGTCAGTCCACATTTAGGTGTTGCGGCTCATGACATTGTTGACGGCGGGTTTGGGGTGGTCGGCGGGGTGGGATCGGTTGTGGACGGTCTGGCGCGGATGATGGCTTGGTCTCCTCGTGGTCCGAACAGGTGCAGGATCTCCACGGCGCTCGTGTCCGCGGGGCCGAACCAGTGGGGCTCGGTGGTGTCGAACTCGGCCACTTCGCCGGGCCTCAGCGTGAAGTCCTGCGCCCCGAGGATGAGGCGCAACCGCCCGGCGAGGACGTAGAGCCATTCATAGCCCTCGTGGGTGACCAGTTCCGGCTGGCGGGGTGCCAGTACCTGCTTAAAAACCTGCACTCGGCCCGGATACTGCGTCAGGGGCACGAGGACGCTCCCGCGCTCCTTGTGCAGCGGCCGGAGGTGCACCCGAGGGTCACCGCTGGCCGGCGCCGCCACCAGCTGGTCGAGTGCGACGTGGTGCGCCCGTGCCAGCGGGATGAGCAGGTCCAAAGTCGGGTGCCGCTTGCCCGATTCCACCCGGGACAGTGTGCTGACCGAGATCCCGGTCGTGGCCGCGAGTGCCTCGAGCGTGAGTCCCCGTTCCCGGCGCAGCCTGCGCAGCCGGGGCCCGATGCCATCGAGAATCTGCGCCAGCTCCGCGTCCCTGGATCCTGTGTTCATCGATCCAGTTTTGCAGAGTTCGCAAAATTGATGGCCTGCGGCCGCCGCCCGGGCCGAGCCTTGCGGGCATTGTTCCCGGACATCAGAGGTAGACCGTGACCGCGACGACACACCCTGTGCAACCCATGCTGAGCGCGCGCAGACGATGGACGGTACTGGCCGTCTGCTGCCTGAGCATGTTCCTGGTGGGCCTGGACACCACCATCGTCAATGTGGGTCTGCCCGCCATCGGGCGCGGCCTGGATGTCGACACGCGCGGTCTCGAATGGACCGTGGACGCCTACACCCTCGTCCTGGCCAGTCTCCTGATCTCCTCCGGCGCACTGGCAGATCGTTTTGGACGCCGCCGGGTGTTCCAGTGCGGGCTGACAGTGTTCGGCGCGGCCTCACTGGTCTGCGCGCTCGCCCCGTCGGCGGGCGTACTCATCGCGGCGCGCGCCCTGCAGGGCATCGGTGCCTCGATGCTCAGCCCCGTGGCGCTCGCGATCGTGGTGAACGCGATGCCAGACCCGAAGGAACGGGCGCAGGCGATCGGCATCTGGGCGTCAGTGTTCGGACTGAGCATGGCCGCCGGACCCGTCACGGGCGGCGCGCTGCTCGCATGGCTCGACTGGCGGGCGCTGTTCTGGATCAACGCACCCGTCATCGTGGCCGCTCTGCTGCTCAGTGCGGTGTTCGTGCCGGAGTCCCGGGCACAGCGAGCCCGGAGACTCGACCTTCCCGGCCAGGTCCTGCTGACCATGGTCCTCGCAGTCGTGGTCGGCGTCCTGATCGAAGGGCCGCGCTTGGGCTGGACGTCGCCTGCGGCACTGGCGGGATACACATGGGCTGCCGTGGCGACGGCCGGATTCGTGTGGGTCGAGTCCCGCCGACGTGATCCGTTGATGGATCTGCGGCTCTTCGGGCGCCCGGTCTTCAGCGGTGCCGTCATGGGCGCGGTGGCGGTCTTTGTCGCCCTGAACATGACACTTCTGCTGAACACCCTCTACCTGCAGCACACTCGGGAATGGACGCCGCTGGCCGCCGGCGTGGCGACCTTGCCCCTGGCCGTCGGAGCGACCGTCTGCGCCCCCTGGTCCGGCCGCATGGTCGGCCGCGCGGGACCGCGGCTGCCGCTGCTCCTTGCCGGCGGTTTCATCACGGTCGGCGGGCTCTGCCTGGTCCGGCTCACCCCGCACACGAGCGTCCTCCTGCTTCTGGCCGCGTACTCGCTCATCGGCATCGGGTTCGGCTTCGCCAACGCCCCGATCACCAACACCGCGGTCAATGGACTGCCGCCCGCCCGCGCCGGCGTGGCCGGGGCGATCACCTCCACCGCACGGCAGCTCGGCTCCGCCCTCGGCATCGCTGTCGCCGGCGGCCTGGTCGCGGCCGCCAGCCCGGCGGGGCTCGCACACGCGTCCCGCCCGGGCTGGATCCTGGTCGCAACCTGTGGCGTACTGCTCTTCCTCGTCGCCCACGTATCACGGCCGAAGGAGGCCACCACGGGCCACACCTCCCCGCAAGCGCGGTGAGCCGCATGACTCGCCGCAACGCACCGCTGTCCGTTGAAGGGCGCCGCCGCCTCGTCGAGCGCTGCCGAACTCGCCCCCATTGCTCACGTCGCCGCTCAGACGGGAATCTCCCGCGCCTGCGCCTCAAAGTGGGTGAACCGCTACCGCAGATTCGGCGAGATCGGGCTCTTGGACCGCTCCTCGACGCCACGGCACCAGCCGACGGCCACCCCAGCCCCGCCCGGCACGGATCCGGCCGTCGTCGCCGCCGTCCGCGCCCGCGCACCGGGCGGCGCACCGCCCGGCGTCGACGTCCCCGACAGTCGGCAGCCCTGGCGGCCCCATGCTGTTCAGCACTTGCGGGTCGCGGGGGCGCTGGACTGCTGACGGAGACCACCTACTGGACGGGCTTCGACGTGCCCGTCGGCCGGCTGCTGCTCATCGCCGACGCGGACGGTGCACTCACCTCCCCCACCCCCCTGTCCGTGCCGGGCAGAAGGGCGGCCGGGTCGTCGGGGTGAACTCAAGGATTTCCGGTTGCCCTTGGGGCCTGGCACCGAGTTCCGGGAACGGGCGTGGGCCGCGCTCGACGACGCGCCCTACAGCGGAACGGTCACGTACGGCGAGATCACCGCGCGCATCGACGCCCACCGAGCCGTCGCACGGGTCGTCGGCGGGGCCATCGGCGCCAGCCCCCTGCTCAACGTGCGCCCCTGCTACCGGGGCATCGGTGCGGACGGTTCGATGACCCGATACGTGGGCGGACTCGACCGCAAGCCGTGGCAGTTGACCCGGGAGGGCGTAGCGCAGGCCCGGTAGTGCTCCGCTCCCCCACGGGCCCGCCCGGACTGCCAGGGACTACCGGCGCGGCATCAGCGCCGTCCCGGGTGCGCGCCTTCAGTGGTGCGGGACGGTCACCACCGTCAGCATCAGACCCTTGCCGACCAGCCAGCGCCCCTCGAAAGCGCTCAGGCGCACGCCGTCCACCTTGGGCCCGGGGGCCAGGAGCCGGGCGTGGAAGCGGCCACGCCCGCCGTGGCCCGGTTCGGTGAAGAACTCGACGTCGGACTCGGAGAAGTTGAGCCGGGCGTGGGTGAGGGGGAACCACGCCTTGTAGACGGACTCCTTGGCGCTGAACAGCAGACGGTCCCAGTGAACGGTGGGGCGGGCGGCACGCAGCCCGCGGTGCCGGTGTTGTTCGGTGGGCAGCGCGATGCTCTCGAAGACGCCGTCCGGCAACTGCCCGTGCGGTTCGGCGTCGATGCCGAGGGAGGCCAGGTCCGGGGTGCGCGCCAGTGCAGCGGCGCGGTAACCGTCGCAGTGGGTCATGGTGCCGGTCAGCCCGTCGGGCCATACCGGGGCACCGCACTCGCCGCTCAGGACAGGTCCGGGCGGCACGCCGAGCTTCTCCATGGCGCGTCGGGCACAGACCCGTACAGACGTGAACTCCCGGCGGCGTTTGTCGACCGCCCGTGCCACAAGCTGCTCCTCCTCGGGATACAGCGCCGCCCCCCGAGCCTCCTCGTCACCGAACGCTTCCACGGCCACCACGGGCTCCGGGAGCAGCTCCTCGATCACGCGGTCAGACCTCCATCGGTGGTGTGCAGCAGTGTGCGGCACAGTCGCCCAGGGATCGTCCGGCGCTCGTGCCGCGCTGTGCCCGCTTGGAGCCCTCTCGCCCTCTCGGGTCGAGCGGGCAGTTGCCCGCGGCTCCGGCTCCGGCACGCGGAGCTGGGGGCGCCGGACGTGCGGCGGTCTTTCCCCGCCCGGAGGGCGCGAACCGCCGGACTCGAACACCGGCAGGCGCAGCACGGCCCGCCGCGACACATGCGCGGTCACCCGTCCGGGGTGAGCGCGGTGGCATCGTGTTCGCCCATGCCGACCTCCAGGCCGAGGTGGACGTCGATGTCGTCGGTGTCGATCACGTGCGGTGTCCTCCGGTCGTCCTCACCGGCCCCGGCACGGCGCAAGGGGGAGATGGTCATGCCAACTCCGGAGGCAGGTAGGCCTGTTGCGGGGTTACGAAGACGGCAATGGGGAGGGCAAATCCTCTGCGCAGCGGTCCCTATCGTGGACGGTCCGCCGGCGGCGCGGGGACGCAGGGCCCCTGCGCGGCCGTCGTTCCGTCAGGATGCGAGGACCACGCTGAGCGGCGCCGTCTTTTGCGGACGGGCCGCCCGGCGCCCCGAGCCTCCCGCCCTGACGGGGACCTCGATGGGCCCCGCCGGCGCCGGGTGGCCGGTCGGAGCGAAGCGGAAGCCCACGCCGCGCACCGTGGCGATCCATTCGTCGTGCCCCAACTTCTTGCGCAGGCTCCCGACATGGGTGTCCACCGTGCGGCTCCGACTGTTCCAGGGGGCGCCCCACACCTTGGCCATGATCTCCTCCCGGGAGACGACCGTCCCCGGTCGGGACACCAAGAGGTGGAGCAGGTCGAACTCCTTCTCGGTGAGGGAGAGTTCCCGCTCACCGACCCGGGCCACCCGGGCGGCCGCGTCCGTCGTCACCGGCAGGTCCGGGACGGGAGCGGTCTCGGGGGGCCGTGCCGCACCGGCTCGCCGCATGATCGCTTCGATGCGAGCCACCAGCTCGCGGAACCCGAAGGGTTTGTCGAGGCAGTCATCGGCGCCCGCCCGCAACGCCCGTACCCGGGTGGCCTCGGTACGGTCGCCGCTGAGCGCCAGCACGGGCACGTCGGCGATGGCCCTGATGTCACGGCAGACGTGCGGACCGGGCAGGTCGGGAAGGCTCAGGTCCAGCAGGACCATGTCGGCCTGCCGGCAGGACCGCAGAGCCTCTCCTCCCCTCGCTGCCTGATCCACCTCGTATCCCTGCCGTCGCAGATCGGCGGCGACGCATCGGGCCAGCCTCTGGTCACGTTCCACGAGAAGTATGCGCACGCGAGGTCCTCTGTTCTAGGCGATGCGGTCGGCAAACGGACATCGTCTGTCGGTCGGTCACGGCCCCGTCCACCACGGGGTCGGCATCCGGGGCCGTCCAGGACAGAGAAAACGTCGATCGTCTCTTCAGCGTTGCGCGCAGGTCCTTTCCTTTGCGGAGGCCTTTGCGTAGGACATCGTAACGTGACCCGCCGGGGGTGAACATCTCGGCATTACACTCCTGTGACGTTTGCCTTTCATGCTCCTGGAGACTTTGCAATCGTCTGACAAGCCTTTGCGCAGCTCTTCAGCGGCCTTGACGGAGCGGGCCGCTCTGGTGAAGCTCGAAACCGCCGATCCGCTTTTCCGCCCCCGGCGCGGCCGGGCCGGAAAGCAGTCGCAATCGGTATTCCGGCGCACGTAATTCGGGTACGGCGTGCCCGAGGGATCGTCATGAACTCGCCCTGGAGGAAAGGAAGCAACCAGACATGACATCCACCGCGTTCGTCTTCCCGGGCCAGGGCTCGCAGCGCGTCGGCATGGGTGCCGACTTTGTGCGGCGGCGTCCCGACCTGCTCGACACGTACTACCGCACCGCCGACGACATCCTGGGCTTTCCGCTGTCCCGGCTGTGCCACGAAGGGCCGGTCGAAGCCCTGCGGGACACCGCGGTCACCCAGCCCGCGGTCTTCCTGACCAGCATCATCGTCCTGGACGTGCTCCGTGCCCACGATGTGGAACCCGCCGTCGTCGCCGGGCACAGCCTCGGTGAGTACGCCGCCGCCGTGTGCGCGGGCGTGCTCCCCTGGCAGGAGGCCCTGCGCCTGGTACGGCTGCGTGGTCGGCTGATGGCCGAGGTCAACGAGCGGGTGCCGGGAACCATGACGGCCGTGGTGGGCCTGAGCCTGCCGGACGTCCGGGCCCTGTGCGACCTGGCCGCAGCCGAGACGGGCCAGGTGGTGGAGGTGGCCAACGACAACGAGCCCGCCCAGATTGTGGTCTCCGGCCAGACGGAGGCGGTCCGGGCAGTGGCCGAAGCAGCGAAGGAGGCGGGCGCCCGCCGCGTCGTGCCCCTCGGAGTGGGAGCGCCCTTCCACTGTTCGCTGATGAACGAGATCGAGGCCGAGTTCGCCGAGGCGCTGGCCGGGGTGGAGTTCCGTGATCCGGAGGTGCCCATGATCTCCAGTGTCACTGCCGCCCCGGTGACCCGCGCGGAAGAGGTCGTCGCCGCACTGCGCCGGCAACTGGCCGAGCCGGTGCGGTGGACCGAGACCGTGCGCACGATGGCCGACCGGGGGGTGTGGCAGTACGTGGAGGTCGGGCCCGGACGGGTGCTCTCCCGCCTGTGCCGGAAGATCGACGCCGATGCCCGTAGCCACACCACCGGAACCGTCGAGGAACTCGCCGCGACCGTCGACGCCCTCTTGGCGGACGGAACGGCCGGGGCCGACCGGGCCGACACGGTGACCGCCTCCGCCTGACCCGCCCCTTCACGACCCCGCGGCCGCCACATGTTCCGACGCAACCGACTGGTCCGGCCCAGTCGTCGACGAGGGGGCCGACCCGTTCCGGATGCCGCTGGACGGCTTTCGGCCAGGTCAACGGTTCAGGGCGGACGACTGGTTGCCGGTGAGACCGCCTGGTTCCCGGTGACCAGCGGTCCCCGGTGGGGCCGGCTGATTCCGGTGCCTCCGGTTTCCCTGCGCGGAAAGCCGGTTGCCGACCGGACCGGCGACGCCGTCCAACCGCTTGCCGACGCCGCCCGACCGCTTCCACGGCAGGGCCCAGCGGCTCTGCGTGGGCACGCGGGCTTCTCCCCACACACTCGGAGGTATGCGCATCATGCTGCGCAAGGTGCTCGTCGCCAACCGTGGCGAAATCGCTGTCCGCGTGGCCCGGGCCTGTCGGGACGCCGGCATCGCGAGCGTGGCCGTCTACGCCGACCCGGACCGGGACGCTCTGCATGTCCGCGCCGCGGATGAGGCGTT
>NZ_WVUG01000098.1 GCF_017614965.1 Streptomyces griseorubiginosus | reverse complement strand
TGTGCGCACTGGCCGTGAGCAGCGACCAGTCACCGCCGACCGCCCCCCACCCCAACGACTGCGCGGCGTCCACGAGCAACGGCACCCCCGCCGCCCGGCACACCTCGGCCACCTCCGCCACCGGCTGTACGGTCCCCACCTCATGATTGGCCGACTGCAGACAGGCCAGCGCGGTGTCCTGCCGGAGCGCGGCCGCGTACTCCGCCGGATCCACGGCGCCCGTCCGGTCCACCGCCACCTGGCTGACCGTCCCCCCGCCGCCCTCGTGCACGTCAGCGGCATGCAGCACCGAGGAATGTTCGACAGCAGACACGATCAGGTGACGTCCGACCCGCCGCCGCCCGGCCAACGCGCCCGCCATCCCGGCGTGCACGGCCCCCGTACCGGAAGCGGTGAAGCTGAGTTCGTCCGCCCGGCATCCAACGGCTTCGGCGGCCGTTTCCCGCGCGGCGTCCAGCAGCATCCGTGCCCGCCGTCCTTCCCGGTACAGACGTGCGGGGTCGGCCCATCCCTCGTCCAAGGAGGCCAACAGTGCCTGACGAGCTACGGGATGCAGAGGGGCACTGGAAGCGGCGTCAAAGTAGGACACACGCCAACGCTAACCCCCAGGGGCGCGGGGAACTGCGCGACCAGCCACATCGCACCCGCGGCCGCCAATTCAGCGAACCCCCCACCCAGTAGGCACCCCTCCCGCTGAACCCCCGGAGGGCGTCGGCTAGGGTTTGGTCCGCATAAACATCCAAACCCCTGCCCGACGCAGGGCGGCGACCGACCAGATGAGAAGGCAGGCCGCAGCCGATCCGCGCGGGCGAGACTCTCGGGAAGGCGCTACGTGAGTCCCAACGGCTCCGACCGCTCGCCGCGGCGCCCGATGCGGCGGAAGCTGCTGCAGGCAATGACCGCGGGCCTGGTCCTGGCGACCGCCACCGGTTGCACATACAAGGACTTCCCCCGCCTTGGTATGCCCACCCCGACCACGGAAGAGGCTCCGCGGATCCTCTCCCTGTGGCAGGGCTCCTGGGCTGCCGCGCTCGCCGTCGGCGTGCTGGTGTGGGGTCTGATCATCTGGAGTGCGATCTTCCACCGGCGCAGTCGCACCAAGGTCGAGGTTCCTCCGCAGACCCGGTACAACATGCCCATCGAGGCGCTGTACACGGTGGTCCCGCTCATCATCGTCTCCGTGCTGTTCTACTTCACGGCACGTGACGAGTCGAAGCTCCTCAGCCTCACGGACAAGAAGCCCGAAGTGACGGTCAACGTCGTGGGTTACCAGTGGAGCTGGGGCTTCAACTACATCACTCCGGTTCCCGGGGTGACGGGCGACGCGAAGACCGACCCGAACCTGGCGAACATCCCGGACAGGTTCAAGAACGCGTTCCCGGCCAACGCCGGCGGCGTCTACGACGTCGGCACGCCCGCCACGCGGAACCCGCAGACCGGCAACCCGGGTCCGACCCTGTGGCTGCCCAAGGGCAAGACGGTCCGCTTCGTCCTCACCTCACGTGACGTCATCCACTCCTTCTGGGTGGTGCCGTTCCTGATGAAGATGGACGTCATCCCGGGCCACACCAACTCCTTCCAGGTGACCCCCAACAAGGAGGGCACCTTCCTGGGCAAGTGCGCCGAGCTGTGCGGCGTCGACCACTCCCGCATGCTGTTCAACGTGAAGGTCGTCTCCCCGGAGCGCTACGAGCAGCACCTCAAGGACCTCGCCAAGAAGGGGCAGACCGGTTACGTTCCCGCCGGCATCGCGCAGACGGGTCACGAGAAGAACCGGGAGTCGAACGTACTGTGAGCATCCTCAACGAACCCCAGGGTGCCGCGGCAGCTGAGGGACACTACTCAGACGAGCTGCCGGTCCGGCGCAAGCAGCCCGGCAACGTCGTGATCAAGTGGCTCACCACCACTGACCACAAGACGATCGGGACGCTCTACCTCGTCACGTCGTTCGCGTTCTTCCTGATCGGCGGCGTGATGGCGCTGCTGATGCGCGCCGAGCTCGCCCGTCCTGGTCTGCAGATCATGTCGAACGAGCAGTTCAACCAGGCGTTCACGATGCACGGCACGATCATGCTGCTGATGTTCGCGACGCCGCTGTTCGCCGGCTTCACGAACTGGATCATGCCGCTGCAGATCGGCGCCCCGGACGTGGCCTTCCCGCGGCTGAACATGTTCGCCTACTGGCTGTACCTGTTCGGCTCCACCATCGCCGTCGGCGGCTTCCTCACCCCGCAGGGTGCGGCCGACTTCGGCTGGTTCGCCTACTCCCCGCTGTCGGACGCGGTCCGCTCGCCGGGCGTCGGCGCCGACATGTGGATCATGGGTCTGGCCTTCTCCGGCTTCGGCACCATCCTCGGCGCGGTCAACTTCATCACCACCATCATCTGCATGCGCGCCCCGGGCATGACCATGTTCCGCATGCCGATCTTCGTGTGGAACGTGCTGCTGACCGCGGTCCTGGTCCTGCTCGCCTTCCCCGTCCTCGCCGCCGCGCTGTTCGCGCTGGAGGCGGATCGGAAATTCGGGGCGCACGTCTTCGACTCGGCCAACGGCGGAGCGCTGCTGTGGCAACACCTCTTCTGGTTCTTCGGCCATCCCGAGGTGTACATCATCGCGCTGCCGTTCTTCGGCATCATCTCCGAGGTCATCCCGGTCTTCTCCCGCAAGCCGATGTTCGGTTACATGGGCCTGATCGGCGCGACCATCGCCATCGCGGGTCTGTCGGTGACGGTGTGGGCGCACCACATGTACGTCACGGGCGGTGTGCTGCTGCCGTTCTTCTCCTTCATGACGTTCCTCATCGCCGTTCCGACCGGTGTGAAGTTCTTCAACTGGATCGGCACCATGTGGAAGGGGTCCCTGAGCTTCGAGACACCGATGCTCTGGGCGACCGGCTTCCTCATCACCTTCACCTTCGGTGGTCTGACCGGCGTCATCCTGGCCTCGCCGCCGATGGACTTCCACGTCTCCGACTCGTACTTCGTGGTGGCGCACTTCCACTACGTCGTCTTCGGCACCGTGGTGTTCGCGATGTTCTCCGGCTTCCACTTCTGGTGGCCGAAGATGACCGGCAAGATGCTCGACGAGCGGCTCGGCAAGATCACGTTCTGGACGCTGTTCATCGGCTTCCACACCACGTTCCTGGTGCAGCACTGGCTGGGCGCCGAGGGCATGCCGCGTCGGTACGCCGACTACCTGGCGGCCGACGGCTTCACCGCGCTGAACACGGTCTCCACGATCGGCTCGTTCCTGCTCGGCCTGTCGATCCTGCCGTTCCTCTACAACGTGTGGAAGACGGCCAAGTACGGCAAGCCGGTCGGCGTCGACGACCCGTGGGGCTACGGCCGCTCCCTCGAGTGGGCGACCTCCTGCCCGCCGCCGCGGCACAACTTCCTCACCCTGCCGCGGATCCGCAGCGAATCCCCGGCGTTCGACCTGCACCACCCCGAGATCGCGGCCCTCGACCAGCTGGAGAACGCGCCTCACGGTGACAAGGCCCTCGCTGGTGGCAAGGAGGCCGGCAAGTGAAGATCCAGGGCAAGATGTTCATGTGGCTGAGCGTCTTCGTGCTCGTCATGGCGGTCGTCTATGGCGTGTGGTCGAAGGAGCCGGCCGGTACCACGGCCCTCTTCCTGGCCTTCGGTCTGTGCATCATGGTCGGCTTCTACCTGGGCTTCACCGCCCGGCGGGTCGACGCGGGTGCGATGGACAACAAGGAGGCGGACGTCGCGGACGACGCCGGCGAGGTCGGGTTCTTCAGCCCGCACAGCTGGCAGCCGCTCGCCCTCGGCGTCGGTGGCGCGCTGGCCTTCCTGTCGGTCGCGATCGGCTGGTGGCTGCTGTACTTCTCGGCGCCGGTGATCCTGGTCGGCCTGTACGGCTGGGTCTTCGAGTACTACCGCGGTGAGAACCGCACCCAGTAGCACGCGCTGAGCGGTTCTGGAGCCCGGACACTCCGTCAGGAGCGTCCGGGCTCCTGCTTTTGCCGCAATGCGCGTCCCCCGTACGAGTCACCCAGCGCGCCATGATTGACGCCGCTCCCTAGCGTCGACGTCATGAACAGCACTGTGTCCTCTCGCGGCGCAGGTGTCGGTGTCGAGGGCGCGAGCGTGCTCGGCCCCTCGTCACCGACGCGCCTGTGCACCCGCACCGTCGTCAGCTGCACGCTGCTGGTGATCGCCCTCGGCGCGGGCGGCACCGCTTGCAGCGGCGGCGGCAACCCGCTGACCGACAAGCCGTACGACGCGTCGGACCAGATCTCCTTCAACGGCCCCACCGGCGAGGGCAAGAAGGCCGACCCGGACAAGCCCCTGGAGGTCACCGCCGACGACGGCGACGGCCGTATCACCGACGTCGTCGCCATGGACGCCACCGGCCGCTATGTGACGGGCGAACTCTCCGCCGACGGCACCCGCTGGCACAGCACCTCCCCGCTGGCCGCCGACGCCCACTACACGGTGCGGGTGAGCACCGAGGACGAGGACGGGGCGCCCGGCCGCAAGGTGCTCTCCTTCGACACCAGCAAGCCCACCACCAAGAAGCGGCTGAAGGTCACCTTCGGTCCCGACTCGGGCACGTACGGCGTCGGCCAGCCGGTCACCGCCAAGCTGGACCAGCCCGTCAAGGACAAGGCGCAGCGGGCCGTCGTCGAACGCGCCCTCAGGGTCGACTCGGTGCCCGCCGTGCAGGGCGCCTGGTACTGGGTGGACGACAAGGAGCTCCACTACCGTCCCAAGGACTACTGGCCCGCGCACGCGACCGTGAGCGTGCGCAGCGACCTGGCGGGCGTGAAGATCGGCGACCGGCTGTGGGGCGAGAAGTCCAAGCCGCTGAAGCTGAGCATCGGCGACCGGGTCATCGCCGTCACCGACGCCGCCTCCCACTCCCTGGCGTTCTACAAGAACGACGAGGAGATCAAGGAGATCCCGGTCACCACCGGAAAGCCGGGCTTCGACACCCGCAACGGCGTCAAGGTGGTGCTGGGCAAGGAGTACTTCGTACGAATGCGCAGCGCCACCGTCGGCATCGCCGAGGGCTCCGCGGACTCGTACGACCTGCCCGTCTACTACGCCACCCGTCTCACCTGGAGCGGCGAGTACGTGCACGCGGCACCCTGGTCCACCGGCTCACAGGGCTACGCGAACGTCTCCCACGGCTGCACCGGCATGAGCACGGCCAACGCGGAGTGGTTCTTCGACAACGTCCACGAGGGCGACGTCGTCAAGGTCGTGAACTCCAACGGCGACACCATGGAGCCGTTCGGCAACGGCTTCGGTGACTGGAACCTCGACTGGAAGAAGTGGCGCACCGGCAGCGCCCTGGTCGCGGACACCCTGGACGCGCCGAGCCCGGCGGAACGGGCCCGGCTGCGTCCGCAGAGTGTCTAGGCGCTCTGCTGAAGGCTCTTGCGCCGCAGCAGGCCCGCCAGTGCCGAGGCGAACTCCACCGGGTCCACAGGGAGCGTCACAGCGGCGTCCGCCCGGCTCCAGGTCGCGAGCCACGCGTCCTGGGGGCGGCCGATCAGCAGCAGCACCGGCGGGCAGTTGAAGATCTCGTCCTTGATCTGCCGGCACACGCCCATGCCGCCCATCGGCACGGCCTCGCCGTCCAGCACGCAGACGTCGATACCGCCCTTGTCCAGCTCGCTGAGGACGGCGGCCGGGGTCGCGCACTCGACGAACTCCACGACGGGGACGTCCGGTGCCGGCCTGCGCCCGGTAGCCAACCGGACCTGTTCGCGGGTGGTGGAGTCGTCGCTGTAGACCAGCACCGTGGCGGTCGGCTGCATTGTTCCTCCGAGACGTCTGCGTCGTGCGGAAAGGCCCGTTGCGGCGGATGTTACTCCGTTCAACACCACGTCAACCACGGTATGAACCGGAGCAACACTCCGAACGGCACCCCCCGGAGTGAGGGCGGGATAAGCGACCGACATAATGTCGGTCGTGGCGACAGCAACGACAGTAGATACCGGGCACGCGCACCCGTCGGTCAACCGGCCGAACCTCACCAGCGTCGGAACCATCATCTGGCTGAGTTCCGAGCTGATGTTCTTCGCGGCCCTCTTCGCGATGTACTTCACCCTGCGATCGGTGACCGGTCCGGATCACTGGAAGGAGATGGCGAGCCATCTCAACCTTCCGTTCTCCGCGACCAACACCACGATCCTGGTGCTCTCCTCCCTCACCTGCCAGCTCGGCGTCTTCGCCGCCGAGCGCGGGGACGTGAAGAAGCTCCGGGGCTGGTTCATCGTCACCTTCATCATGGGTGCGATCTTCATCGGCGGTCAGATCTACGAGTACACGGAGCTGGTGAAGAAGGACGGGCTCTCCCTGTCCTCCGACCCGTACGGCTCGGTGTTCTACCTGACCACCGGCTTCCACGGCATGCACGTGACAGGCGGCCTCATCGCCTTCCTGTTCGTCCTCGGCCGCACGTACGCGGCCAAGAGGTTCACGCACGAACAGGCGACCGCGGCCATCGTCGTGTCCTACTACTGGCACTTCGTCGATGTCGTGTGGATCGGCCTCTTCGCCACGATCTACCTGATCAAGTAGCCGGGCCAGTTCCCGAGTGCGCCCGCGCGGCGCACATCCCAGAAGCATCGACGCAGAAGATCCTGACACCGGGGTAATCCGTGAAAAAGCTCTCCGCACGACGACGCCATCCGCTGGCGGCGGTCGTCGTCCTCCTCCTCGCGCTGGCGGCCACTGGGGGGCTGTACGCCACGCTCGCGCCCGCGAGCCAGGCGAAGGCCGACGACACCGCCCAGTCCCTCGCCATCGACGAGGGCAAGAAGCTCTACTCCGTGGGCTGCGCTACGTGCCACGGAACCGGTGGGCAGGGGTCCTCCGACGGTCCGAGTCTCGTCGGCGTGGGCGCCGCGGCCGTCGACTTCCAGGTCGGCACCGGCCGTATGCCGGCCCAGCAGCCGGGCGCTCAGATCCCGCGCAAGAAGGTCATCTACACGCAGGCCCAGATCGACCAGCTCGCGGCGTACATCGCCTCGCTGGGCGCCGGTCCGTCCATCCCCACGAAGGCGGAGTACGGCCCGGACGGTGCCGACATCGCCAAGGGCGGCGAGCTGTTCCGCACCAACTGCGCGCAGTGCCACAATTTCACCGGCAAGGGTGGTGCGCTGACGCACGGCAAGTTCGCGCCGAGCCTCGAGGGCGTCGCGCCGAAGCACATCTACGAGGCCATGCAGACCGGCCCGCAGAACATGCCGTCGTTCCCCGACACCACGCTGACCGAGCAGAACAAGAAGGACATCATCGCGTACCTGAACGCGGTCAACGGAGGCAACACCGAGAGCCCCGGCGGTCTTGAGCTGGGCGGACTCGGCCCGGTCTCCGAAGGCCTGTTCGCCTGGATCTTCGGACTCGGCGCGCTGATCGCGGTCGCCGTCTGGGTCGCCGCTCGGACCGCAAAGGCCAAGAAGTCATGAGTAGCCAAGACATTCCAGAAGAGAACCTGCCCGCTGAGCAGGACGCGCACGGCGCGGTAAGCGTCGCGGACGACAAGGACCCCTTCGCGGATCCCGGTCTGCCCCCGCACGAGCACCGGATCCAGGACATCGACGAGCGGGCCGCCAAGCGGTCCGAGCGTGTGGTGGCCATGCTGTTCACGGTGTCGATGCTGGCCACGGTCGGCTTCATCGCCTCGTATGTGGGGATCCCGCACGACAAGGCGATCTACGTCTTCCCGATCGGCCACATCAACGCGCTGAACTTCGCGCTCGGCCTGACCCTGGGCGTCGCGCTGTTCACCATCGGCGCGGGCGCGGTCCACTGGGCCCGCACCCTGATGTCCGACGTGGAGATCGCCGACGAGCGGCACCCGATCGAGGCCTCGCCCGAGGTCAAGGCCAAGGTCATGGCCGACTTCAAGCAGGGCGCCAAGGAGTCCGCGCTCGGCCGCCGCAAGCTGATCCGCAACACCATGTTCGGCGCGCTGGCCCTGTTCCCGCTCTCCGGTGTCATGCTGCTGCGCGACCTCGGCCCGCTGCCCGGGACCAAGCTCCGCCACACGCTGTGGTCCAAGGGCAAGCTGCTCGTGAACATGAACACGAACGAGCCGCTGCGTCCTTCCGACGTCGCGGTCGGCTCGCTCACCTTCGTCAAGCCCGAGGGCCTGGAGGAGAAGGACGAGGACTTCCAGACCCAGATCGCCAAGGCGGCGCTGATGATCGTCCGGCTCCAGCCGGAGAACATCAAGGACAAGCGCGAGCTCGACTGGTCCTACGAGGGCATCGTCGCCTTCTCGAAGATCTGCACCCACGTGGGCTGCCCGATCTCCCTGTACGAGCAGCAGACGCACCACGTGCTGTGCCCCTGCCACCAGTCCACCTTCGACCTCTCCGACGGTGCCCGGGTGATCTTCGGCCCCGCCGGTCACGCTCTGCCGCAGCTGCGCATCGGCGTGAACGACGAGGGCTATCTCGAGGCGCTCGGCGACTTCGAGGAGCCCGTCGGTCCTGCATTCTGGGAGCGCGGATGAGCACCAACGAGAACACCGCCCCGCGGCGCGGCAAGGCGCCCGCCGGTGAGCGCGTCGCCGACTGGGCCGACGGCCGGCTGGGGATCTACTCCCTGGCCAAGACCAACATGCGCAAGATCTTCCCCGACCACTGGTCGTTCATGCTGGGCGAAGTGTGCATGTACAGCTTCATCATCCTCATCCTCACGGGTGTGTACCTGACGCTGTTCTTCCACCCGTCGATGAACGAGGTGGAGTACCACGGCAGCTACATCCCGCTGCAGGGCCAGATGATGTCCGAGGCGTTCAACTCGACCCTGCACATCTCCTTCGACGTGCGCGGTGGCCTGCTGATCCGGCAGATCCACCACTGGGCAGCGCTGATCTTCCTCGCGGGCATGTTCGTGCACATGATGCGTGTGTTCTTCACCGGCGCGTTCCGCAAGCCGCGTGAGGTCAACTGGATCTTCGGCTTCCTGCTGTTCGTCCTGGGCATGTTCACCGGCTTCACCGGTTACTCCCTCCCGGACGACCTGCTCTCCGGCACCGGTGTCCGCTTCATGGAGGGCGCGATCCTGTCCGTGCCGATCGTCGGCACGTACCTGTCGTTCTTCCTCTTCGGCGGCGAGTTCCCGGGCGGCGACTTCGTGGCCCGGTTCTACTCGGTCCACATCCTGCTGCTGCCGGGCATCATGCTCGGGCTGATGGTGGGCCACCTGATCCTGGTCTTCTACCACAAGCACACGCAGTTCGCGGGCCCCGGAAAGACGAACAACAACGTCGTCGGCATGCCGCTGCTGCCGGTGTACATGGCGAAGGCCGGCGGCTTCTTCTTCCTGGTCTTCGGCGTCATCACGGCCATCGCGGCGATCGCCTCGATCAACCCGATCTGGTCCATGGGCCCCTACCGTCCGGACCAGGTGTCGACCGGCGCCCAGCCCGACTGGTACATGGGCTTCTCCGAAGGCCTGATCCGTGCCATGCCGGGCTGGGAGATCAACCTGTGGGGCCACACGCTCGTCCTGGGCGTGTTCATCCCGCTGGTGATCTTCCCGCTGGTCCTGGTCGCGATCGCGGTCTACCCGTTCATCGAGTCCTGGGTCACCGGCGACAAGCGCGAGCACCACATCCTGGACCGGCCGCGCAACGCCCCGACGCGTACCGCGTTCGGCGCCGCGTGGATCTCCTGGTACTTCGTGCTGATGATCGCCGGCGGCAACGACCTGTGGGCCACGCACTTCCACCTGTCGATCAATGCGATCACCTGGTTCGTCCGGGTCGCGTTCTTCGTCGTGCCGGTGCTCACCTTCATCGCCACCAAGCGGATCTGCCTCGGCCTGCAGCGCCGGGACAAGGACAAGGTGCTGCACGGGCGCGAGTCCGGCATCATCAAGCGCCTGCCGCACGGTGAGTTCATCGAGGTCCACGAGCCGCTCAGCCAGGAGGCGCTGCACACCCTCACGGCGCACGAGCAGTACAAGCCGGTCGAGATCGGCCCGACGGTCGACGAGAACGGTGTCGAGCGCAAGGTCAAGGGCTCCGAGAAGCTGCGCGCCAAGCTGAGCGAGGCGTACTACGGCGACGAGTCCCAGATCCCGAAGCCGACCGTCGAGGAGTACAAGGAGATCACGAGCGGCCACGGCCACCACTGATCGCTGCGGCTCGCCACGCCACGGCGGAAGGGCCCCCGTCCGAACACCGGACGGGGGCCCTTCTTCGTGCGCCGACCTGGATAGGGTGGGCCCACACTGCGTCACTTCTACGACACCCAGGAGCGGCCTCATGAGCGCTGTGACCCCCGCTGGAGGCGACACCGCGGCGGGCCGTTCCTGGCCCCTGCTGCTGAACGGCCTGCTGAACGGCCGGGACCTGAGCACCGACGACACCGCCTGGGCGATGGACCTGATGATGCGCGGCGAGGCGACCGACGCGCAGATCGCCGGGTTCGTGGTGGCCCTCAGGGCCAAGGGCGAGACCGTCGAGGAGATCAACGGTCTGGTCCGGACGATGTACGAGCACGCGAACGTCATCGAGGTGCCGGGTCCGGCCGTCGACATCGTCGGCACGGGCGGCGACGGCGCGAAGACCGTCAACATCTCCACGATGTCCGCGATCGTGGTCGCCGGCACCGGGGCGCGGGTCGTCAAGCACGGCAACCGGGCCGCGTCCTCCGCGTCCGGGGCGTCCGACGTCCTGGAGAAGCTGGGCGTCAACCTCGAACTGCCCGTGCAGCGGATCCCGGAGGTGGCCGCGGAGGCCGGGATCACCTTCTGCTTCGCGATCAAGTTCCACCCGGCGCTGCGTCATGTCGGCGCCGCACGCGGCCAGTTGGGCATCCGCACGGTGTTCAACGCGCTCGGTCCGCTCACCAACCCCGCCAAGGTGCGGGCGCAGGCCGTGGGTGTCGCCGACCCGCGCATGGCGCCGATCGTCGCCGGCGTCTTCGCCGAGCGCGGCAACTCCTCGCTCGTCTTCCGCGGCGACGACGGCCTCGACGAACTCACGACGACGTCCACGTCCCACGTCTGGATCGTCCGGGACGGCAAGGTCACCGAGGAGACCTTCGACCCCCGTGACGTCGGCATCGACCTCGTCCCGGTGGAGGCTCTGCGCGGCGGTGACCCCTCGTACAACGCGGAGGTCGCACGGCGTCTCCTGGACGGCGAGACGGGCCCGGTGCGGGACGCCGTCCTGCTGAACTCGGCGGCGGCCCTGGTGGCCCTCGACCCCGGTCCCGGCACCCTGGCCGAGCAGCTGCGGGCCGGCATGGACCGGGCGGCGGAGTCGATCGACTCCGGGGCGGCCAAGCGGGCGCTGGAGCGCTGGGTGGCGGCCAGCAACAAGTAGCCGACGGTCGTCGCGGTCCCGTCATCCGGACACGGGTTGCGGGACCGCGATCACCTCACGTACGTTCTCTTCCAGGTCATGAGTGACAGTCATGAGGCCCCGGCCGACTGTCCGGCAACCCTCCGTCCGTGGCGGGGTGCCCCGGGTGAAGACCAGGCCGTAGGCAGCGAGGTCTGCGGCAAGCGCGGATCCCTCACGCTCTTCGGATGAGCACAGTCCAGGGATCCTGGTCATCGAGGGAGTCCCCCGTGAGCAAGCGAATGCGATAGGGCCGCCGAGCCCCGCCTCCGCGCACCCCCTTCTCATCTTCTTCTCTGCCTTTCACGGGAGTTCCCCATGTCTGTCTCCACCGCTGCCTCCGCCCAGACCCTTTGTGCCCCGCTGCCCGTTCTGGGCCGGGATGTCACCGTCCCGCTCGTGACGGGTGGCGAAGTCACCTACGCGGCCCTCGACTACGCGGCCAGCGCCCCCGCCCTGCAGCGCGTCTGGGACGACGTGGCCGCCTACGCCCCGTACTACGGCAGCGTCCACCGCGGCGCCGGCTACCTCTCGCAGCTCTCCACCGACCTGTTCGAGAACGCCCGCAGGACCGTCGCCGAGTTCCTCGACTGCCGCGCCGACGACCAGCTGGTCTTCACCCGCTCGACCACGGACTCCCTCAACCTCCTCGCCCGCGCCCTCCCCGCCGGCTGCCACGTCTTCGTCTTCGAGACCGAGCACCACGCCAGCCTGCTGCCCTGGCAGGACGCCCGGGTCACCTACCTCAACGCCCCGCGCACCCCGGCGCAGGCCGTCGAGACCCTGGAGCGCGCCCTCGCCGACCGTGACCCCGAGGGCCCGGCCCTGGTCTGCGTCACCGGTGCCTCGAACGTCACCGGCGAGCTGTGGCCGGTCCGTGAGCTGGCCGCCGCCGCCCACGCGCACGGCGCCCGCATCGTCCTGGACGCCGCCCAGCTGGCCCCGCACCACCCCGTCTCCGTCCGTGACCTGGACGTCGACTGGGTCGCCTTCTCCGGACACAAGCTGTACGCCCCCTTCGGCTCCGGCGTCCTGGCCGGCCGCGCCGACTGGCTGCGCGCGGCCGACCCCTACCTCGCGGGCGGCGGCGCCAGCCGCAAGGTCACCCGCCGCGAGGACGGGGGAGTGGACGTGGAGTGGCATGACAGCGCCGCCCGGCACGAGGCGGGCTCCCCGAACGTGATCGGCGCCTACTCCATCGCCTCGGCCTGCAAGGCGCTGACGGAGGCCGGTTTCGACACCCTGGTCGCCCGCGAGCGGCACCTGATCGAGAAGGTGCGGGCGGGCCTGGCGGAGGTCCCGCAGGTGAAGGTGCTGTCCCTCTTCGGCGACGACGCGCCCCGGGTCGGCGTGATCTCCTTCGTCGTCGAGGGCTGGAACAGCTCCCACTTCGCCGCCGCCCTCTCCGCCGAGTACGGCATCGGCGTCCGCGACGGCCTCTTCTGCGCCCACCCGCTGGTGCGCACCCTCCTCGGCTCCGACCCCCAGACCCATGGCGAGTGCGGCGCCCCCGAGGCCGCGCCCGGCGAGAAGTCGCTGAACGCGATCCGGGTCAGCTTCGGCGCGGGCACCCCCGACGAGCACGTCGAGCGCTTCGTGAACGCCGTCCGGGAACTGGTGAGCGACGGGGCGAAGTGGAACTACCGCACCGAGGACGGTCGCTGTGTGCCGGCCGTGTAATCATCCCTTGTGTGGGGATTCCGGCCGCGGTAGGTGAGTCGGCGTCGGCCGGGGAACTCGGGGAGCTCCTCGCGGTGGCCGTCGCCCGCCGTCGGCCACGGCTGCTCCGAACGGCACCGGTGTACCTGTACGAGGAGGGGCTGGTGTCGGTGCCGGGGGCGCGGGCCCGGCGCTGGGAGCAGGTGACCCACTGGCGCTCCACGATCGACCTGACCCTGAGGCGGGACCGGGAGCACGGCCCGCCCTGGTACACCTTCGGCCACCGGCACCTCGCGCGGTTCGCCGACGGCTCGGAACACTCCTTCGTCCTCGACGAGGGGCAGCTTCACGAGCCGGACGAGCAACGCGCCGAGAACGCGGCGATCCGGGCCGCCGTCCACCACGTCAGGCGACGGGTGGGCCGGGCGCAGGCGCCCGCGCTGCTCGCCCGGATCGAGGAGGGCCGGCAGGTCTCCTTCGGCCGGCTCACGGCGGACGCGCGGGGGCTGTGGCTGCCGCGCGGGCGCACGCTCCTGACGTGGTCCGGCCTGGAGGAGCCCACCCTGGCCGTCGACCTGCCGGACCCGTCCGTCCCCCGGTCCTGGTGGGCGACGCGGCGGGACGCGAACCTCACGGTGCGCGGCGCCGACGAGGACGGCGTCCCGCACTCCGCCGACATCCCGGCCTGGCAGGTGGTGAACTGGGGCGCGCTGGTCACCCTCTGGGGCCGGCTGCACCGTCCCGCGGAGTAGGGCGGGGTGTCAGGAGTCAAGGCCGATCGCGAACGCGGCCTCCAGGTCGTGCTGCGAGTAGGTCCGGAAGGCGACATGGGTGTCCGTGGCCTCGACGCCCGGGATCTTGCTGATGGAGCCCGGGATGACCTCCGCCAGGTCCTCGTGCTGCTTGACCCGGACCATGGCGATCAGGTCGTAGGTGCCCGTGACGGAGAAGACCTCACTGACGGAGTCCAGCGCGGCGATCCGCTCGGCGATCTCGGGGATCCGGTCCACGCTGGTCTTGATGAGGACGATCGCGGTGATCACGGCTGGTTCTCTCCCTCGGGGGCCGGAGCAGGGGCGGCCCTCACTCTAGTCGTACGGCGGAAACGGGCCCACGCGTAGAGGAAGCCCAGGCCGAAGCCCACCAGGTGGGCCAGATACGCCACCCCGGGCCCCTGGGGCGCCCGGCCGGCCGCCAGCCACTGCAGGGACGCCCAGAAGGGCAGGACGACCCAGGCGGGGAAGCGGAGGGGGAGGAAGAACAGGAAGGGCAGCAGGCTTGTCACCCGGGCCCGGGGGAACAGGTACAGAAACGCGCCCAGGACCGCCGAGATCGCCCCGGACGCACCGACCAGGGACTGCTCGGAGGCGGCGTTGGCGGCCGCGTAGCCCAGCAGGGCCAGATAGCCGCAGCCGACGTAGAAGAGCGTGAACCGGATCCGGCCCATCCGTTCCTCGGCCATCGCCCCGAAGACGTAGAGGAAGAGCATGTTGCCCAGCAGGTGCACCCAGCTGCCGTGCACGAACAGGGCGGTCGCCGGGGTGAGCGCGGCCCGGGGCGAGCCCTGGAACAGCTCGGCCGGGACCACGCCCCAGCGGTGGAAGTAGGCGCGCTGCGCGGCGAGCAGCGCGTCCCCGGTGCCGTAGGCCGGGTTCAGCCCCGCCGCGGGCCCGGCCAGGAAGAGCAGACAGCACAGGGCGATCAGCCCGTACGTCACCGGTGCCGAGGGTGTGCGGAGCACTCTGCCGACGGTCACGTCCCAGTTGCCGATCATGAACACAGAGCATGACGTAACAGGACGCAGCCACCCAGACCGCCTCGCCGCCGTGGACGCACCAGCGGTGAGTCGTCGGCAGGCCGTAGGGTTACGGCCACACGCTCCAGGGAAGCTGGGGCGTCACGGAGACTAGAAGGAAAGCGAACAGTCACGATGACGGTTCCCCTGCCGACCGCCACGACGCGGTGGCGCTGCACCCTCTGCGGCAACCTCACGCGCTTCGACGTGACCCGCTCGTCGAAGGTCGTCGAGTACGTCCACCTCGACCTGGCCGGAGAGCCGAAGGTCGAGGAGCGCGAGGTGGTCAGTGAGACCATCGAGTCGGTGCGCTGCCGCTGGTGCAACGCCGTGGACCAGGTGGAACTCGTGGACAGGCCGGGCGCCGGCTCCTGACCGGGAGCGGCCCCGCACAGTGATGGGGTGTGACGGATGGTGGAGACACAAGGCGGGGGGCCGGGCGACGGCGCCGCCGAGGTGCTCGACCGTCCGCTGCCCGACGGTGTGCGCAGAAGAGTCGTACAGATCGTCTCGGACGGGTTCGGCGGGCTGACCGTCGCGGAGCTGCCCGCCCAGCTGAGGCAGTACGCGCGCTTCGCGCCGAACCGGCGGGCCAAGTTCGCCGGGAACGCGATGGCGGCGGCGCTGGAGACCGATCCGCTGTTCCGGCAGCGCATCGGGGAGAAGCTGAGAGAGGCCCAGCCGGAACTCGCCGGCGCCCTCGACTCCGGCTCGCCGCCCCCGGCCGCGGATCCGCTCGACGTGGCGGCCGCGGCCTATGTTCTGCGGCCCACCGGCTGGGTCAAGCTCGTCACCGCGGCCGGCGAGGAGGCCCAGCGGGCGGACGCCGAGCGGGCCGACGAGGAGAGCCGGGCCGAGCTGGAGCGGCTGCGCGAGGAGCTCACCGCCGCCCGCGACCAGACCCGCGCGGAGACCGAGCGGCTGCGGGCGGAGCTGGAGTCGGCCAAGAAGGAAGCCGAATCGCTTCACCGCAAGCTCCGTGCCGCCCTCAGCGACGTCAAGCGCGGCGAGGCCGCCCTGCGCAAGGTCCAGGGCGAGATCGAGGCCGTACGCGCCGAGGGGCAGGCCCAGGTGTCCGCCGCGGAGAGCGAGACCCGGCGGCTCAAGGCGCGCCTCGGTGAGGCCGAGGCGGCCCTCGAGGCCACGCGCAGAGCGGCGCGGGAGGGGCGCAGCGTCGAGGACATGCGCGTCCGTCTGCTTCTTGACACCGTTCTGGACGCGGCCCAGGGGCTGCGCCGCGAACTGGCGTTGCCGCCCGTGTCGGTACGGCCCGCGGAAACCGTCGACGCGGTCGAACCGGGACGAATGACCCCGAAGGACATCGCCGCGCGGGCGCTGTCCGAGCACGATCCGGCCGTCCTGGACCAGCTACTCGCCCTGCCCCAGGCGCACTTGGTGGTCGACGGCTACAACGTCACCAAGACCGGATATCCGCAGATGCCCCTGGAGAAGCAGCGCCTCAGGCTCCTCGGCCAGCTCTCCCAGCTCGCCGCGCAGACCGGTGCCGAGGTCACCTGCGTCTTCGACGGTGCCGAACTGGCGGCCCCGGTGCTGCTGGCGCCCCCGCGCGGGGTGCGGGTGCTGTTCTCCAAACCCGGCGTCACCGCCGACGAGTTGATCCGTCAGCTGGTGCGCGCCGAGCCGCCGGGGCGGCCCGTCATCGTCGCCTCCACCGACCGAGAGGTGGCCGACGGGGTCGCCAAGGCGGGGGCGCGACCGGTCGCCTCCGCGATGCTGCTGAAGCGCCTGTCGTAAGCGGCTGTCGCAAACGTCAATCTCCATGGGCTATGCCCGATTTGGTGTGATCGTCACGCAACGTAGCGTCAACCTGGTGTGACCCCATGTGAGTTGTGTGCAAAGAATGCATTGCGTGACGGGATTTTTTGGTGTGAGGATTTGATCTGATCACAGGAAGGTCACTAAGGTCTGGCCTCGAACCTCCGAGCGGGTGATCACTCAAAAGAAGGAGTTCACCTCCGTGGCGTCCCACCGTCGACCCAAGCAGCCGAGTCGCACGCGCGTGACCGTGCTCACCACCGCCGCTGCTGCCGCCGTTGCCATCAGTGCTCAGGCCGCCAACGCCGCGCCGAGCGAGAAGCCCTCCAAGGACGAGGTCAAGGCGAAGGTCGACAAGCTCTACGAGCAGGCCGAGCAGGCCACCGAGAAGCTCAACGGCGCCAAGGAGAAGGAGCAGAAGCTCCAGAAGGAGATCTCCACCATCCAGGACGACGTCGCCCGGGGCCAGGAGGAGCTCAACGCCCTGCGCGACTCCATCGGCCTGGCGGCCGCCGCCCAGTACCGCAGCGGCTCCATCGACTCCTCCCTGCAGCTGTTCCTGTCGTCGAACCCGGACGACTACCTGGACAAGGCCTCCACCGCCGACCAGCTCAGCGCCCAGCAGGTCGAGGCGCTGAAGAAGATCGAGGAGAAGCAGCGCGAGCTCGCCCAGGAGCGCGCGGAGGCCTCCGGCAAGCTCAAGGACCTCTCCGCCACCCGCGCCGCGTTCGTCGCCCAGAAGAAGGCGGTCCAGGCCAAGCTCGCCCAGGCGCAGAAGCTCCTCAACTCCCTGACCGCCGCCGAGCGCGCTGCCCTCAACGCCGACCAGTCCCGCGCCAACCGCGACGCCAACGAGCGCGTGGACCTCGGCAACAGCACCGCCGCCTCCGGCCGTGCCGCCGCCGCCTTCCAGTGGGCGCAAGGGCAGCTCGGCAAGCCGTACTCCTACGGCGCCACCGGTATGGCCTCCTTCGACTGCTCCGGTCTGACCTCCCGCGCCTACGCCGCGGCCGGCGTCACCATCCCGCGCACCTCACAGGAGCAGGCCAACGCCGGCACCCGGATCTACAGCGAGAGCCAGCTCCGGGTCGGCGACCTCGTCCTCTTCTACGGCGACCTGCACCACGTGGGCCTCTACGCGGGCAACGGCATGGTGCTGCACGCCCCGCGCACCGGCACCGTCGTGCGCTACGAGTCGATCGGCAACATGCCCTTCCAGTTCGGCGTCCGCGTCGGCTGACGCCCCGGGTGCCGCCCGAACGGGCGAATTACGGCATCTCCCGCTGACCCCACGCCCCGCCGATGACCTGCGTCAGAGGCGGGGCGTCACTGTGCGTGCCCGCCGAGGTCTTTGGCCGACCCCCCACCGCGCGGCTACTGTCTGCCGCGTTTCCCCGCCGCGCGGGGAAGCGGTCCTTGTCGTCAGCGGAAGGAGCGCGGCTTCCCGTGGGGTCCCATCGCCGCCTTGTACCGACGTCCGGGTTCAACCGAGGTGCCGGCGCCGCCCTGTGCGTCCTGTCCGCGGCGACCGCCGCCCTCGGCGCCGTGCCGGCCGACGCCGCGCCGCACACCGACACCAGGGCCGAGGTGGACCGCCTCTACGAGGAGGCAGAGCAGGCGACCCAGGCCTACGACAAGGCCGACGAGACCGCCGCCACCCTGCGCCGCGAGGTCGGTCAGGCGCAGGACGGCATCGCCCGGCAGCAGCAGCGCGTCAACACGATGCGGGACGCGCTCGGTTCGCTGGCAGGCGCCCAGTACCGCTCCGGCGGCATCGACCCGACCGTCGCCCTGCTCTTCTCCGACGACCCGGCCGACTACCTCGACAAGGCCTCCACTCTCGACCGGATCAGCGTCCACCAGGCGGACCAGTTGCGGGAGCTGCGGTCCGCGATGCGGGAACTCGCCCAGGAGCGCGCGGAGGCGGCCGGCAAGCTCGCCGAACTCCAGAAGAGCCGCACGGCGGTCGCCGCCCACAAGAAGACCGTCGAGCGGAAGCTCGCCAAGGCCCGGCAGCTGCTGAACTCCCTGCCGTTCGGGCAGCGTGCCGCCTACGACCGGGCCTCCCGCTCCGGAGGCGACGACATCCCTGACCTCTCGGGCGTCGTCCCGCCCGACGCCCGCGCGGCCGCCGCGATCGCCGCCGCCCGCTCCGCGCTCGGCAGACCGTACGTGTGGGGCGCGACCGGCCCCTCCGGCTTCGACTGCTCGGGCCTGATGCAGTGGTCGTACGCACACGCCGGCGTCCATCTGCCGCGCACCTCGCAGGAGCAGCGGTTCGCCGGCCGGCAGGTCCCGCTCTCCCAGGCGCAGCCCGGCGACCTGGTCGTCTACCGCTCGGACGCCAGCCATGTCGCGATGTACGTGGGCAACGGCCAGGTGATCCACGCGCCCTACCCGGGCGCCCCCGTGCGCTACGACCGCGTCACCATGATGCCGGTGTCCTCCGTCACGAGGGTCTGACGCCCCGCGCCCGGTCGGCCGTACGATCGGGAAGTGGCTGGTGGTCGTGGGCGGGTGTGGAGTTCGGGTGTCGTGGCGCTCCTTCTGCTGCTCGTCTCCCTGGTGGGCTGCGGCGGACAGTCCCCCGACGGCACGGCCAGGACGGATCTGCAGCGGGTCCTGGACCGCCGGTCCGCCGCCGTCCTCGACCGCGACCGGACGGCCTTCCTGAGGACGGGTGCGCTCGGCTGGTTCGAGAACCTCCGCGGAGTGCCGCTGGCCTCCTGGTCCTACCGCGTCACGGCCCTGCACCGGCACGGCGACGAGGCCACCGCGGACGCCGAACTCCGGTACCGGGTCCAGGGGTACGACAACGCCCCCGTCACCGCAGGCCGCACCCTCACCCTCTCCCACGGCCCGGACGGACAGTGGCGGGTGGACGCCGACGCCCCCGCCCGCAAGTCCGCCCAACAGCTGTGGGACCAGGGCGAGGTGACCGTCATGCGCGGCAGGCGCAGCCTCGTCCTCGGCGTCGGGCAGTCCAGCGAGCAGCTGCACGTCTACGCCGACCTCGCGGACCACGCCGTCCCGGCCGTCAGCGGGGCGTGGGGCACCGACTGGGCCCGGCACGTCTTCATCCTCGTACCGAAGTCCGTGGAGGGCATGGCGGGGCTGCTCGGCTCACCGGCCTCGCAGTACCGGGGCATCGCCGCGGTGACCACCGGCGAGGTGGGCGGCCCGCCGGACGCGCCCGCGGACCGGATCATCGTCAACCCGGACGCGTACGCCGTCCTCGGCACCCTGGGCAAGCAGGTCGTGCTCACCCACGAGACCACCCATGTCGCCACCCGCGCCCACACCACGGCCGCGACCCCGCTGTGGCTGTCCGAGGGGTACGCCGACTGGATCGGCTACCTCGGCACCGGCCGCACCGCGATCCAGGCCGCGCCCGAGCTGGCCCGCTCGGTGGACGACGGGCAGGTGCCTGCCGCGCTGCCGGCCGACAAGGACTTCGGGTTCAGCGGGGACGCGACGAAGCTCGCGCAGGCCTACGAGGGCGGCTGGCTGGCCTGCCGGATGATCGCCGACCGCTGGGGCCAGAAGCGGCTCGGGCAGTTCTACCGCGCGGTGGGTGACCATCCGCGGCGGGCCGGGGCGGTGGAGGACGCGACGAGGAAGGTCCTGGGCACGACGCCGGCGACGTTCACCGAGCAGTGGCGGGAGTATCTGAAGGCTCAACTGGGCTGATCCACCGCTGCCGTTCGCGCGGGCCGCCCGGCGTCACGAGGACGTCGAGGTCTCCTTGGTGCGGGTCGTCTGCGCGGGCAGGGTCGGGACCGGGGTGCGGGAGACCGTCGAGCGCCACAGTCGCAGGGCCGCGCAGACGGCGGCGACGACCAGGAGGCCGTTGCGGAGGATCAGGAGGGTCACCCCGAGGAGGTCGCTCGCGACGACGTGCTGGAACCAGAGCGGGAACTCCAGCACCGTCACCAGACAGGCCGCGAGGACCAGCAGCGCGGGCAGCCCCATCCGGGTGCCCCGGAAGCACACGCAGACGGCCCCGAGACCGACCAGCCACACCATGTACTGGGGGCTGATCACCCGGCTGGTGACCGTGAACATCAGCACCGCGGTGAACGCCGCGTCGGCGAGCGTGCTCGGCAGGAACCGGGTCGCCATCAGCCGCCACAGCAGCAGCCAGCCGAAGGCCACGCCGGTCAGGAACAGGGCGGCGGAGCTGACGGCGTTCACCCAGGGGCCGACGAACTCGATCGAGCCGTAGTTGAACAGCACCCGGCCGTCCCAGCCGTGGTGCCGGGCCACATGGAAGACGAGCGAGCCGAGGGACTCCACCTCGGTGCCCCGGTTGCTCTGGAAGGTCAGGAAGGAGAACGCCCCCGGCATCGACACCGCGAACAGCCCCGCGACCACGGCGACCGTCCCCGCCGTCCACGCCCAGGCGGCCCGCTTGCGGGCACCGAGCAGCAGCAGCGCCGGCCACACCTTCAGCATCGCCGCGAACCCGACCAGGACGCCCATCGCGCGGGGCCGCCGGGCCCCGGCGAGCAGCCCGGCCACGGCGACGGCGGTGACCATCACGTCGTAGCGGGCGTACACGGTCGGCCCGATCAGCGGCACGCCCGCCACCCACATCCAGGCCCCGCGCAGCGACTTGCCGGGGCGCAGGCCCGCGTAGAGCAGCAGGGCGAGGACGGCCAGGTCGGCCACGCAGGCCAGGACGAAGAAGGCCCACGCGTACTGCAGGAAGGGCAGGAGCGCCGGGGAGAGGATCGCGAGGGCCGCGGCGGGCGGGTACTGCCAGGTGACGTCGCCGCGCGGGAAGGTGCCGGTGCGCAGCACCTCGTACCAGCCCTGGTAGATCACCGAGACGTCGCTGGTGACGTCCGGGCCCGGGAAGATCCACACCTTGAAGACGAACAGCAGCAGGACCACCCTGGTCAGGCACCAGGTCATCAGCAGCCCCGCCAGGGACCGCCTCGCACCCGCAATGTCCACCCGAGCCCCTTCGGCCAGCTGTTCGTCTTGAGGAGAACATGATGTCCTGCCCGGCTGTGAACTCGCCATAAACACGGCCGAGCGCACCTGTGCGGACGCGCCCGGTAGGGTCGGCGGCGATGCACAAGACCCTGATCGTGACGAACGACTTCCCGCCCCGCCCCGGCGGCATCCAGGCGTTCCTGCACAACATGGCGCTGCGCCTGGACCCCGAGCGGCTGGTCGTCTACGCCTCCACCTGGAAGCGGGGCAGGGAGGGCGTCGAGGCGACCCGCGCCTTCGACGCCGAGCAGCCCTTCACCGTCGTCCGGGACCGTACGACCATGCTGCTGCCGACGCCCGCGGCCACCCGGACGGCCGTCGGACTGCTGCGCGAGCACGGCTGTACGTCGGTGTGGTTCGGCGCGGCGGCGCCGCTCGGGCTGATGGCGCCGGCGCTCAGGAGGGCCGGCGCCGAGCGGCTGGTGGCGACGACCCACGGCCACGAGGCGGGGTGGGCCCAGCTGCCCGCCGCGCGGCAGTTGCTGCGGCGGATCGGGGAGGCCACGGACACGATCACCTACCTCGGCGAGTACACGCGCTCGCGGATCGCCTCCGCGCTGACCCCCGCGGCGGCCGGGCGGATGGTGCAGTTGCCGCCCGGCGTCGACGAAAAGGTCTTCCACCCCGCCTCCGGCGGTGACGCGGTCCGGGCGCGGCTCGGGCTGACCGACCGGCCGGTGGTCGTGTGCGTGTCCCGGCTGGTGCCGCGCAAGGGGCAGGACACGCTGATCCTGGCCATGCCGCGGGTCCTGGCCGCCGAGCCGGACGCGGTGCTGCTGATCGTCGGCGGCGGGCCCTACGAGGGTGAGCTGCGCAAGCTGGCGCGCGAGACCGGTGTCGCCGACTCCGTGCGCTTCACGGGCGCCGTCCCCTGGTCCGAGCTGCCCGCCCACTACGGCGCCGGTGACGTCTTCGCCATGCCCTGCCGGACCCGCCGTGGCGGCCTCGACGTCGAGGGGCTCGGCATCGTCTACCTGGAGGCGTCGGCGACGGGCCTGCCGGTCGTGGCCGGCGACTCCGGCGGCGCCCCCGACGCCGTCCTGGACGGCGAGACCGGCTGGGTGGTCCGCGGCGGCTCCCCGGAGGAGACGGCGGAACGGATCACCGCCCTCCTCTCCGACCCGGAACTCAGGCGACGCATGGGGGAGCGGGGGCGCGAGTGGGTGGAGGAGAAGTGGCGCTGGGACTTGTTGGCGGAAAAGTTGAAGGCCCTCCTATAGCCGGAGGCCGATAATCCGCCGATGCTGCGCGCATGACAGCGAAACTGACGCAGCATCAGCTGACGAGACGTCAAATACTGGGCATGATCGCCCTGCAGAGCGCGGCCGCCGCCGGGCTCACCCGGATCGGTCTGCACTCGGCGCAGGCGGCCGAGGAAGCGGCCTCCGTCGACAACGCGCCCGCCATCGTGGTCGGTTCGGGATACGGCGGTGCCGTCGCCGCCCTGCGCCTCGGCCAGGCCGGCATCCGCACGCTCGTCCTGGAGATGGGGCAGCTGTGGAACACCCCCGGCGCCGACGGCAAGATCTTCTGCAACACCGCCAGCCCCGACCAGCGCTCCATGTGGTTCAAGTCCCGCACCGAGGCCCCGCTGGCCACCTTCCTGTGGCTGGACGTCGTCAACAAGGACATCACCCCCTACCCCGGCGTCCTGGACCGCGTGCACTTCGCCAACATGTCCGTGTACGTCGGACGCGGTGTCGGCGGCGGCTCCCTGGTCAACGGCGGAATGGCGGTCACCCCGCTCCAGTCGTACTTCACCGAGCAGTTCCCCACCGTGAACGTGACGGAGATGTACAGCACCTACTTCCCGCGCGCCCGCGCCATGCTCGGCGTCAACACCATCGACCCCGCCTGGTTCGAGTCGACCGAGTGGTACCAGTTCGCCCGCACGTCACGGAAGGCCGCCGACAACACCGGGCTCAAGACCACCTTCGTGCCGAACGTCTACGACTTCGGCTACATGCAGCGCGAGGCGGCCGGCACTGCCACCAAGTCGGCGCTCGCGCAGGAAGTCATCTACGGCAACAACTACGGCAAGAAGAGCCTCGACAAGACCTACCTGGCGTCCGCGCTGGGCACCGGCAACGTCACCATCAACACCATGGAGCGGGTCAAGGCCGTCCACCGGGCGAGCGACGGGAGCTGGCTGCTGACGGCCGACCGCGTCGACGTCACCGGCAAGGTCGTGCAGACCAAGCAGTACAGCTGTACGTACCTCTTCCTCGGCGGCGGCAGCCTCGGCACCACCGAACTCCTCGTCCGGGCACGGGACACCGGGGCCCTGCCCGCCCTCAACTCCAGCGTCGGCGCCGGCTGGGGCCCCAACGGCAACACCATGCTCGGCCGCGCCAACCACATCTGGGACACCACCGGCGCCAACCAGTCGACCATGCCGGTCATGGGCATCGACGACTGGGCCAACACCGACAACCCGGTCTTCGCGGAGATCGCCCCGCTGCCCATCGGGTTCGAGACCTGGGTCAGCCTCTATCTGGCGATCACCAAGAACCCCCAACGGGCGGCCTTCACCTACGACTCCGCGAGCGACGGGGTCAAGCTGGGCTGGACCGCCGCCCAGAGCGCGGTGTCCGTCGCCATGGCCAAGAAGCTCTTCGACCGGATCAACTCGGCCAACGCGACGATCTACCGCTACGACCTGTTCGGCTCCTCCAACAAGGTCTTCGCCGACGACTTCTGCTACCACCCGCTGGGCGGCTGCGTGCTGGGCCGGGCGACCGACGACTACGGCCGGGTGAAGGGCTATTCGAAGCTGTACGTCACCGACGGCTCGCTGGTGCCCGGCAACATCGGCGTGAACCCGTTCGTCACCATCACCGCGCTCGCCGAGCGCACGATGACCCGGGTCCTCGCCGAGGACACCTGACCGGACACCCGACCCAAGTGGCCCGCTACTTCTGGTAGATGGCCTCGATCTCGTCCGCGTAGTCCTTCGCCACCACGTTGCGCTTGAGCTTCAGCGAGGGCGTGAGGTGGCCCGACTCCTCCGTGAACTGGGAGGACAGAATGCGGAACTTCCGCACCGATTCCGCCTTCGACACCGCGGCGTTGCCGTCGTCGACCGCGTCCTGGATCGCCGCGAGCAGATCCGGGTCCTCACGCAGCGACGCCGCGGTGACACCCGCGGGCTTGCCGTGCTCGGCGGCCCAGCGGCCCAGGAACTCCTCGTCGATGGTGACCAGCGCGCCCACGAACGGCCGCCCGTCGCCCACCACCATGCACTCCGCGACCAGCGCGTGCGCGCGGATCCGGTCCTCGATCACGGCCGGGGCGACGTTCTTCCCGCCCGCGGTGACGATGATCTCCTTCTTGCGGCCGGTGATCCGGAGGTAGCCGTCCTCGTCCAGGGTGCCGATGTCACCGGTGTGGAACCAGCCGTCGGTCAGCGCCTCGGCCGTGGCGGCCTCGTTGTTCCAGTAGCCCTTGAACAGGTGCTCGCCGTGCAGCAGCACCTCCCCGTCGTCCGCGATCCGGATCACCGAGCCCGGCAGCGGCTGCCCGACGGTGCCGATCTTCGTGCGGTCCCAGGGGTTGAAGGCGGTGGCCGCGCAGGACTCGGTCAGGCCGTAGCCCTCCAGCACCGTGAAACCGATGCCGCGGAAGAAGTGGCCGAGTCTCTCACCCAGCGGGGCGCCGCCGGAGATGGCGTACTCGCCCCGGCCGCCGAGCACCGCGCGCAGCTTGCTGTAGACCAGCTTGTCGAAGGTCCGGTGCTTGATCTTAAGGCCCAGCGACGGGCCCGAGGGCGTGTCCAGCGCCTTGCTGTAGGCGATCGCGGTGTCCGCGGCCTTGTCGAAGATCTTGCCCTTGCCGTCCGCCTGCGCCTTGGCGCGCGCCGAGTTGTAGACCTTCTCGAAGACCCGCGGCACGCCCAGGATCAGCGTCGGCCGGAAGGACGCCAGCTCGTCGGTGAGGTTCTTGATGTCCGGGACGGTGCCCAGCTTGATCGGCGCCATCATCGGGGCGATCTGCACGAGCCGGCCGAAGACGTGCGCGAGCGGGAGGAACAGCAGCACGGAACACTCGCCGGTGCGGAACAGCGGCCGCAGGCGCTCGACGATGTTGCCGCACTCGGCGAAGAAGCTGCGGTGGGTCAGCACACAGCCCTTGGGACGGCCGGTGGTGCCGGAGGTGTAGACGATCGTCGCCGGGTCGTCGGCCCGCGCCAGCGAGCTGCGCTCGTCGACGGTCGCGTCACTGACGTCCTTGCCGAGGCGCCCGAGCTCCTCGACCCCGCCGGCCTCGATCTGCCACAGGTGCTTGAGGGCCGGCAGCCGGTCGCGCACCGACTCGACGGCGGCGGTGTGGTTGTCCAGCTCGACCAGGGCCGCGGTCGCGCCCGAGTCGGAGAGGATCCACTGCACCTGCTCCGGCGAGCTGGTCTCGTACACCGGCACGGTGATCGCGCCCGCGCTCCAGATCGCGAAGTCCAGCAGCGTCCACTCGTACCGCGTGCGGGACATCAGGGCGACCCGGTCGCCGGGCTGGATGCCGGAGGCGATCAGGCCCTTCGCGGCGGCGTGCACCTCGGCCAGGAACGCCGTGGCCGACACGTCCTGCCACGCGCCTCCCCCAGACTCCGTCCGGGGGGACCCCCATTTCGCTCCGCTCACCTTGCGGGCGATGACGGCCACATCGGGATGCTGCGCGGCGTTTCTGCGGATGATGTCGGTGAGATTGCCGTCCGCAGGGACCTCGTACAAAGCCGGAAGGCTGAACTCGCGCAAGACTGCTGCTCCTAATAAGGCGCCGGCGCCACGACGTTGTGCGATGCGACGGTGCGTCCAAGGCTCGGGCAGGTGCTCGGGACATCACTCGTTGAAATCCTGAGCACGACTGGACTGCCCGGACGTTACCCGCCGGTATGGCTTCTTCGACAGGGGGTCCCGGCGAGATGTTCGCTGCGTCACACAGATGGGTGTTGCTCTGTGTACGGTAGTCGACCCGCTGACTGACTAGCCAGTAACCGCAGGTCCCGACGGCTCTGTTCACGTACACCCCACACCTTTACGCTTGATCGTCATGGCATCCACACCGGCCGGCAGCGGCAGGACCCGGGTTCACGTGATCAGCGACGTGCACGGCAACGCCCGTGACCTGGCCCGCGCCGGCGACGGCGCCGACGCCCTGATCTGCCTGGGTGACCTGGTCCTCTTCCTCGACTACGCCGACCACTCGCGCGGCATCTTCCCCGACCTGTTCGGCCGGGAGAACGCCGACCGCATCGTCGAGCTGCGCACCGCCCGCCGCTTCGAGGAGGCGCGCGAGTTCGGGGCCCGGCTGTGGAGCGGCATCGACACGGACCGGGCCACCGCCATCGAAGGAGCGGTGCGGGGGCAGTACGCCGAGATGTTCGCGGCCTTCCCGACACCGACGTACGCGACCTACGGCAATGTCGACATGCCGTCCCTCTGGGCCGAGTACGCGAGGCCCGGCACGACCGTGCTGGACGGGGAGCGGGTGGAGATCGGCGGCTGGACCTTCGGGTTCGTCGGAGGGGGCCTGCGCTCGCCGATGCGGACGCCGTACGAGATCGACGACGAGGAGTACGAGGCGAAGCTGGCGGCCGTCGGCGAGGTGGACGTGCTGTGCACGCACATCCCGCCGGAGGTGCCCGAGCTCGTCTACGACACCGTGGCGCGGCGCTTCGAGCGCGGAAGCCGGGCATTGCTGGAGACGATCCGCCGCACCCGGCCCCGGTACGCGCTCTTCGGCCACGTCCACCAACCCCTGGTGCGGCGCATGCGGATCGGGGCCACGGAGTGTGTGAACGTCGGGCACTTCGCCGGCACCGGGAAGCCCTGGGCGCTCGAATGGTGAACTGCCCGATCCGGGTGAAGTCGCCTGGTCGGGCGCGCGGTAGCCTTCACGCTGCACACACGTGCGCACGACGACCTCTCACCGGCCCGCATCTGGAGGAGCCACGGCGATGGCGGAACACACCAGCTCGAGCATCACGATCGAGGCGGCACCGGCCGATGTCATGGGGGTGATCGCCGACTTCGCGCGCTACCCGGACTGGACCGGCGAGGTCAAGGAGGCCGAGGTCCTCGCGACCGACGCGCAGGGGCGGGCCGAGCAGGTACGGCTCGTGATGGACGCCGGCGCGATCAAGGACGACCAGGTCTTGGCCTACACGTGGACCGGCGCCAACGAGGTGTCCTGGACGCTGGTCAAGTCGCAGATGCTGCGCTCCCTCGACGGGTCGTACATCCTGAAGCCCGCCGGTGCCGGGGCCACCGAGGTCACCTACCGGCTGACGGTGGACGTGAAGATCCCGATGCTCGGGATGATCAAGCGGAAGGCCGAGAAGGTCATCATCGACCGGGCGCTGGCCGGGCTGAAGAAGCGCGTGGAGTCGGGGGAGAAGTAGTCACGGCGGTTCGAGGGCGGCGCGCGAAGGTACCGTTCAGCCTCATGCGCATCCTCCTGATCACCGGTCCCGGCGGCAGCGGACGTACGACCGTCGCCGCCGCGACCGCGCTGCGCGCCGCGGGCGACGGCATCCGGACCCTTCTCCTCGGCGCCGACCGCACCGACACCCTCGGGGCGGCCCTCGGCGCGACGACCGGCCCGGCCCCCC
>NZ_WVUG01000097.1 GCF_017614965.1 Streptomyces griseorubiginosus | reverse complement strand
GTGCAGCTGCCCCCCGATCAGCGAACCGGCCCCCGGGCTCAGCCCCGCCAGCACGAACACCACGTCGTCGGACTCGGTGGCCGCCCCCTTCCAGTGCTCGGCGACCGCCGCCGCGTTCGCGTCGTTCTCCACCAGCACCGGACACTTGAAGGACCGGCTCAGCCGCTCCCCGAGGTGCAGCCCCGTCCACTCGGGCAGCGCGGCAGACAGCCGTACCGTGCCGTCGCCCTCGACGATCCCCGGTGAGGCGACGCCCACCGCCCGCAGCGAACTGCGCGGCACCCCCGCCCGCCGCAGCAGCTCGGCCACCGCTGTACGCAGCCGCTCCAGACGCTCGTCGGCGGGCGCCGACTCGTCGACGTCCTTCGAGACCGCGCCCAGCACCCGCCCGTCCAGGTCGGCGAGGAGCGCCGCCACGCGATGGGAACCGATGTCCAGGCCCAGCAGATGTCCCGCCTCGGCCCGGAAACGGAACCTGCGCGCGGGCCGCCCCTGACGCCGGATCACGCTCTCGTCCGGGGCCTTCTCGACGACGTACCCGGCCTCGATCAGCCCTTCGACGACGCCCTCGACGGTCGGACGGGACAACCCGGTCACCCGGGTGATCTCGGTGAGCGTCGCGCAGTCCGTGGCGCGCAGCGCGTGCAGCACCACCGCGGAGTTGATCCTTCGCAGCAGCGAGGGATCCCCGCCGGTCAGCCGCCCCACGGTCCGTCCTCCCAGCTCGTGCGCGTGTTGGCCGGATGGTACTCGTCACGGCGGAACCCGGCGAGTGCCGGTGTCCCACGGGGCCCGTCAGCCCGACGCCCGTGCTCCATTCGGAGTGGCTGAAGATCCGTACGCTCCGGTCGCTCGTCGCCGCCCTGTGCGCGGTCCTGCCGCCTTCCGGGGCGGCGCGCTGCACGCCACGCTGGCCGCGGTGCCGTGGCGGGGACGGTGGTTCGCGGCCAAGGCGGTCGCCGTCGCCGTTCCCGTGCTGGGGGTGGGGCTGGTCACCGGTGGTGTGAGCCTTGCGGTCGGGGAGGCGGCGCTGGGGGCGGAGGCGGACGGGCTGACGTGGAGCGAAGAGGTGCGCGGAGTCGTCGGCTGTGCTGGCGGCCGGACTGACCGCCGTGCTGCGCAGCGGTGTCGCGACACTGAGCGTCCTGATCCCGTTCCTGCTCATCGTCTCGTTCGTGGTCGGGGACATGTCCGGCACGGTGGCGGACGTCCTCCCGGACCGGGCGGGCCAGGCGGTCCTCCACGCCGACGGCGGCGGTCTCCTCGGACCGTGGGGCGGGCCGGCGGTGACGGCGTTGTGGGCGACGGCCGCGCTGGTGGCGGGAGCGTGGGGCGTTCGACGCCGGGACGCCTGACGCCTCACCAATTGTCAGTGGTGACGGCGATACTGGATCACATGGACATCGTGAGGGACCTCGCCGTGCTCGACCTGCTGTGTGTCCGGGACTTCCCCACGGAACACGGCAGGACGGAGGTGGGGTGCGGCGGGCCCGGATACTTCGTGGTCCCGTTAGGGCCGGGCACCTGGCCGAGCCCGGAGGACCTGTACGCCTACGAGGTGGCGATGATCCAGCGGCTGAACGAACGGCTGGGCAGCAACAAGCGCTGGGGAGCCACGACGCTCAGGGAACGCCTCATACGCGGCGAGGAGATAGCCCCGCCGTGGGCGAAGCTCGGCGTGCTGGCGGACGACCTGCGCACCTGGCCGGCCGGCCGGACCGGGCGCTGGATCACCCTGACCGTCTCCGACCGGGAGGATGCCGACGCGGCCCGACTGCTCGCCGCGGTCACCGACACCGAAGGGCCCTGACCCCGGCTACCCCTCCGCCGCCGCCCGGAGCCTCGCGAACTCCTCGGCCATCGTCTGCGCCGTCCAATGCGCGTTGAGCCCGCTCGGATTCGGCAGCACCCACACGCGCGTGTCCCCGATCACCCGGTCCTGCGGCCCCACTTGGGCCTTGCGGTCGTCGAAGGCCGCCCGGTACGCGGTCACCCCCACCACCGCCAGCCAACGGGGCCTCAGCCGCGCCACCTTCAGCGCCAACTGCCGCCCGCCCTCCCGGTACTCCTCCGCGCTCAGCTCGTCCGCCCGCGCGGTCGCCCGCGCCACGACGTTCGTGATGCCGAGCCCGTACGACAGCAACTCCCCCTGCTCCGCGGGCTTCAGCAGCCGGGGCGTGAAGCCCGACAGGTGCAGCACCGGCCAGAAGCGGTTGCCGGGGCGGGCGAAGTGATGGCCCGTCGCCGCCGTCATCAGACCGGGGTTGATGCCGCAGAACAGGACATGGAGGCCGTCCGCGACCACGTCCGGGACGAGACGGTCGCGCGCGGCCTCCAATTCCTCCTGGGTGAAGCGGGTCAGAGGATCGCCCCCGGCGTGTAGCCCGCGGCCTCCGGGTGCTGCTTGACGATCTCCTCGACGCGGCCGACGACCGCGGCGACCTGGGCGGCCGCGGCGCCGGTGAAGGACAGCTTGTCGGCCATCAGCGCGTCCAGCTGGGCGCGGTCGAGGGGAATGCGCTCGTCGGCGGCCAGCTTGTCGAGCAGTTCGTTGCGCTCGGCGCCCCGCTCGCGCATCGCCAGCGCGGAGGCGACGGCGTTCTCCTTGATGGCCTCGTGCGCGACCTCGCGGCCCACACCGGCACGCACCGCGCCCATGAGGACCTTGGTCGTGGCGAGGAAGGGAAGGTAGCGGTCCAGCTCGCGCGCGACCACCGCCGGGAACGCGCCGAACTCGTCCAGGACCGTCAGGAACGTCTCCAGCAGCCCGTCCAGCGCGAAGAAGGCGTCCGGCAGGGCCACCCGGCGCACCACCGAGCAGGAGACGTCTCCCTCGTTCCACTGGTCGCCCGCCAGCTCCCCGGTCATGGAGGCGTAGCCGCGCAGGACGACCATGAGGCCGTTGACGCGCTCGCAGGACCGCGTGTTCATCTTGTGCGGCATCGCGGAGGAGCCGACCTGGCCCGGCTTGAAGCCCTCGGTCACCAGCTCGTGCCCGGCCATCAGCCGGATCGTCTTGGCCAGCGAGGAGGGAGCGGCGGCCAGCTGGACGAGAGCGGTGACGACCTCGTAGTCCAGTGAGCGCGGGTAGACCTGGCCGACCGAGGTGAACGCCTGCGAGAAGCCGAGGTGTCCGGCGATCCGGTTCTCCAGCTCGGCGAGCTTGGCCGCGTCGCCGCCCAGCAGGTCCAGCATGTCCTGCGCCGTGCCGACCGGGCCCTTGATGCCGCGCAGCGGGTAGCGGCCCAGCAGCTCCTCGACCCTGCCGTACGCCACGAGCAGTTCGTCGGCGGCCGTCGCGAACCGCTTGCCCAGCGTGGTCGCCTGCGCGGCGACGTTGTGCGAACGGCCGGCCATGACCAGCTCGCCGTACTCGCCGGCCAGCTTGCCCAGACGGGCGAGGACGGCCACGGTGCGGTCGCGCATCAGCTCCAGCGACAGCCGGATCTGCAGCTGCTCCACGTTCTCCGTGAGGTCGCGGGAGGTCATGCCCTTGTGCACGTGCTCGTGCCCGGCGAGGTCGTTGAACTCCTCGATCCGCGCCTTCACGTCGTGCCGCGTGACCTTCTCGCGCTCGGCGACGGAGGCCAGGTCGACGGTGTCGAGGACGCGCTCGTAGTCGGCGATCGCCGCGTCCGGCACCTCGATGCCGAGGTCCTTCTGGGCCCGCAGCACGGCGAGCCAGAGCTGCCGCTCCAGCTTCACCTTCTGCTCGGGCGACCAGAGCGTGGCGAGCTCGGCGGAGGCGTAGCGTCCGGCGAGGACGTTCGGGATGCGGGGCTTGGCGGGAGCGGAAGTCACGTGGATGGATTCTACTGGCGATTCGTGCAGGCCAGCGCCGCGGATGCCTTCGGCGGAACCTACGAGACCTGGGTCACGCCCGTGGTCCCCCCGGGGGGTGGACACAGGGCGCCGCGGGTGGAGGGATTCGGCCCCGCCCCTCACCCGTCCGTTTCCCCAGGGACTGCCGTCCCTTCGGCCCACCGGGGCTCCGCCCCGGACCCCGTTCGGCCCTCAACGGGCCTCGTCCTCAAACGCCGGACGGGCTGAGAGGTACTGGGCGCCTGAGTCCGATGCCGCGTGTCGCCGGGCGAAGCTACGCCAGCGGGCCCTCGTAGGGCAGCAGGTCCGGGCGCTTGGCGGGGCGGCCGTCGCCCGAGGAGCGGCCCGTCAGGCGGCGGCCGATCCACGGCAGCAGGTGCTGCCGGGCGAACCGCGCGTCCGCGATGCGCCGGGCGAGCCAGCCCGGCGGCACGGTGGCCGGAATCGGCGTGCGCCACTCGGTGTCCTCGGGGTCGTAGCCGAGCCGCTGCCAGACCGCCTCGGCGACCCTGCGGTGCCCCTCGGCCGTCAGGTGCAGCCGGTCCACGTCCCACAGCCGCGGATCGCTCAGCGAGGGTGCCCCGTACAGGTCGACGACCAGGGCGCCGTGCCGTGCGGCCAACTCGTCGACCGTGGCGAACAGCTCCTCCATGCGCGGCCGGAACCGGTCGAGGACCGGGCCCTGCCGGCCGGGGCTGCGCATGAGCACCAGCTGCTCGCAGGACGGCGCCAGCTTCTCCACCGCCTCCGTCAGCAGCCCCCGCACCCGGCCCATGTCGCACTTGGGCCGCAGGGTGTCGTTGAGCCCGCCGACCAGGGTGATCACATCGGGCCGCATGGCAGCCGCCACGTCGACCTGCTCCTCGACGATCTGCCCGATCAGCTTGCCGCGCACGGCGAGGTTGGCGTACCGGAAACCGGGGGTCACGGCGGCCATCCGGCCGGCCAGGAGGTCGGCCCAGCCCCGGTAGGAGCCGTCCGGGAGGAGGTCCGACATGCCCTCGGTGAAGGAGTCGCCGACCGCGACGAGGCTGGTGTACGTGGGGTTCTTCTGCATGGCGGATGAGATGGTAACCCGCTTGCCATACCCGCCGGTCGGTCGGCCTCCCGGTGCCCGCGGTCAGGCGGGCTGTCCGAACAGCTCCCGCAGCACGTCCTCCATGGTCACCAGCCCCTCCAGCCGCCCGTCGTCGCCGAGCACGGCGGCGAGATGCGTACGGCTGCCGCGCATCGCGGTGAGGACGTCGTCCAGCGGGGTGGCCGCCCGCACGCGCGCGATGGGCCGCATGTCCCGCACCCGGAACGGCACGTCCCGGCCGGCGGCGTCCAGGGCGTCCTTGACATGCAGATAGCCGGTGATCCGGCGGCCCTCGTCGACGACCGGGAAGCGCGAGAATCCCGACTCGGCCGACAGCCGCTCCAGCTCCTCCGGAGTGACCCCCACGCGCGCGTAGACGACGCGTTCCAGCGGCAGGACGACATCGCGCACCGGACGCCTGCCCAGTTCCAGGGCGTCGTTCAGCCGCTCCAGCGCACGGTCGTCGATCAGACCCGCCTCGCCCGAGTCCCGCACGATGCGGGCCAGTTCGGCGTCCGAGAAGGTCGCCGCGACCTCGTCCCTGGCCTCCACCCGCAGCAGCCTCAGCAGGGCGTTGGCGAAGGCGTTGACCGTGAAGATCACCGGACGCAGGGCGCGGGACAGGGCGACCAGCGGCGGCCCGAGCAGCAGCGCGCTGCGCACCGGCTCGGCGAGCGCGACGTTCTTCGGCACCATCTCGCCGAGCAGCATGTGCAGATAGGTCGCCAGGGTCAGCGCGATCACGAAGGACACCGCGTGCCCCGCGCCCTTGGACACGCCCACGGCGTGGAACACCGGCTCCAGCAGATGCGCGATGGCCGGCTCGGCGACGACGCCGAGGACCAGGGTGCACAGCGTGATGCCGAGCTGGGCCGCCGCCAGCAGCGCGGACACGTGCTCCAGGCCCCACAGCACGCTCCTGGCCCGCCGGTCGCCGTCCTCGGCGTGCGGTTCGATCTGGCTGCGGCGCACCGAGATCAGCGCGAACTCGGCGCCGACGAAGAAGGCGTTGACGACGAGCGTCAGCAGGCCGATCAGCAGCTGTACGGCGGTCACTTCCCACCCTCCTCGACGGTCCGGCCGGCGCTGTCGTCGAACGGCGCGTGCATCAGCACCCGCGCGGCCCGGCGCCCCGAGGCGTCCACCACGTCCAGCCGCCATCCGGCGACGTCGACGGTGTCGCCGGTGGCCGGGATGCGGCCGAGCTCGCTCGCGACAAGGCCGGCCAGCGTCTCGTACGGTCCCTCGGGCGCCCGGAGTCCGACCCGGGCGAGCTGGTCGACGCGGGCGGAGCCGTCGGCCGAGTACAGGGCCCGGCCGTCGTCGTCGCTGCCCGCCGGGGCGAGGTCGGGTGTCTCGTGCGGGTCGTGCTCGTCGCGGACCTCGCCGACGACCTCCTCGACGATGTCCTCCAGGGTGGCCACGCCAGCGGTGCCGCCGTACTCGTCGATCACCACGGCCATGGTCCGCTTGCCGGACAGCCGGTCCAGCAGCCGGTCGACGGTGAGCGTCTCCGGGACGAGCAGCGGCTCGCGCATGATCTCGGAGACGGGTACGCGCAGACGACGGTCGGCGGGTATCGCCAGCACGTCCTTGATGTGCGCGGTGCCGACGACCGAGTCGAGGCCGCCGCGGTGGACGGGGAAGCGGGACAGTCCGGTCGCGCGGGTCGCGTTGGCCACGTCCTCGCAGGTGGCCTGGGCGTCCAGGGCGATGACCTGCACGCGCGGGGTCATCACGTTCTCCGCCGTCAGGTCGGCGAGGTTCAGTGTCCGTACGAACAGCTCCGCGGTGTCCGCCTCCAGGGCCCCTTCCCGCGCGGAGTGCCGGGCCAGCGCGGCCAGCTCCTGGGGGCCGCGCGCCGAGGCCAGCTCCTCGGCGGGCTCCAGGCCGAAGCGGCGCACCACGCGGTTGGCCGTGTTGTTGAGGTGGGTGATGAAGGGCCGGAAGGCCGCGCTGAACCAGCGCTGGGCGTTGCCCACCCGCTTGGCCATGGCCAGCGGCGAGGAGATGGCCCAGTTCTTCGGCACCAGCTCACCGACGACCATCAGGAACACGGTCGACAGGGCCGTGCCGAGCACCAGGGCGATCGAGTCGGCCGCGGAGCGCGACAGGCCCAGCGCCTCGATCGGGCCGGCGATCAGTTCGGCGATGGACGGTTCGGCGAGCATGCCGACGACCAGGTTGGTGACGGTGATGCCGAGCTGGGCGCCGGAGAGCTGGAACGTCAGGTTCCGTACGGCCTTCAGGGCGCCCGAGGCGCCCCGCTCGCCGCGCTCTACGGCCCGCTCCAGTTCGCCCCGCTCGACCGTGGTCAGGGAGAACTCGGCCGCGACGAAGGCGCCGCAGGCGAGCGAGAGCAGGATCGCCACCAGCAGCAGGAGCACTTCGGTCATCGGGTCACCTCCGTCCCATCGTCGGGCAGGGCGGGGAGGATCGCGCGATGTCGGACACTGCGCGTGCTACTGGGGGGCTCGCCCATGGGCGGACGCTCACACCTTTCATGCAGGACCGGGTGGTCCCCGATGCGGGGACCGAAGGGTCCTCCCATGGTAAAGGATGGGCAAAGTGCGTCAGTCGGTGAAGGGCTTCACCCAGCGCCGCCACTGCTCCTGCGGCTCGTACCCGGCGGCGCGCCAGGCGTGGTGCGCCGTCTCGTTGCGGACCAGCACCATCGCGTCCCCGCGCCGCCCGCCGAGCCGTACGAACCGCTCCTCCGCCGCGGCCAGCAACGCCGAGCCGATGCCCTGCCGGCGCCGCCCCGGATGCACCGCCAGCCGGTACAGATGGCAGCGCCAGCCGTCGAAGCCCGCGATGACGGTCCCGACCAGTTCGCCGTCCTGCTCGGCCAGGATCAGCGCCTCGGGGTCACGGCCGACCAGCCGCTCCACGCCCTCCCGGTCGTCGCTGATGCTGGTGCCCTCGGCGGCCGTCTTCCAGAAGGCGAGGACGGTGTCGAGGTCGTCGGACGTCGCGGTTCGTGTCTGCGGCTCAGTCATACGGCGATCTCAGCACCGGCGGCCGGCCGGGACACGGAATTCCAGCATCCGGACGCTCGGCGCCCGCCTCGGGCACGACGGGGGGCCGATCATGCTGGTGCCGAAGCGGCACGTGCGGGGGATGGGATCTCCTCGTCTTCAGGACGGAGGCCCCCTCAGTCATGGGCGATGGCCGCCAGCACGTTCATGCGCGACGCTCGCAGCGCGGGCAGCAGGGCCGCCACGACACCCACCACCGCCGAGCCGATCACCACCGCGACGATCGTGCCCCAGGGGATCGCCAGCGCCTTCATGCCCTGCAGCGCCAGTACCTGCTGGGTGCACACCCCCCACACCAGACCGAGCGCGAGCCCGAGCACCGCGCCGAAGACCGCGATCACCACCGACTCCAGCCGGATCATCCGCCGCAACTGGCGCCGGGCGAGCCCGATGGCACGCAGCAGCCCGATCTCCCGGGTGCGCTCCACCACCGACAGGGCGAGGGTGTTGACCACGCCGAGCACCGCGATGATGATCGCCAGTCCGAGCAGCGCGTACACCAGGTAGAGCAGCACGGCGATCTGGTCGTGGATCAGCTTCTTGTAGTCGGCCTGGTCGCGGACCTGGACCTGCGGATAGGGCTTGAGCGCGGTCTCCAGGTTCTTGCGGAGCTGGTCGGCGCTGGTGCCGGCGGCCTTGTCGACGTAGAGCACGGTGTCCTGCCCGCCCGGCACGTACTTCTCCACCGTGGCGATGCCGAAGTACAGCCCGCCCTGGGTGCCGAACCCGCTGGAGCCCTCCTGGTTGGTCAGGGCGCCGACCCGGACCCGGGTGGTCTGCCGGCCGGGGAACTCGACGGGCAGCACGCTGCCCAGCCGTACGTGGTGGTCGCCCGCGAACTTCGCGTCCATGGCGATGGCGCCGTCGGCCAGCGCGGACGCCGTGTCGCCCCGGGTGTAGGTGATGTGCGCGACCTCGTCGAGGCTCTGGTCGAAGCCCGCGGCCGTCGTCTCGACCCGCTTGCCGTCCGGCAGCCGTACCGCGACGGCCGTGAAGCGCTCCCGGACGACGAGACGGACTCCGTCCGTCGCCCGTACCTTGTCGGTGATCTCCTGGTTGAACGGCATGAAGTTGCTGTTCTGCACCATGAAGTCGGCGCCGAGCGTCTTGTCGATCTGCCGGTCGAAGGACTTGGACATCGAGGCACTGGCCACCGACATCCCGCCCACCAGGGCGAGGCCCACCATGAGCGCTGCCGCGGTGGCGCCGGTACGGCGGGGGTTGCGCAGGGCGTTGCGCTGGCTCATACGGCCGACCGAGCCGAACAGCGCGGGGAAGGCCCCGCCCAGCACCCGGATCATCGGCCGGACCAGGAGCGGTCCGGCGATCACGGTCGCGATGAGCGTCAGGACCACGCCGAGCCCCAGCAGGGAGGCCGCCGAGGCGGTCTTCGAGGACGCGGCGCAGCCCGCCAGCGCGGCCACCCCGAGCACCCCGACGACGGACCCGGCCACGGCACGGACCTTCAGGGGACGCCCGAGGCCCGCCACTTCGGCGTCCGCCAGCGCCGCCATCGGGGACACACCGGCGGCGCGGCGGGCCGGGAGGTAGGCCGCGACGAAGGTGACGCCGACCCCGACGACGTACGCGGCGACCGGTGTCGCCCAGCCGACGACCATCTCGGCCGTCGTGAGGTTCATCCCGAAGGTGCCCATCAGCTTGATCAGCCCGGCGGCGAGCCCGATCCCGGCCGCCAGCCCCAGCGTCGAGCCGACCAGGCCCAGCAATACCGCCTCGGTGAGCACGGAGCGGCGCACCTGCCGCCGGTCGGCGCCCAGGGCGCGCAGCAGCCCGAGTTCGCGGGTGCGCTGGGCGATCAGCATGGAGAAGGTGTTGACGATCAGGAAGACGCCGACCAGGACCGCGATGCCCGCGAAGCCGAGCATCACGTACTTGATGACGTCGAGGAAGCCGCCCAGCTGCGCCGCCGAGGACTTGGCCTGCTCACCCGCCGTCCGCACGTCGTAGTCGCGGGTGCCGGTCACGGCGGTGACGCGCTGCTTGAGCTGGGGGTCGGTCACGCCCTTCGCGGCGAACACGGAGATGCTCGTGGCCCGGTCGGGGGAGCCGAGCAGCTTGTCGGCGGCCACCCGGGGGTCGAGGAAGACCAGGGCGGCGCCCGGGTTGGTGGTGGTGAAGGTGGCGATCCCGACGACCCGGACGCGGAAGGTGCCGGGCTGGGCCATCACGGTGAGCGGGTCGCCGATCCGCACGTGCCTCTTGTCGGCGGTGTCCGCGTCGAGCAGCGCCTCGCCCGCGCCGTGCGGGGCGTGACCGGAGGTCAGCCGCACGGGGCTGCGGTCGGTCAGGTACCAGTCCGTGGCGATGGTGGGTGCGCCGGTGGTGGGTCCCACCGACTTGTCGTGCCGGTCGACGATCGTGACGTTCTGGACGCCGACCTCCGCGTGGGTCGACCTGACCCCGTCGACCCGCGCCAGCCGCCGCGCCAGCTCGGCGGGCACGGTCCGGGTCTCACCGGTGGGCACGGAGGACTTCAGGTCCTCCTTGGGCGAGACGGTGACGTCGGCGGCGGTGGAGTGGAAGAGCCGGTCGAAGGTGCGGGTCACCGTGTCCGAGAAGATCAGGCTGCCCGCGACGAACGCCACGGACAGGATGATCGCGAGCGCCGAGAGCAGCAGCCGGCCCTTGTGCGCGAGGAAGCTCCGCAGGGTCGCCCTGAGCACCGGCCTACTCCCGTCCGTCCGTGTCCGCGCCCTCGTCCTTGTCGCCGAACTGGCTGCGGATGACGTCGAACCGCTTCATCCGCTCCAGTACGGCCTCCGCCGTGGGCCGCTCCATCTCGTCCACGATGCGTCCGTCGCCGAGGAAGAGCACCAGGTCGGAGTGGGCGGCGGCCCCCGGGTCGTGGGTGACCATGACGACGGTCTGCCCCAGCTCGTCGACGGCCTGGCGCAGGAAGGCGAGCACCTCCAGGCCGGCCCGTGAGTCCAGGTTGCCGGTCGGCTCGTCGGCGAAGATCAGCTCGGGTCGGGATGCCAGCGCCCGTGCGCAGGCCACCCGCTGCTGCTGGCCGCCGGACAGCTGCGAGGGCCGGTGCCTCAGCCGGTCCCGCAGCCCCAGGGTGTCGATGACCTGGTCCAGCCACTTCTCGTCCGGCTTCTTGCCGGCGATGTCCATGGGCAGGGTGATGTTCTCGGCCGCATTGAGCGTCGGGATGAGGTTGAACGACTGGAACATGAACCCGATCCGGTCCCGCCTGAGCCGGGTCAGCTCGCGCTCCTTCAGCCCCGTGATCTCGGTGTCACCGAGCCACACCTGACCCGCCGAGACCGTGTCCAGGCCCGCGAGGCAGTGCATCAGCGTGGACTTGCCGGAGCCCGAGGGGCCCATGACGGCGGTGAAGCGGCCGCGCGCGATGTCCACGTCCACCGAGTCCAGGGCCAGCACCGTCGTCTCGCCCGAGCCGTACGCCTTGGTCAGCCCGCGGGCGCGGGCCGCGATCCCGTCGGCCGGCGCCTGGCCGGGGGCGTGCTCCGCAGCAGATGTGGACAAGGCCGTCTCCTCCTCAGGACGTGCCGACTCCGGCGTCCCGGCCGAGCGTAGTGTGATCCCGCCCACACCCGGTATCCCCCTTGCGGTCGGGCCGGTCTCCACCCCAGGTCGGGCCCCCGATACCGGTGTAAGGGGCATCCTCCACCCTGGGCAGGAGGGGTCAGCGCCTCTTGCCGCGCTAGCGCCTGGGCGCTAGCGTCGAGATATGGCGAAGACGCAACTGAACGTGAGAGTGGACGAGGGCACGGCCCGCGCCGCCCGCGAGCGCGCCCTGGCCCGCGGGATGAGCGTCAACCGCTACATAGAGGAACTGGTCAGACAGGACACCGGCGAAGTGGGGCACACCTTCGTCGAGGCCGCGGCCGACTTCATGAAGCAGTACGAGTCGGTCTTCGCGGACGAGTTCGGCGGGGAGAACGAGGGCACGCGCGAAGGTCGCCGCTGATCCCTTGAGCGACCTCAGAATCGACCTCGCCTGGCTTCTCATGCTCGCCGAACAGAACACCCCGGGGGATCCCCAGGTCACCGACTGGGGCGCCCTCGTCGCGGCCGTCGCCCGCCACGAGGCGGAGATATTCGACGTGCCCGTCTACGACAGCCCGCACGCGCGCGCCGCCTCCCTGCTCCAACTCCTCATCCACGTCCCGGCGCTGGAGCGTTCCAACGCCCTGTTCGCCTCGGCCGTCGCCTACGCCTATCTCGTCGCCAGCGGTCTGAAGGTGGCCACCTCGCCCGTGCAGGTCCGCGAACTGGCCCGGCTGGTCAAGAGCGGCGAGGCGACGGTGTACGACATCGCCGCCGAGCTGCGTCAGTGGACCGTCTGATCACGTGTCCGCGGCCGCTTCTCCGGCCGCGGGCCGCCAGGCCGTGCCCAGCACGCAGTACGAGGTCGGCAGGGTCGGTCCGGACTCCGGCATCAGCAGCCGCCGGTAGGGGCCGAGTTCGAATCCGGCGGCGCGCAGGGCGGCGACCGGGTCGCGGGCGAGGTGACAGCCGCCGTTGAGCGGCGGCCACAGCGTGCGGTCCAGGAGCCGCTGGGTGAGGGCCATCGCCGGGCCGCCGCCCCGGCCGTGCTCGAAGAACCGCACGACTCCACCGGGCCGCAGCACCCGCCGCACCTCGCCCAGCGCCCGCGGCACGTCCCGCACGCTGCACAGCACCAGCGAGACCACCGCCGCGTCGAAGGCCTCGCTCTTGACCGGCAGCGCCTCCGCCGCGGCCGGCACGACGTCGACCGGCACCTCGGCGCGCAGGGCGTTCTCGACCGCCAACTGCCGCAGACTGCGCTCCGGTTCGAGGGCGACCACCTCCGACACCGTGCTCGGGTAGTGCGCGAAGTTGAGCCCGTTCCCCGCGCCGATCTCGATGACGCGGCCCGACAGCCCCGCCAGCAGCCGGTCACGGATCGCGCCCATCCCCATCCGGGTCTCGGCCGAGACACTGACCCGGGCGTAGTAGCGGGCGAACCACGGGTGGTGCACGGGATCCCGGGCCGCCTTCACGGAGCCGGAGCCGGGGGACCGTAGCGGCATGGGGACCTCCTCCGCGGGACGGGCCTTAGGGCGATTGTCCCCCGAACGGGCCCCGCGCACCCCCCTGTGGCGGGTCACCGGACGAAGTCGCGGACCCGACCCCTACGGCTGGGGTGCCTCCCGGGTCCGGAACGCCTCCGCGTCCCAGGTGCCGTCCAGCCGTGACGCGAGCCAACCTGGTGCCTGCCGGCGGAAGTCCGCCGGGGCGAGGGAGCCGGCGCCCATGGGGAGGGCACCCAGCAGCGGGGCTCCGGCGACGTCCGGCAGGTCGGTGATGTTGCAGCGCATCGCCAGATCGGGGGAGTCCGGCCAGCCTCCGATGACGACCCCCAGCAACTCCACGCTCCGGCGCCGCAGTTCACGCGCGGTCAGTTCCGTGGTGTTGAGGGTGCCGAGACCGGCCGTCGCCACCACCAGCACCGGCGCCCGCAGCAGTTGCGCCGCGTCCGCCAGGGTCCCGCCCTCCTCGTCGAACCGCACGAGCAGTCCGCCGGCGCCCTCCACGAGCACCAGATCGTGCTCGGCGGCCAGCTTGGCGGCGGCCTCGGCGACGTCCTGCGGACGCACCGGCGTCATCCCGGCCCGCCTCGCGGCCGTCGCCGGTGCCAGCGGCTCGGGAAAGCGGGCCAGTTCGGTCGCCGTGACGGCACCGGCGAGCCGCGCCACCTCGTCGGCGTCCCCGCGCTCGTCCGGCCGTACCCCCGTCTGCGCGGCCTTCAGCACCGCCACCGAGCGGCCGGCGGCGACCGCGGCGGCGGCGACCGCGGCCGTCGTGATCGTCTTGCCGACCTCGGTCCCCGTGCCCGTGATCACCAGTACCGGCATCTCAACCCTCCCGCGCCGCCGCGCACACCGCGCGCGCGATCCGTGCCACGTCCGCGTCCCCCGCGACGTACGGCGGCATCGTGTAGACCAGGTCGCGGAAGGGCCGCAGCCACACGCCCTCGCGCACGGCCGCCTCCGTCGCGGCCTTCATGTCGACGGCGTGGTCCAGTTGCACGACCCCGATGGCGCCCAGGACCCGTACGTCCCGCACCCCCGGAAGCTCACGCGCCGGTTCCAGCCCCTCCCGGAGCCCCGCCTCGATGCGCTTGACCTCCGCGAGCCAGTCCTGGCCGAGCAGCAGCCCGATCGAGGCGCAGGCGACGGAGGCGGCCAGCGGGTTGCCCATGAAGGTCGGCCCGTGGGCGAGCACCGGGACCTCGCCCCGCGAGATGCCCTCGGCGACCCTCGGGGTGCACAGGGTCGCCGCCATGGTCAGGTAGCCGCCGGTCAGCGCCTTGCCGACACACATCACGTCCGGCGTGACGGCCGCGTGCTCCGCCGCGAACAGCGCGCCCGTCCGGCCGAAACCGGTCGCGATCTCGTCGAAGACCAGCAGCACGTCGTGCGCGTCGCACGCCTCGCGCAGCACCCGCAGATAGGCGGGGGAGTGGAACCGCATCCCGCCCGCGCCCTGCACCACCGGCTCGACGATGACGGCGGCCAGCTCGTCGGCGTGCTCGGCGATGGAGGAGCGCAGCCGCTCGGCGTACGCCTCCTCGTACTCGGCCGGGGGCGCGTCGACGAACACCTGGCGCGGCAGCACCCCGGTCCACAGTTCGTGCATCCCGCCCTCGGGATCGCACACCGACATCGGCTGCCAGGTGTCGCCGTGGTAGCCGCCGCGCCAGGTCAGCAGCCGCTGTTTCGCGGGCCGCCCGAGGGAACGCCAGTACTGCAGGCACATCTTGACCGCGACCTCGACCGACACCGAGCCGGAGTCGGCGAGGAAGACATGCTCCAGACCGTCAGGAGACATGTCGACAAGGAGCTTCGCGAGGCGTACGGCGGGCTCGTGGGTGAGCCCGCCGAACATCACATGGCTCATCCGGCCGAGCTGCTCGCGCGCGGCCTCGTTGAGCACCGGGTGGTTGTAGCCGTGGATCGCCGACCACCAGGACGACATGCCGTCGACCAGCTCGCCCGAGCCGTCCGCCATCCGCAGCCGCACCCCGCTCGCCGACTCCACGACGAGCGGTTCGGTCCGGCCGGGCATCGGCCCGTAGGGATGCCAGACGTGCCGCCGGTCCAGCTCCAGCAGCTCGGGGACGGGCAGGTCAGGCATTGGGCGCGAGGTCCGTTCCGGCACCGCGCCGGCGCACGGCGACCAGGTCGGTGCGGGGCTCCGCCGCGACCGCCGCCGTACCGCACACCCCGCCGGCCTCGTGCGAGCCGCACCCGGCGCCGTCGTGGGAGCCGCAGCCCGCGTCCTCGTGGGACCCGCAGCCCGCACTCTCGTGCGAGCCGCAGCCGCCGCCGGCCCTCACCCGGTGCTCCGGCAGGGTCACCTGGTCGGTGCCCTCCACCTCGAACCCGGCGTCCGCGATCATCTCCAGGTCGGCCTGGCCGGCCTGGCCCTCGGTGGTCAGGTAGTCGCCGAGGAAGATGGAGTTGGCCAGATGCAGGGCGAGCGGCTGCTGGGTGCGCAGATGCACCTCGCGGCCGCCCGCGATGCGCACCTCGATGTCCGGGCAGACGAACCGCACCATCGCCAGGATGCGCAGACAGCGCTGCGGGGTGAGGTGCCACTCCTTGGCCAGCGGGGTGCCCTCGACCGGGATCAGGAAGTTGACCGGAACGGAGTCCGGGTCCAGCTCGCGCAGCGAGAACACGACGTCGACCAGGTCCTCGTCGCTCTCGCCCATGCCGGCGATCAGACCCGAGCAGGCCGACAGACCGGCCGCGTGCGCCTTGGTCACGGTGTCCACGCGGTCGGCGTAGGTGTGCGTGGTCGTGATGTCCCCGTACGTCGACTCCGACGTGTTGAGGTTGTGGTTGTAGGCGTCCGCGCCCGCCTCGCGCAGCCGCTCGGCCTGGCCGTCGGAGAGCAGACCCAGGCAGGCGCACACCTCGACGCCCTCGTTCTGGTCCTTGATCGCCTTGATGGTGCCCGCGACCCGGTCGATGTCCCGGTCGGTCGGACCGCGCCCGGACGCCACCAGGCACACCCGCTTGGCGCCGCCCGCCAGGCCGGCCGCCGCGGCCTTGGAGGCCTCGTCCGGCTTGAGCCAGGTGTACTTGAGGATGCCCGTGTCGGACCCGAGGCGCTGGGAGCAGTAGGAGCAGTCCTCGGGACACAAGCCGGACTTGAGGTTGACGAGGTAATTCAGTTTCACCCGCCGTCCGAACCAGTGCCGGCGCACCTTTCCGGCCGCGGCTACCACGTCGAGCAGGTCGTCGTCGGAAGTGGCGAGGACGGCCAGAGCTTCCTCGCGGGTCGGCAGCTCGCGCCGAAGCCCCTTGTCCACCAGCGTGTTCAGCAGGTCCATGAGAGCCGATCCTGTCTTACCGACCCGTCCCGGGCCAAGGAGAGATTGAACAACAGCCGCACTTCGCCGTGTGTGGATTGCCACACCATGGGGTGCGGCCCGTGCGACTAGTGTCTGTCCACTGCCTACAAAATCCCCGGAGGAGCCATGGCGTTCGGCTGGATCGACGAGCAGGCGGAACTGCGCCGCCGCGCCGGACTCGTACGGACCCTGCGGCCGCGCCCGGCCGACTCGCCGCTGCTGGACCTCGCCAGCAACGACTACCTGGGACTGGCCCGTCACCCCGAGGTCGCAGAGGGGGCGGCCGCGGCGGCGCGCACCTGGGGCGGCGGCTCGACCGGCTCCCGGCTCGTCACCGGGACCACGGAACTGCACACCGAGCTGGAGCGGGAGCTGGCCGGGTTCTGCGGGTTCGAGGCGGCGCTGGTCTTCTCCTCCGGCTACGCGGCCAATCTCGCCGCCGTCACCGCGCTGGCCCCGCACGGCTCGCTGATCGTCTCCGACGCCGGCAACCACGCCTCGCTGATCGACGGCTGCCGACTCGCCCGGGGTGTCACCCAGGTGGTGCCGCACTCCGACCCGGAGGCGGTGCGCAAGGCGCTGCGGACGGGGGAGGGTCCCGCGGTCGTCGTGTCCGACACGGTGTTCTCCGTCGACGGTGACGCCGCCCCGCTGGCCGCGTACGCCGCCGCGTGCCGGGAGCGCGGTGCCGGTCTGGTGGTCGACGACGCCCACGGACTCGGCGTCCTGGGCGACGGCGGCCGGGGTGCCGCGCAGGCGGCGGGCCTGGCGGGCGCCGAGGACGTGGTGGTCACGGTCACGCTGTCCAAGTCGCTCGGCAGCCAGGGCGGAGCGGTCCTCGGCCCGGCCCGGGTCATCGACCATCTGGTCAACGCGGCCCGCACGTTCATCTTCGACACGGGCCTCGCCCCCGCGGCGGCGGGCGCGGCCCTTGCGGCGCTGAGGCTGCTGCGCCGTGAGCCGGAGCGGGCGGCACGGGCCCGTGGGGTGGCCGCCGACCTGCACGCACGGCTGACCGCCGCGGGCCATGAGGCGGTACGCCCCGACGCCGCGGTCGTCTCGGTGCGCGCGCCGTCCCCGGAGGGGGCCGTGCGGTGGGCGGCCGACTGCCGTACGGCAGGCCTCGCCGTGGGCTGTTTCCGTCCTCCTTCCGTGCCCGACGGCATCTCCCGGCTCAGGCTCACCGCCCGCGCGGACCTCTCCGAGGCGCAGGTGGAACACGCTGTACGGGTGATCGGGGAAACGCGACCATGAGTCGGCGTGACACGGCCGAGCCTCGTCCGATCAAAATCGATCAGAAACTGTTCAGTAGGTGATTAGGGTCGGAACGCGGCGGTGAACTCCGCCCAGCTCTCGGGGGAGAAGAGCAGCGCGGGTCCGGCCGGGTCCTTGGAGTCGCGCACCGCGAGCAGCCCGGCCGCCGGGCCGGAGTGCGGCAGCGCCGTCTCGACGCAGTTGTTCGCTCCCGTGCTGTAGCTGCTGCGCAGCCATCGCACGCCGTGCAGGTCGGTGCTGGTGGGAAGGGTCCGAGGCAGTGCGGTCATGGGTGCCTCCTCACGCGCCGTCATCCAGACCGGCGAGGTAATCCAGCGAGTCCTCGGGCGAAAGGGCGTGGATCCGAAGGGTGTTGAAGGCCTCCGTATAGGCCTGGAGGTCTTCTTTCCGTTCGAGGTAGAGGCTACTCGTCAAGTGGTCGAGAACAACCACATCCAGATCAGAAGTGCTCGAAAATGAGAAGATTACGAAAGGCCCGGTGATGCCCACATGGGCCCCGGCCGTGAACGGCAGTACCTGGAGCCGCACTTGGGGCAGCCGCGCCGCCTCCATCAGCCGCTGCCGCTGGCGGGCCATGACGTCCGGGCCGCCGATCTCCCGGTGCAGCACCGCCTCGTCGAGGATGGCGCTCAGCTCCAGCGGCGGATCCGCCCTGAGCACGTCCTGCCGGGCCAGCCGCACCTCCACCAGCGCGTCCAGCCGTTCGTCGTCCAGACCGCCGACGGCGGCCCGGGTCACCGCCCGCGCGTACTCGGGCGTCTGCAACAGCCCCGGCACGACCGAGGTCTCCAGGGTGCGCATCGCGCTCGCCTGGGACTCCAGACTGATGAAGTCGCGGTAGGTCGGCGGGAGTACGCCCCGGTAGGCGTGCCACCAGTGATGCCGGCCCACGCCCTCGTCGGACCCCGCCAACACCAGCAGCAGCTCTCGCAGTTGGGCGTCGGCGACACCGTAGGCGTCCAGGAGTAACCGCACATCGGCCGGTTTCACCCCGCTGGAGCCGGTCTCGATACGGCTCACCTTCGACTGGTGCCAGCCCACCAGCCGGGCCGCCTCACCGCTCGTGAGCCCCGCGCTCGTGCGCAACGCACGCAGTTCGGTGCCCAGCTTCCGACGGCGCACCGCGGGACCGTGCAGCATGCGCTACTCCTTACTCCTTCCGGGCCACCCAAATACGGCCTCTCGTCGCAGAGTTCACCGCTTTGAGCGACAGATATATGCATATCTTGGTGGATCGGCACCGTGACCGGCGCGGCAATGGCAGTCTGGCGAAGAAGCACCAGTCCGGGACCGTACTCGAACCATCCGCTCCGTGTCGGACTCCGGTCCCGTGGGAAAGGGACGACGTCGTCATGGCAGACCATCTGGAAGCATCCGTCACTCTGCCGAGCGAGCCGGCCTCGGTCTCCGCGGCCCGCGGCTATGTCGTCACGACCCTGGTGGAGTGGGGGCTGGGCGCCGACACGGAGATCGCCGACACCATCCGCCTGATCGTCTCCGAACTCGCCACCAACGCCGTACAGCACACCTTCGGTCAGTCCCCCACCTTCACGGTGGACATCCGGCTCGACCGTGACGAACACCTGTGCATCGGGGTCACCGACAGCCATCCGCGCTTCCCCAAGCGACTGCCGGCCGCCGTGCAGCAGGACAACGGCCGCGGGATGGTGATCATCCGCTGGCTGGCCGCCGAGTGCGGCGGCAGACTGCTCGTCCGGCCCACCAGGGAGGGCGGCAAGACGGTCTCCATCGAGCTCCCGTGGACCGTGACGGCGCAGCCGCCCGTCACGGCGGGGCAGCAGGAGCCGTAGGAGCCCCCGGCGGCGCCACTACGGCGAGATAACGGCCTATGGCCCCTCTCTACGACCGGTGCGCCATCTCCCGGTCCTCCGCGTCCTCGGTCCGCGGCTCCACGGGCCGTGAGCCGGTCTGCGAGCGCGCGGCCCGGCGCACCAGACGCGGCAGCAACCCCCACAGCCCCACACACACCAGCAGAGTCGCCGCTCCCGCCGCCAGCCCGCCGGTGAGATCCGTGGTCACGTCCACCACCAGCAGCACCGATCCGGTGAACGCGAGGACGAGCACCCCCATGCCGACGGTCGCCAGTCGTGAGGAGACCTGCACGATCAGCGGCTTCGCGCCCTTCTGGAACAGCGAGCGGTGCAGGGCCGCCGGGGCGGTGAACAGCGCGGCGGCGAGGACCGCCAGCAGCAGCGTGGTGACGTACGTGGCGCGCTGGAAGGCGTCGAGGGAGGTGAAGCGCTGGGTGAAGGCCAGGCTGAGCAGGAAGGCGAAGAGGATCTGCACACCGGTCTGGGTGACGCGCAGCTCCTGCAGCAGCTCGACGAAGTTGCGGTCGGCGCGCTCCAGCGGCGTCTCGTTGCGTGCGGATGGATGGTGGTGGTCCATGGGGTACGGGTAACCATTCCGGCCCCCGTCAGGCCCGTGGGGCGGCGGCGGGTCAGGTCCGCCGCCGCCCCACGGGAGAGTCAGCTGACCCGGCCGTACCAGACGCTCTTGGTCCAGATCTTCTGCAGCCTCACCACGTCCCCGGTCTTGGGGGCGTGCCAGATCTTCCCCTTCCCGGCGTAGATGCCCACGTGGTAGACGTTCGACCCCGAGTGGAAGAACACGAGGTCTCCGGCCTTGCGGCTCTTCGCGGAGATGTGGTGGGTCTTGTTGTACTGCTGGGCCGCCGTACGGGGCAGCTTCTTGCCCGCCGCCTTGTACGAGTACAGCGTGAGGCCGGAGCAGTCGAAGCGGCGAGGTCCGGTGGCGCCCCACTTGTACGGGGAACCCTTTTTGGACGCCGCTACCTGAAGCGCCTTCGTCGCCGGCGTCGCGGCCGCGGCGTCGGATGCGACGCCCGGGATCACGACGGAGCCGCCCACGGCGGCCAGGGTGAGAGCCGAGGCCGTACCGGCCCGGACCATCAGCGACGGGACACGATTGAGCGCAGTCATGCGCAACCCTTCGTCAGCCGCCTGTGAAGGATGACCTGTCGGATTCGGGCTGGCGAAGTTGCCCGGCCGCTGACGCGGCTTCACCCCAAGGGCTGCTCGGGCTCGGTCATGGCGTGACCGTCCCGGCGACCCGTCGTGCTTGGGTCCTCCACTCCTGCCGATCCACTTCCTGTCGACCGGTCATCCGGGCGGCGGCAGGACTCGGCGTCCGCCCGGACCGCCCCGCCGCTGTGGCGGGGGCTTGTCGTCAGACAGGGATCTTGACTCACGGATGTCCGAAAATCCCAATGGAATCGGGGGTTTGTGTTGTTACTCACCACTCACCCGTTCGGGTGGACACCCCTGTGTTCGAGGCGGCGTAGACGACCCCGAGGAGGCTCGGACCAGGCATGGAATGTCCCATTCCGCCCTGAGGCTACGCGCGTTGCGCAACTTGAACGGTCGCGAAAAAGGATCCGCGTCTACTCCAAAGGGGGGTACGCCATTTGGTCCGTTTCAACGCCGGTCCGGACGGCCCCGCGACCCGGCCGGGGCGTCCGCACCTCTGGACGCCCGTCAACTGGCGGAGTCCGGCGGCACGGTGACCCGGGCCGTGCGCCGCTCCCCGTCCAGCACCCGAAGCGCCCGCCGCAGCGTCTCGGCGTGCAGCTCCGTCTCACCGCGCTGGTGCATCAGGGCGAGCGCGTCGCGCAGTTCGGCCGCCTTGGCCACCAGCGCCTGGGCGGCACGCAGTCCGCGATACGTGTCCCCGTGGTGCGCCGGGTTGATCCGGCCCAGCAGGTCGACGACGTCGAGATAACGGTCGATCAGCTCGCCCTCGGCGCGGGTGAGCGCGGGCAGCGGAGGGAGTTCGGGTGGCAGCACCGGCCGCTCACCTCCCGCTGGGCGGCGCGAGGGTGTCCTTGCGGCTGGGGATGATCCGGTCCACCAGCCCGTACTCCAGGGCGCCCTGGGCGTCGAGGATCTTGTCCCGCTCGATGTCCGCGCTCACCTGCTCCGGGCTGCGGCCGGTGTGCCGCACCAGCATCTCCTCCAGCCGGGCCCGCGTCCGGGTCAACTCCGCGGCCTGGATGGCCAGATCGCTGGCCTGACCCTGCACCGGTTCGTAGAGCGCCGGCTGGTGGAGCACCACCCGGGCGCCCGGCAGCGCGGCGCGCTTGCCCGGGGTGCCGGCCGCCAGCAGCACGGCGGCGGACGAACCGGCCTGGCCCAGGCAGACCGTCTCCACGTCGCAGCCGACGTACTGGATCGTGTCGTAGATCGCCGACATCGCGGTGAACGAGCCGCCCGGGGAGTTGATGTACAGCGCGATGTCCCGGTCCGGGTCCTGGTACTCGAGGTGCATGAACTGCGCCATCATGTCGTTCGCCGAGGTGTCGTCGATCTGCGTGCCGAGAAAGACGATCCGCTCCTCCAGCAGCTTCGAGTACGGATCCATCGTCCGGTGCCCGGAGCTCGTGCGTTCGGTGAACTCGGGCAGGACGTAACGGGCGGACGGTCGGGTCATGGCATACCCCTCCTCGCGGCAGAGCGATCTCTCGCTGAGCTGTCTCTGTAAAAAATGTACAGGATGTACGTGACGTTATGATGGGGGTATGGCCTACGAGATTCCGGTGACGCAAGCCAGGGCTGAACTCGCCGACCTGATCAACCGGGTGGTGTACGGCGGCGAGCGCGTCGTCGTGACACGGCACGGCAAACCCCTCGTCGCCCTCGTCTCCGCCGCCGACCTGGAACGGCTCGACGCGCTCGACCAGCCCGCCGACGAGCAGGTGATCAGCGCGGTCTCCTCGGTGCGCGAGGTGACGTCCGCTCCCCGCGAACAACAGCGCTTCGGCATCGCCGCGCACCACCGGGGGCCGGGCGCCTCCTAGGGCCTGTTGCGACAGTCCCGCCGGCCGCCCTGAGGGCCGGCCCTGCGGTGGTCATGGGGATCCTCCCGCGCGAGATCGTTCGAGTGCGCCGGGCGTCGCAGGCCGGCCGCGTCACCAACGTGTCCGGTCAGGACATCTGGGGGCACTGGAAAGACCGTGCGCCCCTTCCACTGCGGCGGGGCGCACGGCTGGTTCCGGGGCGCGCGGTCAGCCCACCGGGGTGAGCTCCCGCCCGGTGACCGCCTCGGTGGCGGGGGTGCGCCTCTGGAGCCCGCTGCCGAGCAGGACCGCACCCAGGCCCAGCGCGGCCCACCAGGTCAGCGTCAGCGCGGGCCCGGCCGCGGCGGCGCCGTCGAAGTAAGACACCGAGCGCAGCAGGGTCGCGCCGGCGCCCGGCGGCAGCCACTGGCCGATCGTGCCCACCGGCTCGGGCAGCAGCCGCGGCGCCGAGGCCGCGCCCGAGAACGGGTTGCCGAGCAGCATCACCACCCCCGCGCCCAGCGCGATGCCGGCCTGTCCGAGCAGCGCCGAGAGTCCCGCGACCGCGGCGCTCACGGCCAGCGTTACGAGACCCAGCACACCGGCCTCCGTCCACCAGTCCCCGGTCAGCACCCCGAGCCAGCTGTGCGCGATGCCGGCCGCCACCGCGCCCACCAGGGCGGCGGCACCGACCAGCGCGGCCACGGCACGGCCGCCGCGCAGGCCGAGCAGGCTCACCACCGCGCCGGCCGCGATCCCGGCCAGGGCGAGCGGCAGCACGCTGGAGTTCAGGACCGCGCCACGCGGGTCCTTCGCCGGGGTGGGAACCACGTCCACGGTCCGGATCGGGGTGTCGGCCGGCGCCTGGGCCACCGCCTGCTGCAGCAGTTGCGCGACCACCGGGCTCGCGGCCGAGGCGGTCAGCAGCTCCGGGCCCCGGGGGGTGACGGCGACCGCTCCGTATACGGTCCGGTTCTCCACGGCTCGGCGGGCGGCGGCCTCGTCGGCGTAGTGGTGGATCTCGAACGCCCCCTTGTGCCGCGTCAGTTGCTGCTCGACCTGGGCCGTGGCCGCGGCCGGTCCGGCCACGCCGAGCGGCAGGTCGCGGGGCGCGGTGCGGGCGGCCGGCCAGGCGAAGGCCCACAGGGCGAGGGCGGCGAGGACCGGGACGAGTACGACGACCGCGATCAGGCGGCGAGCGGGGGGCCTGGTGCGGGTGGCGGACATGGGGCACCTTTCGGAGGTCGGCAAAAAGAAGGATCGTTCGTTTTAAGTTCTCCATCACCGTCCCTCCGTCGCCTCCGCTTGTCAAGAAGGAATGTTCGTTTTATTTTGGCGGCATGGCCCGCGTATCCCAGGAACACCTCGACGCCCGCCGCCGGCAGATCCTCGACGGCGCGGCGCGCTGCTTCGCCCGCAACGGCTTCCACGCCACGTCCATGCAGGATGTGCTGAAGGAGGTCGACCTGTCCGCCGGGGCCGTGTACCGCTACTTCAGCGGCAAGGAGGAGCTGATCGCCGCGATCGTGCGCGAGGTGCTCGCCCAGGTGCACGAGGGCTTCGAGGAGGTCGCCCGCAGCAGCCCGCCCCCGCCGCCCGACCTCCTCGTGACGTCGGTCCTCAGTCGTGTCCTGGCCGCCAAGGAGGACCTGACCGTGGACGGCCGGCCCGCGCTCCCGGGACTGGTGATCCAGGTGTGGGCGGAGACGCTGCGCAACGACGACCTGGCGGCCGTGCTGCGCGAGGGCTACGGCGCCGTCCAGGAAACCTGGTCCCGGATCGTCGCCGCCTACCAGGAGGCCGGGATCATGCGGCCGGACGTGACCCCCGACCACGTGGCCCGCACGATGATGGCCACCGCGATGGGCTTCATCGCCCAGCAGGCCCTGTTCGGCCCGGCGCCCGCCGAGATCCTGGGGGACGGTCTACGGGCGTTGACGAGCGTGCGGGATCACAGCGCGGTTAACGTGCCTGAAACGCGGTCCAACTAGCCTGCCGATCCACGCCACCAGGGACTTTGCCCCGTGGCTGCGTCGACCGGGCCCCGCACGGGCCCGGAGCGAGGACTGTGAGGTGGGACGTGCAACTGACCCCGCACGAGCAAGAGAGGCTGCTCATCCACGTGGCGGCCGACGTGGCCGAGAAGCGCAGGGCGCGCGGGCTGAGGCTCAACCACCCCGAGGCGGTCGCCCTCATCACCTCACACATCCTCGAAGGCGCCCGCGACGGCCGCACCGTCGCCGAGCTCATGGCCTCCGGACGCAAACTCCTCACCCGCGACGACGTCATGGAGGGCATCCCCGAGATGATCCACGACGTCCAGGTCGAGGCCACCTTCCCGGACGGCACCAAGCTCGTCACCGTCCACGACCCGATCGTCTGACGGGGAGGGCCGCCGTGATTCCCGGAGAGATCCTCTTCGCCGAGGACCCGATCGTCTACAACGAGGGCCGCGAGGTCACCCGTCTGACCGTCCTCAACGCCGCCGACCGCCCCGTCCAGGTCGGCTCCCACTACCACTTCGCCGAGGCCAACCCCGGCCTGGAGTTCGACCGCGCCGCCGCGCACGGCAGGCGTCTGAACATCGCCGCCGGTACGGCCGTGCGCTTCGAACCCGGCATCCCCGTCGACGTCGAACTCGTCCCGATCAGCGGCGCCCGGATCGTGCCCGGCCTGCGCGGGCAGACCGGAGGTGCCCTCGATGCCTGAGATCTCCCGAGCCGCGTACGCCGACCTGTTCGGCCCCACCACCGGCGACCGCATCCGGCTCGCCGACACCGATCTCGTCGTCGAGATCGAGGAGGATCGTTCCGGCGGTCCCCAACTAGCCGGTGACGAGGCCGTGTTCGGCGGTGGCAAGGTCATCCGCGAGTCCATGGGCCAGTCGCGCGCCACACGGGCGGAGGGCACACCGGACACCGTCATCACCGGCGCGGTGATCGTCGACCACTGGGGCATCGTCAAGGCCGACGTCGGCATCCGGGACGGCCGGATCACCGGGATCGGCAAGGCCGGCAACCCCGACACCATGGACGGGGTCGACCCGGACCTGGTCATCGGCCCGGAGACCGAGGTCATCGCGGGCAACGGGCGGATCCTGACGGCGGGCGCGGTCGACGCGCACGTCCACTTCATCTGCCCGCAGATCGCCGACGAGGCGCTGTCCGCCGGCATCACGACCCTGGTGGGCGGCGGCACGGGCCCGGCCGAGGGCTCGAAGGCGACGACGGTCACGCCCGGGCCGTGGCATCTGGCGCGCATGCTGGAGGCGATGGAGCAGTACCCGCTCAACATCGGCTTCCTCGGCAAGGGCAACACCGTCTCGCACGAGGCGATGCTGTCGCAGATCCGGGGCGGCGCGCTCGGCCTGAAGCTGCACGAGGACTGGGGGTCGACCCCGGCCGTCATCGACGCCTCGCTGACGGTGGCGGACCGCACCGGCATCCAGGTCGCCATCCACACCGACACCCTCAACGAGGCCGGGTTCGTCGGCGACACGCTCGCCGCGATCAACGGCCGCGGCATCCACGCGTACCACACCGAGGGCGCGGGCGGCGGGCACGCGCCGGACATCATGACCGTGGTCTCCGAGCCGCACGTCCTGCCGAGTTCGACGAACCCGACGCGCCCCTACACCGTCAACACCGCCGAGGAACACCTCGACATGCTGATGGTGTGCCACCACCTCAACCCGGCGGTCCCGGAGGACCTGGCCTTCGCCGAGTCGCGGATCCGGCCCTCCACCATCGGCGCCGAGGACATCCTGCACGACCTGGGCGCCATCTCGATCATCTCCTCCGACTCCCAGGCCATGGGCCGGGTCGGCGAGATCGTCCTGCGCACCTGGCAGACGGCGCACGTGATGAAACGGCGGCGGGGCGCGCTGCCCGGCGACGGACGGGCGGACAACCACCGGGTACGGCGCTATGTCGCCAAGTACACGATCAACCCCGCGCTCGCCCAGGGACTGGCCCGGGAGATCGGCTCCGTGGAGAGCGGGAAGCTCGCCGACCTGGTCTTGTGGGAGCCTGCGTTCTTCGGGGTCAAGCCGCATCTCGTGCTCAAGGGCGGACAGATCGCGTACGCGCAGATGGGCGACGCCAACGCGTCCATCCCGACGCCGCAGCCGATCCTGCCCCGGCCGATGTACGGCGCGATCGGGCGGGCTCCCGCCGCCAACTCCTTCAACTTCGTGGCGCCGTTGGCGATCGAGGACGGGCTGCCGGAGCGGCTGCAACTGGGCAAGCGGTTCGTCGCCATCGAGTCGACGCGCGGGGTGACCAAGGCGGACATGCGGGAGAACGACGCCCGGCCGCGGGTGCGGGTCGATCCCGACAGCTTCGCCGTGCACATCGACGGCGAGCTCGTCGAGGCGACTCCGGCCGCCGAACTGCCCATGGCCCAGCGTTACTTCCTGTTCTGATGTCCAGGGCCGCACTACTGGTTCTGGCCGACGGGCGGTTCCCCGCCGGAGGGCACGCGCACTCCGGCGGGGCGGAGGCGGCCGTGAAGGCGGGGCGCCTCAGCGGCGCCGCGAGCCTGGAGGACTTCTGCCGGGGGCGCCTGCACACGGCGGGGCTGGTCGCCGCCGCGCTGGCCGCCGCCGCCGTACTCGGCGTGGCCCCGGGCGAGTTGGACGCGGCCGCGGAGGCGCGCACGCCGTCCCCCGCCCTGCGCCTCGCCGCGCGCAGACTCGGCCGGCAGCTGATGCGCGCCGCCCGGGCGACCTGGCCCTCGGACGAACTCGACGCCGTCGCACGGCAGTTCCCGAAGGGCGCCCATCAGCCCGTGGTGCTCGGGCTCGCCGCTCGGGCGGCCGGACTGGATCCCGTCGACGCCGCCTACTGCGCGGCCTACGAGAGCGTGAGCGGGCCGGCGAGCGCGACGGTGCGGTTGCTGAGCCTGGACCCCTTCGACGCGACCGGAGTCCTCGCCCGACTGGCGCCCGAACTCGACCTGGTCGTCGACCGGGCGACGGAGGCCGCTCGGCGGGTGGCCGACGACGGGGTCGACGCGCTGCCCGCGAGTTCCGCGCCCCTGCTGGAAGTCGGCGCCGAGACGCACGCGGCCTGGGCCGTCCGCCTCTTCGCGTCGTAACCGCCGAGTCCGCCTCGCGGCACGCATTCATCCCCGTACCCCCCGTTTTTCGCCTCACATCCCCCTGGAGCCGTACCCATGCACCTCGACCACTCCCACGACGGCCCCTCCGCCGTCAGCGCCGACGCCCGCCGGCCCGACGGATCGCGCCGTGCCCTGCGGATCGGGCTCGGCGGGCCCGTCGGCTCCGGGAAGACCGCCACCGTGGCCGCCCTCTGCCGCGCGCTGCGCGACGAGCTGTCCCTCGCCGTCGTCACCAACGACATCTACACCCGCGAGGACGCCGAGTTCCTGCTCCGGGAGGCCGTGTTGCCGCCCGAGCGGATCAGCGCCGTGGAGACGGGCGCCTGCCCGCACACCGCCATCCGGGACGACATCTCCGCCAACCTGGAGGCCGTCGAGGACCTCGAGGACGAGGTGGGTCCGCTCGATCTCATCCTGGTCGAGTCCGGTGGGGACAACCTCACCGCGACCTTCTCCAAGGGGCTCGTGGACGCGCAGATCTTCGTGATCGACGTCGCGGGCGGGGACGACATCCCGCGCAAGGGAGGGCCAGGTGTCACCACCGCCGACCTGCTCGTCGTCAACAAGACCGATCTCGCGCCGTACGTGGGCTCCGATCTGGAGCGGATGGCCGCGGACGCCAAGGCGCAGCGGGCCGAACTGCCGGTGGTGTTCCAGTCGTTGAGAGGCGGGGCGGGGGTCGGG
>NZ_WVUG01000096.1 GCF_017614965.1 Streptomyces griseorubiginosus | reverse complement strand
GTGGGGGCCTCCCGGGGGGAGGAACAGTGTTGGGCGAACACGTCGAGCCATTGCGGAACCTGGGGGGTTCTGTGCGTCAAGGGGGAGTAGTCAACTCGTTTCCGCCGGCGCGCCAGCAGGTGCCGAACGGGACAATGAGACAGCCCGCCATCGCCTGGGAGCAGCGGTACCGCCGTGCCGTGATCACCAGCGACACCGCCGCCACGTTCGTCGTGGTGACGGCGATAGGCGAGTTCTTCGGGGCCCGGGACGCGGCCAACTGGCATGAGAAGTGGGGGATTCTCGCGTTCGGCACCGAGCTGCTGGTGCTGGGGGCGCTCGCGGTGGGCCGCGCGTGGGCTCCCGCCGTGCTCGGCCAGGGCGCCGAGGAGTTCCGCCGGCTCGGCCGCTCGCTGTTCGCGGCGACCGTCGTCCTGGCGCTCGGCGGGATCGCCCTGACCTCGCGCAACATCAAGCTTTGGATCTTCGTCGCGATCCCCGCGATCGCGGTCGTCACCATGATCGCGCGCTATCTGCTGCGTCTCTGGCTGCACAAACAGCGCAAGGAAGGCCGGTGCCTGAGACCGGTGCTCGCAGCCGGGAGCCCCGCCACCGTGCACGACCTGATCACCCGCACCCGCAAGTTCCCGCACCTCGGTTGGCGGGTGGACGGGGTGTGCACGACGGACGATTCCGAGATCGACGGCGGCCACCTGGACGGAGTGCCGATCGTCGGCCGGCTGTCGGACGTGGCGCAGCGCGTCCGCCGCGACGGCTACCGCGTCGTCGCCGTCACGCCCGACGCGCACTGGTCCCCGGACCGGCTGCAGCGGCTGGCCTGGAACCTCGAGGGCAGCGACGCCGAGATGGTCGTGGCTCCGGTGCTGATGGAGGTGGCCGGGCCGCGGCTGCACGTCGACGCGGTGCTCGGGATCCCCCTGCTGCGGGTCAGCATGCCGACCTTCACCGGCGGCCGCCGGGCGGTCAAAGCGGTCGTGGACCGGGTGGGCGCAACGATTCTGCTGCTGCTGTTCGCGCCGCTGATGGCGCTCGTGGCACTGCTCGTGGTGCTGGACAGCCGGGGTGGGGCGTTCTACCGCCAGCGCAGGGTCGGCAAGGATGGCCGCGAGTTCACCATCCTCAAGTTCCGCACGATGGTCACCGGGGCCCACGCGGCACGTGCGGAACTGGCCGAACTCAACGAGGGCGCGGGGCTGTTGTTCAAGGTCCGCCGGGATCCGCGGGTCACCCGGGTGGGATCGGTGCTGCGCCGGTACTCGATCGACGAACTCCCGCAGCTGTTCAACGTACTCACCGGATCGATGTCGCTCGTCGGTCCGAGGCCGCCGCTGCCGGAGGAGTCCGCCGCCTACGGCCCGGACATCCGGCGACGGCTGCTGGTCAAGCCCGGACTCACCGGCCTGTGGCAGATCAGCGGACGCAGCGACCTGCCGTGGGAGGAGGCCGTCCGCCTCGACCTGCGGTACGTGGAGGACTGGTCGCTCGCCCTGGACACAGTGATCTTGTGGAAGACGCTGCGTGCGGTGCTGCACGGGCAGGGGGCCTACTGATGCGCGGGGAGCGTCGTCCGGCCGGTGTGCCGAACGCAGGCCACAAGGGCCTGCCTGGGGGGAGGAACGGGTCATGAAGGTCAGCGTTTTCGGGCTCGGCTACGTGGGCTGCGTGTCGGCCGCGTGCCTGGCCAGCATGGGGCACGAGGTCGTCGGGGTGGATGTGAGCCAGGTGAAGGTCGACCTGGTCAACGACGGCAAGGCCCCGGTGGTCGAGGAGCGGATCGGCGAACTGACCGCCGAGGTCGTACGGACCGGGGCGCTGCGCGCCACCACCGACGTCCGCGAGGCGATCCTGGACAGCGAGATATCGCTGGTCTGCGTGGGCACGCCGTCCGAGCCCAACGGCAGCCTGTGCACCACGTACCTGGAGCGGGTCACCGAGCAGATCGGTGCGGCGCTGGCCGAGCGGGGCGGGCGGCACACCGTCGTGTTCCGCAGCACCATGCTCCCGGGCACCTGCCTGAACCTGCTGGTGCCGATCCTGGAGAAGTACGTCGGCGGCACGGCCGGGGTGGACGTCGGGGTCGCGGTCAACCCGGAGTTCCTGCGCGAGGGCACGAGCGTGCGGGACTTCTTCGAACCGCCCAAGACCGTCATCGGCGAGCTCGACACGGCGAGCGGCGACGCCGTGCTGGCGCTGTACGAGGGCCTGCCCGGCGAGGTGTTCCGGGTGCCGGTCCCGACGGCCGAGGCGATCAAGTACGCGGACAACGCCTTCCACGGCCTCAAGATCGGCTTCGCGAACGAGCTGGGCGCGGTGTGCCAGGCGCTCGGGGTCGACTCGCACCAGGTGATGGACGTGTTCCTGGCGGACCGCAAGCTGAACATCAGCCCCGCCTACCTGCGCCCCGGCTTCGCCTTCGGCGGCTCCTGCCTGCCCAAGGACCTGCGCAGCCTGGTGTACGCGGCCCAGCGGGCCGACGTGTCGGTGCCGATCCTCTCCCATGTGCTGCCCTCCAACTCCGATCATCTGCAGCGCGCGGTCGACATGGTCGAGCGCACCGGCAAGCGCCGGGTGGGCCTGTTCGGGCTGTCGTTCAAGCCCGGCACCGACGACCTCCGTGAGAGCCCGCTCGTCGAGCTGGCGGAGAGGCTCCACGGCAGGGGCTACGACCTGCGGATCCACGACGCCAACGTGAGCCTGTCCCGGCTGATCGGCGCCAACCGCGAGTACATCGAGACCCGGCTGCCGCACCTCGCGCAGCTGCTCGCCGACTCCGTCGAGGACGTCCTCGAACACGCCGAGGTGTGCCTGGTCGGGACCAAGGACCCGGCCGTGCTGTCGGCACTCCCCCACGGCGACGGCCCGCTGATCGTCGACCTCGTCCGCCTTCCCGACGCCGACGTGCGCCGGACCGAACCGGGATACATGGGCCTTGCTTGGTAACGCAGTCGGCGGTGACGGGCCGAGCCCGCGCGCGCTGATCCTGGTGGAGAACCTGTCGGTGCCGTTCGACCGGCGGGTGTGGCAGGAGTGCACGACGCTGCGCGACGCCGGCTGGGAGGTGCACGTCATCTGCCCGCAGGGCAGCAAACGCGACACCGAGGCCGAGGCCGAGATCGACGGGGTGCGGATCCACCGCTACCCGTTGCGCGCGGCCACCGGAGGACCGGCCGGCTATCTGCGGGAGTACGGATCGGCGCTGTGGCACACGGCCCGGCTCGCCCGCAAGGTGGGCCCGGTCGACGTCGTCCACGCCTGCAACCCGCCCGACCTGCTCTTCCTGCCCGCGCTGTGGCTGAAGCGGCGCGGCGCGCGGTTCGTCTTCGACCAGCACGACCTGGTGCCCGAGCTGTACCTCTCCCGGTTCGACCGCGGTGAGGACCTGCTCTACCGCGCGGTGTGCGCGCTGGAACGGCGGACCTACCGGACCGCGGACATCGTGCTGGCCACCAACGAGAGCTACCGGGACGTCGCGATGCGCCGTGGCGGCAAGCGCCCGGAGGACGTCTTCGTGGTGCGCAGCGCACCCCAGATCGAGCGGTTCCAACCGGTCGCGCCCGAGCCGGAGTTGAAGCGCGGCAAGCCCCATCTGCTGTGCTATCTGGGGGTGATGGGCCCGCAGGACGGAGTCGACTACGCTCTGCGCGCCCTCGCCAAGCTGCGCGACGAGTGCGGGCGGACCGACTGGCACGCGGTGTTCGTCGGCTCCGGCGACGCCTTCGACGCGATGGTGGAGCTTTCCCGGGAGCTCGGCCTGACCGAGCAGGTGCAGTTCACCGGACGCATCCCGGACGCCGACCTGGTGCGCTATCTGTCCACCGCGGACGTGTGCCTCTCCCCCGATCCGCGCAATCCGCTCAACGACGTGTCGACCATGAACAAGGTCCTGGAGTACATGGCGATGGGCCGGGCGATCGTCTCCTTCGACCTGAAGGAGGCACGCGTCTCCGCCGGTGACGCCGCCGTCTACGCGCCCGCCAACGACGAGGCCCAGTTCGCCAAGCTGATCACGGAGTTGCTGGACGACCCGGAGAAGCGGGCCCGGATGGGCGGCATCGGCCAGGAGCGGATCAGCGGTCCGCTGTCGTGGCGCAACTCGCAAGCTTCGCTTCTCGCCGCCTACGCCGCCGCGAGCCGCGATCGAACCCCCCAGTCGGCGGGCGACCCGGTCCGCACAAGGAAGAGGCAGCGGCGTTGAACGAAGACACGATCCGCCTAGTCACGATCTGGCGGATACTCCGCCGGCGTTGGCGGCTTCTCGCCGCCTTCGCCGTGGTGGGCGCACTCATCGGCTACGGCACCTCCCTGGTGGTGTTCCCGCCGCGGTACACGGCGTCGGCACCGGTCCTGCTGCCGGGGCAGTGGGAGGAGCGCGAGCTGCTGACCCAGGTGGACATCGCCAGCAGTTCGGCGGTGCTCGACCGCACCGCCGCCGCTCTGCACTGGTCCGGTGTCAGCGGCAGGACGCTGCAGGACCGGGTGACCGCCAAGGCGGCCGACGGGAACATCATCAAGATCTCCGGCACCTCCGACACCCCGGAGCGCGCGCAGCGTCTGTCCGACCAGGTGGCCCGGCAGTTCGTCGCCTTCGCCGACGGGGTCGCGGGCGGCAGCACCGATGCGACGGCGTCCTCGGGGACCGCGGCCCTGCGCAAGCAGGTCGCGGAGACCAACCGCCGCATCACCGAACTGGCCAAGGCGGCCGACCCGGGACAGACGGTGGAGAGCGTGCAGGCCCGCACCGAACTCGAGCAGCTGCGCACCTCGCTGGAGGAGGCCATGCAGAAGCTCGACCAGGCCGACCCCTCGAACAACAAGGCGGGCATGGTCGTCATGGGCGCGGCCCCCCGCCCGGCCGGTGAGGCGCCGCCCACGCGGGTGCAGCTCATCGCCGGTGGGGCGCTGCTGTTCTTCCTGATCGCGCTCATCGGTCATCTCGTCGCGATACGGATGAACCGCCGGCTGCGCACCGAACCGGAGATCGCCGCGGCGCTGGGCTCGACGCTCCTCGGCACCGTCGACGTGCCCACGGAACACTCGGCGCACCGGCCGGAGGGCGGGGGCGCACGTGCCCGCCTCCGCCGCGTCCTCGGCATGGACGCACGGTGGGACATGCCCGCCCCGCAGAAGTCCGGCGACCAGGCCGCCGGCCGGCTCCGCTACCGGCGGGTGTGCGCCCGTCTGAAGGAACGGCTGCCGGGAGCCCAGAAGGTGCTGGTCCTCGTGCCGGACGGCGACGAGACCGCCCGCCGGGCCGCGGGGCAGCTCGCCGCCGAGGCCAAGAACGGTCTGCACCTGCGCGTGGTGGAGGTCTCGGTGGACCGGCCGACCGTGCCGGACCGCGATGCCGAGTCCGGCGCCCTGGTCGTCCTCAGCGCCGGCAGCTGGACCGCGGAGGAGCTCGCCGGCATCGCCGAGGCGTGCGCGGACGCCCGGCACGAGGTCGTGGGCATCGTCGTCGCCGGCCTGGTCCTGGCCCGCCCCACGCGCTCGGGGAGCCAGCTCCCGGACGACGCCACCCTGACGCTCGCGGTGCCCGGCCACGGAACGGGAGGTTCAGCGTGACGACGAACACGCCGTCGGAGTCGACGGCCGCCGCCCCGCTCCTCGATCTGCAGTCCCTGGTGGTGGCGGTGCGCAGGCGCCGGCGCCTGTGGAGCGCCATGGCCCTGGTCGGCCTGGTGCTCGGGGCCGCGGTGGCCGTCCTGATGCCGCCGCCCCCGAGCGCGGTGACCAAGGTGCTGGTCGCGCACGAGGAGGACCAGCCGAACGACCCCGGAACCCTGATCCGCACCGACGTGGCGCTGCTGCAGACCACACGGATCGCCGATGCCGCCCTGAAGGCCCTGAAGTCCCCGGAGACTCCGGAGGCCTTCATGAAGGACTACAGCGGTGCCGGTCTGACCAACAACCTGCTGCAGATCACCGTGACGGGTGACAGCGACACGGAAGCGAAGGCCCGCGCCAAGGCGCTGGCCGACGCGTTCGTCGCGGACCATGTGCGGCGGATCCAGGCGACCTCCAACGCCGAGGCCAAGGCCCTGCTCAGCCAGCGGGACCGGCTGCGGGACGAACTCGCCCAGGTCAACAAGGCGATCGGGGACGGATCCACGACGACCGGCGCCAAGTCGGCGGACCTGGAGTCGCTCTTCGCCCGCCGCGCCGACCTCACCTCGAAGATCACCGATTTCGGCGAGCGGGCCGCGGAGGCCAGCGTCGGCACGCCCCAGCTCATCGCCGGCACGCAGATCGTGGACGCCCCGCACGCCGTACGGCACTCCCTGCCCAAGGCCGCCGCCACCGACGCCGCGATCGGGCTCGTCCTCGGTCTCGTCCTCGGGCTCGCGGTGTCCGCGGTCGGTGTGGTGGTGGCGGACCGCCCCGTGCTGCGCCGGGACATCGCGGCGAACCTCGGCGCCTCCGTCATCGCGGAGCTGCCCGCCCGGTCGCCCGTGCTGTGGCACCGCCGACGCAACCGGGCGGCACGCGAACGCCTCACCGGGACCCTGGCTCGCACCGTGCGCGGCTCCGAGGAAGGGGTGTCGCTGCTGGAACTGGGCAGTGCGCGCAGCACGGTCGGGCTCGCCCTGGACCTCGCCAGGACACTCGCGGCGGACGGACCGGTCGTCGTCATCGACGGTCTGCCCGGCTCACAGCTCTCCGGCCGCCGGCAGAAGCCGGGAGACCCGACCGTCGTCACCGGCGAGCGGGCCGGGACCCGGCCGCCCGAGGAGCGCGCGCTCGGCGTCGGCTCGGTGGCGCCCGGCACGGCGTGGACCGACCTGCAGTACCTCGGCACGCAGACCGTGCTGGTCGTGCGGGCCGGGCACGGCGACGCCGCCTGGCTGCACACCGTGGCGCGGCAGCTCGCCGACCAGCGGATCGCGGTGATCGGCGTGGTGCTGATCGACCCCGATCCGCGCGACCGGACCGACGGCACGCTCTGGGACGGACTGCACACCGCCCTGCGCGGTCAGAACGACCGGTCCGCCCGGCAGAACGGGATCGGCCGGCACCGGCCGGACCGCCAGCCGATGTGGGCCGCACGGGTCCCGGACAGCGAGCAGGAGGCGCGGTAGGCATGTGTGGCATCGCAGGCACGTACCGGTGGCCGGACGGGAAGATCGTCACCGACCGGCTCACCGAGACCCTCGCCCACCGCGGCCCGGACGGGGCCGGCCGCTACGGCCACCCCGCAGGTGACGGCGAGGTGCAGCTCGGGCACCGCCGGCTGTCCATCATCGACCTGTCCGAGACCGGCGCCCAGCCGATGGTCTCGGGCGGTCTCGCCCTGACGTACAACGGCGAGCTGTACAACGCGCCCGAGCTGCGCGCCGAACTCGAGGCCGCCGGGGTGCGCTTCCGCGGCACCTCCGACACCGAGGTGCTCCTGGAGGCGTGGCGGCGCTGGGGCACGGACTGTCTGCCCCGGCTGCGCGGCATGTTCGCGTTCGGCGTCTTCGACGAGCGGACCGGCGAGCTGGTCCTCGTCCGCGACCAGCTCGGCATCAAGCCGCTGTTCCTGCTCCGGCGCGGCGGGGGCCTGGCGTTCGCCTCCGAGCTCAAGGCCCTCGCCGGCGCGACCGGCGGATCGCTGGAGGTCGACCACGCGGCGCTGGTGGCCTCGCTGCTGTACTACTGGGTGCCCGACTCCCGCTGCGCGTTCCGTGAGGCGGAGAAGCTGCCGCCGGGGACCTGGCTGAAGTGCCGGCCCGACGGCAGCATCGAGCGGGGCCGGTTCTGGAACCTGAAGGACGTCGCCGCCGAGGGCCGGGAGCGGGCCCTGGCCGGCGAGCAGCCGGACCTGGCCGCCGTCGTCGAGGAGTCGACCCGGCGCCACCTGCTCTCCGACGTGCCCGTCGCGACCTTCCTGTCGGGCGGCCTCGACTCCAGCTATCTGACCGCGCTGGCGGCCCGCCACCAGCCGGGGATCTCCGCCTACACGATCGGGTTCCGCGCCGAGGACGCCCGGTTCGAGGCGATGCCGGACGACCTGCGCTACGCCCGGCAGGTGGCCGAGCGGTTCGGCGTCGACCTGCACGAGATCGAGATCGCCCCGAACGTGCTCGACCTGCTGCCGCAGATGACGTACCACCTGGACGAGCCGATCGGCGACCCCGCCGCGATCAACACCTTCCTGATCTGCACGGCCGCCCGGGAGGCCGGGGTCAAGGTGATGCTCTCCGGGATGGGCGCCGACGAGTTGTTCGCCGGGTACCGCAAGCACCTGGCCAACCTGCTCGCCCTGCGCTACCAGCGTGTCCCGCGGCCGCTTCGGCGCGGTGTCTCCGCGGCCGTGGACCGGCTGCCGGTCGCCACGTCCCGCCGGGGCCTGAGGTCGGTGCGCTTCGCCAAGCGGTTCCTCTCCTTCGCCGATCTGCCGGAGGAGACCGCGTTCCGGCGCAGCTACACCATGTACGACCAGGACGAACTGCTCGCCCTGATCGACCCGGACCTCGCTGGGACGGTCGACGACGTGCTGACCGAGCACGCGGACGTCTACGCGGACAACGGGCTCGACGACTTCGTCAACCGCATGTGCCTGGCCGACGCCCGGATGTTCCTGCCGGGCCTGAACCTCACCTACACGGACCGCTCCAGCATGGCCGCGTCGACCGAGGTGCGGGTTCCGTACGTGGACGTCGAGGTCGTCAAGGCGGCGTTCACCGTGCCCGGCGACCGCAAGATCGCCGGACGGCAGGGCAAGGCGGTCCTGAAGGAGGCGGCCACCTCGATCCTGCCCCGGGAGATCGTCTACCGGCCCAAGGGCCTGTTCAGCGCCCCGCTGCGCGCCTGGATGAGCCGGGATCTGGCGCCGCTGGTGCGCGAGGTGGTCAACGACGGCGAACTCGTCCGCTCCGGTTTCCTGCGCCGCGACGCGCTGGCCCGGATGGTCGCCGAGGACGCCGCCGGGCAGCAGGACTTCTCCAAGCATCTGTGGCATGTGCTGACCCTCGAGTACTGGTATCGCGACGCGACCTCCGGGTCCGCCCAGAGCACTCGGCAAACGGCTTAGAAATCAGGGGACTTCGGTGAAACAGGTCGTACAGAACTACAAGAGCGGCGAGCTGGCTGTGCTCGACGTGCCGGTGCCGGGTTGCAAGCCGGGCGGTGTGCTGGTCCGCAGCGCCTTCTCGCTGATCTCCACGGGCACCGAGCTGATGAAGGTCTCCGAGGCCGGCATGTCGATGCTGGGCAAGGCCCGCTCCCGCCCCGACCAGGTGGCCAAGGTCATGCAGAGCGTGGCCACCAACGGCGTGCCCGCCACGTACCGCAAGGTGATGGGCAAGCTGGACTCCTACACGCCGCTGGGCTACTCGCTGTGCGGCATCGTCGAGCAGGTCGGCGCCGGCATCGACGACGTGAAGGTCGGCGACCTCGTGGCCTGCGCGGGCAACGAGCACGCGCTGCACGCCGAGCTGAACTGGGTGCCGAAGAACCTCTACTCCCCCGTCCCGGACGGCCTCGCGCCGCGGCACGCGGCCTTCGGCACCGTGGGGTCGATCGCGCTGCAGGGCGTCCGCCAGGGCGAGCCCCAGCTCGGCGAGGTGGCGCTGGTCATCGGTCTCGGGCTGATCGGGCAGCTGGTGGTGCAGCTGCTCGTCGCCTCGGGGGTCCGGGTCGTCGGCGCCGACCCCGACCCGTCGCGCTGCGAACTCGCCGAGCGCCTGGGCGCGGCGGCCTGCGGCGACCCGGCGTCCACGGCCGTGGAGAACGCCGTCGCCGAACTCACCGACGGTCACGGCGTGGACCAGGTGTACCTGGCCGCGGGCGGCGGCAGCAACCAGCCCGTGGAGCTGGCCGCCAAGCTCTGCCGGGACCGCGGCCGGGTCGTCGACATCGGCAAGTGCCGCCTGGACCTGCCGTGGAACGCGTACTACGAGAAGGAACTCGACGTCCGGTTCTCCCGTTCGTACGGACCCGGGCGCTACGACCCGTCGTACGAGCTGGAGGGGCGCGACTACCCGATCGGCTACGTGCGCTGGACCGAGCGCCGCAACCTGGCGTGCTTCCTCGACCTCCTCGCCCGCGGTCGCGTCGACGTGGAGCCCCTGATCTCCCACATCGCCGACTTCGACGACGCCGTCGAGACCTACCGGCGCCTGAAGGACGGCGAACTGAAGGCCGTGGCCGTGCTGTTCCGCTACCCCGAACCCTCGGTGGAGGCGGAGGAAGAGGCTCAGCCGGCGGCCGTGTCGGTGGCGGTGCCCGCGGTGAAGGTGCGGCCCAGTCCGGCCCGGCTCGCCAAGTCGCCCGTGCGGCTCGCGTTCATCGGCGCCGGCAACTACGCGACGTCGATGCTGCTGCCGCACCTGGCACAGCGCGAGGGCGTGGAGTTGTCGACGGTCGTCACCACGACGGCGCTGTCCGCGGCCAACGCGCAGCGGAAGTTCGGCTTCGCCGAGGCCACCACCGACCTCGACGCGGTGCTCGGCGACAAGTCGGTCGACGCGGTGTTCGTGGTCACCCGGCACAGCTCGCACGCCGAACTGACCCGCAAGGCGCTCCTCGCCGGCAAGACCGTGTTCGTGGAGAAGCCCCTCGCCCTCAGCGAGGACGAGCTGGCCGGGGTGCTCGCGGCGGTGGAGGAGTCCGGCAACGACCGGCTGCAGGTGGGCTTCAACCGCCGGTTCTCGCCGCTGCTGCAGGAGGCCAGGGAGCGCTTCGGCGCCCGGACCGGCCCGGCCAACCTCCGCTACCTGGTCAACGCCGGTCGCCTCGACCACGGCAGCTGGTACCTCCAGCAGGGCTCCGAGGGCTCGCGGTTCGTGGGCGAGGGCGGACACTTCGTCGACACGGCGAGCTGGCTGCTCGACGCCGATCCGGTGTCCGTGTACGCGACCGCCCCGTCCGGCAACGAGGACCTGCAGATCGTGCTGCGCTACCCGGACGGGTCCACCGCCACCATCAGCTACGTCACCTCCGGCCCGTCGGCCTTCCCGAAGGAGACGCTGGACCTGATCGCCGACGGGCGGGCGCTGCGGCTGGACGACTTCGTCCGTGCTTCTGTGTATTTCGACAAAAGCACGGCCGGACAGAAGCGGTGGGTCAGTTCGCGGCTGCCCAAGGCCCGCGACAAGGGCCAGAACGCCGAACTGGCCGCGTTCGTCAAGGCCGTGCGGACCGGCGGGCCGATGCCGGTGCCGCTTCAGTCGCTGGTCGCGACCACGGCGGCCACCCTCGCGGTGCAGACCGCTCTGGCGAGCGGCGCCCCGGTGACGCTGGCGAGGGCGCTGTGACCATGAGCGCGGGCTGGTACCTGCGGCGGCTGTCCCGGATGGGACCGCAGGAGGTCGCGGGCCGGGTGGGCGACGCGGTTCGCCGACGGCGGTGGCGTGCGGCGCCGCCCGCGGGCCCGGGTGTCACCGGCGCGCGCTTCACCGCGGTCCTGCCGGCCGGGACGATCGCCGCGCTGCCTCCCGACGCCGTGAAGCGTCTCGTCGCCGACGCGGACCGGCTGATGGACGGGCACGCCGAGTTCTTCGGCGTGGTCCGCGACGACCTGACCGACCCGGACTGGTGGTTCGACCCCAAGACCGGGCGCCGGGCCCCCGCGGGCTACGCCTTCGACGTGCCGTACCGCAGCGAGGACGCGGTCGGGGACATCAAGCAGATCTGGGAGCCGTCCCGGCACCAGTACCTCACCCAGCTCGCCGCCGCCTACGCGGCCACCGGGGACGAGCGCTACGCCGAGCGCGTGGCCGCGCACCTGCGGTCCTGGTGGGCGGTCAACCCGCCGCTGCGGGGCGTCCACTGGATCAGCGGCATCGAGCTGGGCATCCGGCTGCTGTCCTGGGTGTGGATCCGGCGGCTGCTGGACGGCTGGTCCGGCGCGGCCGGGCTGTTCGAGGACAACCCGGTGGCGGTGCGGCAGATCTGGCACCACCAGCGGTGGCTGGCCGCCTTCCCCAGCCGGGGATCGTCGGCGAACAACCACGTCATCGCCGAGGCCGCCGGGCAGTTCGCCGCCGCCTGCGCCTTCGACTGGTTCCCCGCGTCGGCGCGTTGGCGGGCCGACGCGCTGCGGTCGCTGGACCGGCACCTGCGCGGCAACACCTACCTCTCCGGCATCAACCGGGAGCTGGCCACCGAGTACCACGGGCTCGTCCTCGAACTCGGCCTGGCCGCCGTGGCGGAGGCGGACGCCGCCGGCGTGCCCGTCCCCGCGTCGGTCCGCCTGGTGCTGCTGCGTATGACGGACGCGCTCGCCGCCATGGTGGACAACCGGCTGCGGCCGCCGCGCCAGGGCGACGCCGACGACGGCTACGGCCTGGTCGTGGACGGCTCGGGCACCGACCGCTGGGGCTCGCTGCTGGCCACCGGCGAAGCCGTGTTCGGCCGCCTCCCCTGGTGGCCGGCCGTGACCGGCACCGACGTACGCACCCCGCTGCTGGCCGCTCTCGTCAAACCGGCGGAACCGTCCGCGCGCCGTCCGGCACAGCGGCCGGCGCACTTCGCGGACGCCGGCATGACGATCCTGCGCGGGCCGGAGGAGATCTGGTGCCGCTGCGACGGTGGCCCGCACGGCTTCCTCTCCATCGCCGCGCACGCCCACGCGGACGCGCTGTCCGTGGAGGTCCGGCACGACGGTGTCGACGTGCTCGCCGACCCGGGGACGTACTGCTACCACGGGCAGCCCGAGTGGCGGCAGTACTTCCGCTCCACCCTCGGCCACAACACCCTGCAGCTGGACGGCGCCGACCAGTCCGTCTCCGGCGGACCGTTCCTGTGGACCCGGCACGCCGAGACCCGGGTGCTGAGCGTGGACACCTCCGGCGAGGACACGGCCGCCTGGTCCGCCGAGCACGACGGCTACGAGGGCTCCGTGCACCGCCGCCGGGTGGAACTGACCCCTGCGCGCCGGGAGTTGCGGGTGATCGACGAGGTCCGCGGCCCGCGCCGGGCCGTACGCCTGGCGTTCCACCTCGGCCCGGCGATCACCGCGGACCTGGAGGGGAACCGGGCACGGCTCAGCTGGACCAAGGACGGCGAGGACCGTTCCGCGGTGCTGGAGCTGCCCGGGCAGCTGTCCTGGCAGGCGCACCGCGGTGAGACGGATCCCGTGCTGGGCTGGTACTCGGCAGGCTTCGGACGCAAGGAACCCGCCACCACCCTGGTCGGTTCCGGCTTCACCGGCGGCACGGAGGGCTTCACCACCGTGCTGGGGTTCCGCGGCCAGGGGGGCGCGTGAGGATCGGGACGCGGCCCTGGGCACCGGCGGTGGCACCGCTGGTGCTGGCCCTGCTGCTGGTGAGCGGCTGTGACGGCACGCGGCACGCGCCGCGTGAGAAGCCGACCGCCGTGCCCACCACGTCCGGGGCGCGGTCCCAGTCCGTGGCACGGGTCTGCGCCCATCCCGGGACCGGGCCGGCCAAGGCGCCGGCCGGAGCGGTGACGGTCGACCCCTCGGTGGTCGGCGACCTGGCGGCGAAGACCAAGAGCAGTCCCCCGCACACCACGTTCTGGCTCCGGCCGGGCAGGCACCGGCTCGACCCGGACCGCTACGCCCAGGTCGTCCCCAAGGACGGGGACCGCTACCTCGGCGCACCGGGGGCGGTGCTGGACGGCCGGAAGAAGAACCAGTACGCGTTCTCCGGTCCCGCCCGCGACGTCACCGTCGGCTACCTGACCGTGCAGGGTTTCGTCCCCCCGCAGAACGAGGGCGTGGTCAACCACGACTCCGCCGACGGCTGGGTGATCGAGCACTCGACGATCCAGAACAACTCCGGCGCCGGGCTGATGGCCGGCGCCCGCCAGCAGGTCCGCGCCAACTGCCTGCGCGACAACGGCCAGTACGGCATGAACGCGTACAAGGGTTCCGGCCGTATCACGGACCTGGTGGTCGAGGGCAACGAGATCGTGGGCAACAACACCGGCGACTGGGAGCGGCGGCAGCAGGGCTGCGGCTGCACCGGAGGCATCAAGTTCTGGGCGGTCGACGGCGCCGACGTGCGCGGCAACTGGGTCCACGACAACCGCGGAACGGGGTTGTGGGCGGACACCAACAACAACGACTTCCTCATCGAGAACAACGTGATCGAGGCCAACGACGGTGCCGCGCTGATCTACGAGATCAGCTACAACGCGATCATCCGCAACAACACGATCCGCCGGAACAACTGGGTCGAGGGCCGTGCGGCGGCCGACCGCGGCGACAACTTCCCGTACGCCACCGTCTACCTGTCGGAGTCCGGCGGTGAACCACGGATCAAGGCCCGCACCGACCAGATCGAGATCTACGGGAACCTGCTGGAGGACAACTGGTCCGGGATCACCCTGTGGGAGAACGCCGACCGGTTCTGCAACAGCCCCGCCAACACCTCCTCCGGCGACTGCACGCTGCTGGTGAGGAACACCAAGCGCTGCGTCCAGCCGGCGATCGCCAAGGCCCCGCTCTACTCCGACTGCCGGTGGCGGACCCAGCGGGTGAACATCCACAACAACCGCTTCGTGCTGGACAAGTCCGTCGTCAAGTGCACGGACAAGTGCGACCGCATGGCGGTGCTGTCCAACTACGGCACCTACCCCGACTGGTCGCCGTACAAGGGCGAGGCGGTGGCGGAGGCCATCACCACCAAGCAGCACAACCGCTGGCACGACAACGTCTACGTCGGCCCGTGGACGTTCGTCGCCTACGACCCGAGCCGGGTGCTCGAGCTCGGGCAGTGGCAGGGCACGCCGTACCGGCAGGACGCGGGCAGCACCTTCCGCGCCGAGGACGGTGGGTGAGATGGAGAAAGAACGCACACCGAAGATCATCGGGACGGTCTGGGGTCTGCTGATCCTCAACACCCTCGGCTCCGCCGGGGCGAAGACCATCGTCCCGTTGCCCCGCTCCCTCATCCAGATGGTCACCATGGGCGCGCTGGTCGCCGCGTTCGCGCTGGCGCTCCTGGTCAACCCCCGGGTGCGCGTCCGGCCCAGTGCGTACGTGTTCGTCCTCACCCTCCTGCTGGCGACGAGCGTGATCTCCAGCGCGCATCTGGAGTCCGGGTTCGGCGCGCTGTTCCGGTGCTTCCGGCTGACGCTGTTCGTCGGCACGCTGTGGCTGCTCACCCGCTGGTGGGACGACGGCATGACGTTCGTCCGGCACCACATCCGCATGTACTTCGCGGTGCTCGGCTCGGTGGCCGCCGGTCTGGTCGTCTCACCGGGCGCGGCCCTGCCCGACCTCTACGGCGGGCGCCTTGTCGGCGCTCTGTGGCCGCTCACCCCGCCGCAGATCGGCCAGTACGCCGCGGTGATCATCGGGCTGACCGTGCTGCTCCTCATGGGCGGCCACACCGACAGGAAGAGCGCGGCGCTGGTCATCGTGCCGTCACTGGTCCTGCTCGGACTGACCCACACGCGTACCGCCACGCTCGGTCTGCTGGTCGGGCTGGCGCTGGCGATCGGCTCGCTCCTGCTCACCAGCACCGCCGCCCGCCGCTTCTTCAGCTGGGCGGTGGTGATCGCCACGGTGGCCGCGGTCGGCTTCGCCTCCCTGCTCCAGACGTGGTTCCTGCGCGGACAGAGCAAGGAGAACTTCTCCAGCCTCACCGGCCGGGCCAAGGTCTGGGACGCCCTGCTTGCGGCCCCCCGCACCACCGGGGAGCAGTTGTTCGGCGTGGGCCTGGGCGACAAGTCCTTCGGCGGACTGCCGATCGACGACAGCTGGCTGGCCGTCTACAACGAGCAGGGCCTGATCGGCGTCGGTCTCGTCGCGGTGTTCCTCGTCGTGCTGGGCGGCGTCGCGCTGCTGCGGCCCCCGTCGCTGCAGCGGGCCTGCGCGATCTTCCTGATCAGCTACTGCGCGCTCGCCTCGTACACCGAGGCCGGCCTGGGCGACGCCTCGCCCTATCTGCTGCATCTGGCCCTCGCGGCCTCGCTGTTGATGACACCGGCCGAGGCCCCGTCCCTCGCACTGCCCGAGGCCACCCGACGACCCGTCCCGCGCCGGGACCGGAGAACGGAGGTGAGGTGAGCATGCACGTCCTCGTGGTGCACAACCGCTACGCCTCGGCGCAGCCGAGCGGCGAGAACAGGGTCGTCGACCAGGAGGTGGAGCTGCTGCGGGCGGCCGGCCACCGGGTCGAGGTGTTCGAGCGGCGCAGCGACGACATCGGCGCCATGTCCCTTCTCTCCAAGGCCGCGGTGCCGGTGCGGGTGCCGTGGAACCCTGCGGTCCGCGCCGAACTGGCCTCCCGGCTGCGGGCCGAGCGCCCGGACGTCGTCCACGTCCACAACGTCTTTCCGCTGCTGTCGCCCGCGGTGCTCGCCGCGTGCGCCGACGCGGGTGTGCCCGCCGTCGCCACGCTGCACAACTACACCCAGATCTGCCCGCCCGGCACCCTGCAGCGGGACGGCAGGCCCTGCACCGAGTGCGTCGGGTCGACACCGCTGCCCGCCGTCCGCCACGGCTGCTACCGGGGCTCCCGGCTCGCGACGGTGCCGCTCGCGCTCAGCCTGTCGGTCAACCGGCGCCGGTGGTGGACCGGCGTGGAGCGCTTCCTCTGCATCTCCGCGGCGCAGCGCGAGGTCCTGGTGCGGGCCGGCATGCCGGCCGAGCGGCTGGCGGTGAAGCACAACTTCGTGCCGGACCCGGACGTACGCCGGACGGGCCCCGGGGAGCATGTGCTCTATCTGGGCCGGCTCGCGGAGGCCAAGGGCATACGGCTGCTGATGGCCGCCTGGGACGAACTGGCGGCGGGCGGCGGTGTGGGCGTGCCGCTCGTGATCGCCGGCACCGGGCCGCTGGAGGCGGAGGTGACGGCCTGGGCGGCGGGCCGCGACGACGTGCGCTACGTCGGCCTGCTGGACCCGGCGGAGTGCCAGAAGGCCATCGCGCGCTCGGTCGCCGTGGTGGCCCCCTCGACATGGCTGGAGGCGTTCGGCCTGGTGGTCGTCGAGGCGATGGCGGCCGGGGTCCCGGTCGTCGCCGCCGGTCACGGCGCCTTCGTCGAACTCGTCGACGACGGCGTGACGGGACTGCTGCACGAGCCGGGCGAGTCCGCCTCGCTCGCGTCCGGCATCCGCCGGATCACGGCCGAACCGGCCCTGGGCCCGGAGCTGGGCCGCGCGGCCCGGCTCCGTTACGAACAGGGTTTCAGCCCGGCGGTCGGGCTGGAGCGCCTGCTGGAGGAATACCGCACCGCGATCGCGGGCCGGTCAGCACAGACTCGCGGCGGGGAGATCCGCGCGAGCAGGGGGGATGGGAACAGCGAATGACACGATGCCGACTGTGCGGCTCGGAGGCGACGGCGAGCGTCGTCGACCTCGGGGCGACGCCACCATGTGAGAGCTTCCTCTCCGCGGACCAACTGGACCAGCCCGAACCGGCCTACCCGCTGCATCTGCGGGTCTGCACCGACTGCTGGCTCGCCCAGATCCCGCCCCTGATCACGCCGGAGGAGACGTTCAAGGAGTACGCGTACTTCTCCTCGTACTCGACCTCCTGGGTGGAGCACGCCCGCACGTTCGTCGCGGGCGCCGTGGAGCGCCTCGGGCTCGGCGACGACGCCTTCGTCGTCGAGGTCGCGAGCAACGACGGATACCTGCTGCGACACGTGGTGGACCGCGGGATCCGCTGCCTGGGCATCGAGCCGTCGGTGAACGTCGGGGCCACGGCCCGTGAGGCGGGTGTGCCCACGCTCACCGAGTTCCTGAGCCCGGAGACCGGCGCGGCCGTCCGCGCGGAGCACGGCCCGGCGAACCTGGTCGTCGCCAACAACGTGTACGCGCACATCCCCGACGTGGTCGGCTTCACCCAGGGCCTGCGCGCCCTGGTCGCCGACGACGGCTGGGTCTCCATCGAGGTGCAGCACCTGCTGACCCTGATCGAGGAGAACCAGTACGACACGATCTACCACGAGCACTTCCAGTACTACACGGTCGCCTCCGCGATCCGGGCCCTGGCGAGCGGCGGACTCACGCTGGTGGACGTCGAACTGCTGCCCACGCACGGCGGCTCCATCCGGCTGTGGGCGCGCCCCGCCGAGGTGGCCGGCGAGCCCACGCAGCGGGTGGCCGACGTGCTGGCCCGGGAGAAGGCCGCCGGACTGCAGGAGCTGTCGGGGTACACCGAGTTCTCCAACCGCGTGGCCAAGGTGCGCCGGGACCTGCTCAAGTTCCTCATCGAGGCCGCCGAGCGCGGCGAGACGGTCGTCGGCTACGGCGCCCCGGGCAAGGGCAACACCCTGCTCAACCACTGCGGCATCCGCCCCGACCTGCTCGCGTACACGGTCGACCGCAACCCCTACAAGCACGGCAGGTTCACCCCGGGCACCCGCATCCCGATCCTGCCGCCCGAGCAGATAGCCGTCGACAAGCCGGACTACGTGCTCGTCCTCCCCTGGAACCTGCGGGCCGAGCTGGTCGAGCAGCTGTCCTACGTCCACGACTGGGGCGGCCGGCTGGTCTTCCCCATCCCGGAACTGAGCGTTGTCGAGGTGACGTCATGAAGGTCGTTCTGTTCTGCGGCGGTTACGGGATGCGGATGCGCAACGGAGCCTCCGACGACGTGCCCAAGCCGATGGCGATGGTCGGTCCCAGACCGCTGATCTGGCATGTCATGCGCTACTACGCGCACTTCGGGCACACCGAGTTCATCCTGTGCCTCGGGTACGGGGCGGACCACATCAAGAAGTTCTTCCTCAACTACGAGGAGACCGCCTCCAACGACTTCGTGCTGCGCGGCGGGAAGACCGAGCTGCTGTCCACCGACATCTCGGACTGGACGATCACCTTCGCGCAGACCGGCATCGAGTCGCCCATCGGCGAGCGGCTGCGCCGGGTGCGCCACCACCTCGACGGCGACGAGATGTTCCTCGCCAACTACGCCGACGTGCTCACTGACGCCCCGCTGGACGAGATGATCGACCGGTTCGCCGCGCGCGACGCCGGCGCGTCGATGATGGTGGTGCCGCCGCAGTCCTCGTTCCACTGCGTGGAGCTCGGCGAGGACGGACTGGTGGGGGGCATCACCGCGGTGAGCGACCTGCCCCTGTGGGAGAACGGCGGCTATTTCGTGCTCCGGCAGGAGGTCTTCGACCACATACCGGAGAACGGTGACCTGGTCGCCGACGGATGCTCCCAACTGGCCAAGCGCGGCAGGCTGGTGGCACACCAGCACCGCGGCTTCTGGAAGCCGACCGACACCGTCAAGGAGCGCGCCGCGCTCGACGCCGCCTACGCCCGGGGCGACCGCCCGTGGGCCGTGTGGGAGCGGGACAGCGCCGGGATGAGCGCGTGATCGGGCTCGGGGCCGGGCGTGCGGAGCGGATCGTCGCGGTGGGCGCCCACTGCGACGACATCGCCATCGGCGCCGGCGGCACGCTGCTGACGCTGTGCCGTGCGCGGCCGGGCCTCCGCGTCGACGCGCTGGTGCTGTCCGGCGGCGGCGGCGAGCGGGAGCAGGAGGAGCGGGCCGCCCTCGCCGCGTTCTGTCCGGACGCCGACCTCAGGCTGACCGTGCACAAGCTGCCGGACGGCCGGCTGCCCGCGCACTGGGAGGAGGCCAAGGCCGCCGTCGAGGAACTGCGCGAGCAGACCGACCCGGACCTGATCCTGGCCCCACGCACCGACGACGCCCACCAGGACCACCGCGGCCTGGCGCAGCTGATCCCCACCGCCTTCCGCGACCACCTGGTCCTCGGCTACGAGATCGTCAAGTGGGACGGCGACCTCGGCCGGATGGCGGCGTACCAGCCGCTGTCCGTGGAGATCGCCGAGGAGAAGGTGCGGCTGCTGCAGGAGCACTACGCCTCGCAGCGGCACCGGCCCTGGTACGACCGGGAGGCCTTCCTCGGCCTCGCGCGGATCCGCGGCATCGAATGCCACGAGCGATACGCCGAAGCGTTCGCCGTCACCAAACTCACGCTCAACCTGGGGGGTTGAACCATGCGCGTACTGCTGACCGGACACCAGGGCTACCTGGGAACCGTCATGGCCCCGGTCCTCGCCGCCGCCGGGCACGAGGTCGTCGGCCTCGACTCCGGCCTGTTCGCCGACTGCGTGCTGGGCCCGAAGCCCGCCGACCCGCAGGGGCACCGGGTGGACCTGCGCGACGTCACGGCCGAGCACGTGGGCGGCGTCGACGCCGTGATCCACCTGGCCGCGCTCTCCAACGACCCCCTGGGATCGCTGGCGCCGGAACTGACCTACGACATCAACCACCACGCCTCCGTCCACCTGGCCCGGCTGGCCCGCGAGGCCGGAGTGGGGCGCTTCCTGTACGCGTCGACCTGCTCGGTCTACGGTGCCGCCGGCGGCGAGGACCTGGTGGGCGAGGACGCCCCCCTGCGCCCGGTGACGCCGTACGCGGAGTCCAAGGTGCGGGTCGAGGACGATCTGCACGAGCTCGCCGACGACGACTTCACGCCGGTGTACATGCGCAACGCCACGGCCTTCGGCTTCTCGCCCCGGCTGCGTGCCGACATCGTGCTGAACAACCTGGTCGGTCACGCGCTGCTGTCCGGCGAGGTGCTGGTGATGTCCGACGGCACGCCCTGGCGCCCGCTGGTGCACGCCGCCGACATCGCCCGGGCCTTCACGGCCGCGCTGACCGCGCCGCGCGAGGCGGTGCACGACCGGGCGTTCAACATCGGCAGCGAGACCAACAACGTCACCGTCGCCGAGATCGCCGGGCAGGTCGCCGAGGCGGTGCCCGGCTCCGAGGTGGTGATCACCGGTGAGACCGGCGCCGACCCGCGCTCCTACCGGGTGGACTTCTCCCGGTTCCGCGCCGCGATCCCCGGCTTCGACTGCGAGTGGACGGTGAAGCGGGGCGCGCTCGAACTCGCCGACGCCTACCGCGCGCACGGGCTGACCCAGGAGGACTTCCAGCGGCGCTTCACCCGCCTCGCCGTGCTGCGCGCGGCCTCCGACGCCGGCACGGTCGACGACACCCTGCGGCGGCGTCGGTGACCACGCGTGCAGAAGAAGGTGCCGGCGACGAGATGTACGCCCTGGTGGAGCGGCTGTACCCGCTCTGCCGGAGCATCACAGGCGACGGCGTGCGCGCCACCCTGGACATCGTCGGCGAGTACATCCCGCTCGACGTGCACGAGGTGCCGACCGGAACCCAGGTGCTCGACTGGACGGTGCCGCAGGAGTGGAACATCCGGGACGCCTACATAGCCGACCCGGACGGCAACCGGGTCGTCGACTTCGCCGCGTCCAGCCTGCACGTGCTCGGCTACAGCGTGCCGGTGGCGAGGACCATGCCGCTGTCCGAGCTGCGCGCGCATCTGCACACGCTGCCGGACCGGCCGTCCTGGGTGCCGTACCGCACCAGCTACTACAAGCCGGACTGGGGGTTCTGCCTGGCCCAGGAGACCCTGGACGCGATGCCGGACGGCGAGTACGAGGTGCGCATCGACTCCACGCTCGCCGACGGCCATCTCACCTACGCCGAGCACGTGGTGCCCGGTCAGGTCGCCGACGAGGTGATCGTCTCCTGTCACGTCTGCCATCCGGCGCTGGCCAACGACAACATGGCCGGCGTGGCGGTGGCGACGTTCCTGGCCCGGGAGCTGGCGCGGGAGACGCCGTACTACACCTACCGGTTCATCTTCGCGCCCGGCACCATCGGCGCGATCACCTGGCTGGCCCGCAACGCCGAACGGGTCGAGCGGGTCAAGCACGGCCTGGTGCTGGCCTGCGCCGGTGACCCGGGCTCGCTCACCTACAAGCAGAGCAGGCGCGGTGACGCGGAGATCGACCGGGTGCTGCAGTACGTACTGACCGCCTCCGAACGGCCGCACCGCGTCACGGAGTTCACCCCGTACGGCTACGACGAGCGGCAGTACTGCTCACCCGGGTTCAACCTCGGCGTCGGCTCGCTCACCCGGACCCCGTACGCGGGCTATCCCGAGTACCACACCTCCGCGGACAACCTGGACTTCGTCTCCCCGGAGGCGATGGCGGACACCCTCGCGGTCTGCCGCGAGGCGTTCGCCGTCCTGGACCGCAACCGGCGCTACCTCAACCTCAGCCCCTACGGCGAACCGCAGTTGGGACGGCGCGGGCTGTACGACGCGCTCGGCGGGCGCAGCGACACCAAGCAGGCCCAGATGGCCATGCTCTGGGTGCTCAGCCTCTCCGACGGCGAGCACGGTCTGCTGGACATCGCCGAGCGGTCCGGACTGCCGTTCGACACGGTCGCCGCCGCGGCCGGCGCCCTGCACGAGGCAGGGCTGATCAAGACATGACGTCGATGCCCGTCGAGGGGGAGAATCCGCAGACAGTGGCGCCACGCGCCGGGTCCGCCAGGCGGGCCCTCGTCGGCCGGCTGTCCTGGGGGCTGGCCGACCAGGCGGCCTCGAGCATCAGCAACTTCGCGGTGGGCATCTACGTGGCCCGCTCGCTGGGGGTGACCGCGTTCGGCGTGTTCAGCCTCGCCTGGGTGACCTACGGGGTGGTGCTCAACGTCTCGCGCGGTCTGTCCACCGACCCGCTGGTGGTGCGCTTCAGCGGTGTGCCGGAGGCGTCCTGGCGCGGGGCGGTGTCCCGCTCGACGGGTACCGCGCTCGGCGTCGGTACCTCCATCGGCGCGCTGTCCCTGGTGGTCGGGCTGGCTCTCGGCGGCCGGCTGGGGACGGCCTTCGCGTGCCTGGGCGTCATGCTGCCCGGACTGCTGCTGCAGGACGCCTGGCGGTTCGCGTTCTTCGCCGCGGGCAACGGGCGGAAGGCCTTCGTCAACGACGTCGTGTGGTGCTTGGCGCTCGTCCCGGCGATGGTGGCGGCGGCCCATGTGGACACCGTGAGCGCCTTCGTGCTGGCCTGGGGCGCGTCCGCCGCGGTGGCCGCCGCGTACGGCTGCCTCCAGTCCGGCATCCGGCCCCGGACGACCGAGGCACGCGGATGGCTGCGCGAGCAGCGCGATCTCGGCTACCGGTACCTGGTCGAGAACGTCAGCCTCAGCGGCGCCAGCCAACTGCGGGCCTACGGGCTCGGTGCGATCGTCGGGGTCGGCGCGGTGGGCGCGGTGCGGGGCGCCGAGCTGTTGATGGGCCCCTTCCTCGCCGTACTGATGGGACTGTCGCTGGTCACCGTCCCGGAGGCGGCACGGGTACTGCGGCAGTCACCGCACCGCCTGCGCACGTTCTGTCTCCTGCTGGGCGGCGGGCAGGCCGTCGCCGCGCTGCTGTGGGGCGGCTCGTTGCTGCTGCTTCCCAACCGGCTCGGCGACCTGGTGCTCGGCAGCGTCTGGCACTCCTCCTCGCATCTCATCGTGCCGATCACCTTCAGCGTCGCGGGCGCGGGCCTCGGCACCGGCGCGGCGGCCGGGCTGCGCGCCCTCGGCGCCGCCCGGCGCAGCCTGCGCTCCCAGCTGTTCGCCTCCGTCTGCTACGTCAGCGGCGGACTCGGCGGGGCCGCCCTCGCCGGCACGGTCGGCTCGGCCTGGGGCGTCGCCGCGGCGACCGTCAGCGGCTCGGCCGTGTGGTGGCTGCAGTTGCGGTCCGCCCTGCGCGAGCGCCGTCACGACTCCGTTCCCGAAGTGAGGACCTCATGACCGACCGCCCCAGACTGAGCATCGGCCTGCCCGTCTACAACGGCGAGGAGTACCTGGCCGAGTCTCTCGACGCGCTGCTCGGCCAGACCTACGAGGACTTCGAGCTGGTCATCTCCGACAACGCCTCGACCGACGGGACCGAGGAGATCTGCCGCAAGTACGCCGCGCAGGACTCGCGCATCCGCTACATCCGGCTGCCCAGGAACGTCGGCGCCACCCCGAACCACAACTATGTGTTCACCGAGTGCCGCGGTGAGCTGTTCAAGTGGGCCTCGCACGACGACCTCTACGCCCGGGACCTGCTGCGGGCCTGCGTCGAGGCGCTGGACGAGCGGCCGGACGTCATCCTCGCCCACGCCGACCAGGCGGTCATCGACGAGGACGGCCAGGTGAAGGTGCCCTACGAGTACACGCTCGACACCGGCTCACCGCACGCGCCGACGCGGTTCCGCAGCATGCTGTTCGAGCCCGGCGGCGACGACTTCTACGGCGTGATCCGGGCCGACGCGCTGCGCCGGGTGAAGCCCATGGACAGCTACCACCACGCGGACCGCACCTTCGTCGCCGAGATCGCCCTGCACGGCCGCTTCCACCAGGTGCCGGAACTGCTGTACTTCCGCCGCGACCACCCCACCCGCGCCGAGCGGGCCAACCCCTCCAAGCGCTCCCGGTGCGTCAACCTGGACCCGCGCCGGGCGGGCCTGCTGCACCCGACGCCCCGGCTGCTCGCCGAGTACGTCTGGGGCTTCGTCTCGGCGGTCCACCGGGCGCCGCTGTCCCCGGCCCACCGGCGCGAGTGCTACCGGCACCTGGCCGCCTGGATGACCAGCCGGGTCCGGCCGGGCGCCGGTGAGCGGGTCGAGGACCGCGCCCCGGTCGACCCGGCCAAGCTGACCGTCTCCGTCGACGACCTCGTCGCCGGCCGTGAGGGGAGGAGGCGCCGATGACGTCCGCGGACGAAACCCCGGTACGTGTCGGAGTGTTCGGCCTGCTCGGCTCCGGCAACCTCGGCAACGACGGGTCGCTGGAAGCCGTACTCGGCTACCTCCGCTCCGAGCATCCGGACGCGAGCGTGGACGCGCTGTGCGGCGGACCCGAGGCGGTGACCGCCAAGTTCGGGATCCCCGCGACGCGGCTGCACTGGAACCGCGCCGAGTACCGGACCGCGTCCCGTGCGAGCGCGATCGTGTCGAAGGGACTCGGCAAACTCGTCGACGCCTGCCGCACCGCCGCCTGGGTGCGCCGGCACGACGTGGTCATCGTGCCGGGCATGGGTGTCCTGGAGGCCACCCTGCCGCTGCGCCCGTGGGGCTTCCCGTACTCGCTGTTCCTGCTCTGCGCGAGCGGACGGCTGCTGGGCACCCGGGTCGCGCTGGTCAGTGTCGGCGCCGCCGGGATCAAGAGCCGGCCGACCCGGGCCCTGGTGCGCTGGTCGGCACGGCTCGCCGCGTACCGGTCCTACCGGGACGAGCAGTCCCGCGACGCGATGCGCGCGATGGGCGTGGACACCTCGCGCGACGAGGTCTACCCCGACCTCGCGTTCTCCCTGCCGGCACCACCGTCGAGCGCGCCCGCCGGCACGCCGGGTCCCGTCTGCCTCGGTGTCATGGACTTCCACGGCGGCAACGACGACCGCGCCCGGGCCGAGGAGATATACCGGCGCTACCTCGACGGGACGATCACGTTCGTCCGCGCACTCGTCGAGGAGGGCAGGCCGGTCCGGCTCCTCACCGGCGACCAGTGCGATCTGTCGGTGGTCGAGGCGATCCTCGGCGCCGTCGACTCACCGCTGGTCACCGCGGCCGAACCGGCCTCCCTGGCCGACCTGATGAACGAGATGGCGGCCGCCGACACCGTGGTGGCCGTCCGCTACCACAACCTGATCTGCGCGCTGAAGACCGGAACGCCGGTGCTCGCCGTGTGCTACGCGGCCAAGAGCAACGCGCTCATGGACCGCATGGGCCTCGGCGCGTACTGCCACCCGGCGCGCGAGGTCGACGCCGACCGGCTGCTCGAGCAGTTCCGGGACCTGGAGAAGCACGCGGCGGAGGTACGGCGGACCCTCACCGAACGAAACGGGGTCGCCGCACAGCAACTCGCCGAGCAGTTCACCGCCCTGACCAAGACCCTGTTCCCGGCGAAGACCCACGCCCACGCCCTGCGGAAGGCCTCATGAGAGCGACCGAAGTCCCCGAGATCGCCGGGGCATACCTGTTCGAGCCGACGCCGTACGCCGACGAACGCGGCTTCTTCTGCCGCACGTTCGACGCCGAGGTGGTCCGCTCGGTGGGCCTCGACCCGAACGCCTTCGTCCAGGACAGCGTCTCCCGCTCGGTCCGGGGCGTGCTGCGCGGTCTGCACCTGCGCTCCGGCGCCGGCGAGGCCAAGCTGGTGCGGTGCTCGTACGGGCAGATCTTCGACGTCGTCGTGGACCTGCGGCCCGACTCGCCGACGTACCTCGGCCGGGCCTATTTCGAGCTGTCCGGTGAGACGCAGAAGACCGTTTACATCCCCGCGGGATGCGCTCACGGCTTCCAGGCTCTTACCGAAGTCGCAGACACCTCTTACCGTATCGACCGAGAGCACGATCCCTCCGAGGACGTGACGATCGCCTTCGACGACCCGGAACTCGCCATTCCGTGGCCCCTGCCGGTCACGTCGACGTCCCAACGGGACCGTGAGGCACCGAGCCTCGCCGAGGTCCTGAAGCGCATGGAAGGGTGAAGCCGGCTTGGACACCGAACACACCGAGCAGACCACCGAGTTCGAACTGCCCCGGTCGCGTACGGCCAACGAGCGACTGCACGCCCTGATCCCCGGCGGCGCGCACACCTACGCCAAGGGCGACGACCAGTACCCCGAGGACCTGGCCCCGGTCATCAGCCACGGCCGCGGTGCCCATGTGTGGGACGTCGACGGCAACCGCTACGTCGAGTACGGCTCCGGCCTCCGCTCGGTCAGCCTCGGCCACGCCCACCCCCGGGTGACCGAGGCGGTGCGGCGGGAGATCGACCGCGGCAGCAACTTCGTCCGGCCGTCCGTCGTGGAGCTCGAGGCCGCGGAACGCTTCCTGGCGACGGTGCCCACCGCGGAGATGGTGAAGTTCGCGAAGAACGGCTCCGACGCCACCACCGCCGCCGTGCGTCTCGCCCGCGCCGCCACGGGACGCCCCCGGGTGGCCATCTGCGCCGACCATCCCTTCTTCTCCGTCGACGACTGGTTCATCGGCACCACGCCGATGTCCGCCGGCATTCCCGCCGAGACCAACGAACTCACCGTGACGTTCCCCTACGGCGACCTCACCGCCACGGAGGAACTGCTCAACCGGTACGAGGGCGAGGTCGCCTGTCTGATCCTCGAACCCGCCACCCAGACCGAGCCGCCGCCCGGATACCTCGCCGGCCTGCGCGAGCTGGCGCACCGGCACGGCTGTGTCCTGGTCTTCGACGAGATGATCACCGGCTTCCGCTGGTCCGAGGCGGGCGCCCAGGGCCTGTACGGCGTCGTCCCCGACCTCTCCACCTTCGGCAAGGCGCTGGGCAACGGGTTCGCCGTCTCCGCGCTGGCCGGACGCCGCGAGCTGATGGAGCGGGGCGGGCTGCGTGACTCCGGCGAGCGCGTCTTCCTGCTGTCCACCACGCACGGCGCCGAGACGCACTCCCTGGCGGCCGCGATGGCCGTGCAGACCGTCTACGCCGAGGAGGGCGTCACCGACCGGCTGCACGCCCTCGGCGAGCGGCTGGCCGCGGGCGTCCGCGAGGCCACGGCCGGCATGGGCGTCGAGGAACACGTCGTCGTCCGGGGCCGGGCCAGCAACCTGGTCTTCGCCACCCTCGACGGGGACGGCCGGCCGTCGCAGGAGTACCGCACCCTGTTCCTGCGCCGGCTCCTCGCGGGCGGGGTGCTGGCCCCGTCGTTCGTGGTGAGCAGCGCGCTCAGCGACGAGGACATCGAGCACACCGTCGACGTGGTGGCCCAGGCGTGTGCGGTGTACCGCAAGGCACTGGACGCCGGTGATCCGACCCCCTGGCTGGGCGGACGACCGGTGAAGCCCGTCTTCCGCCGCCTGGCGTGACGTGATGTGACCTCAGCGGGGCTCCCGCCGGCCGGCGTCCGCCATCCGCTGCACCGGACGGTCGGCCGGCCGGCCGGCGAGCCGGTCGACCAGCCACGCGGTCGCCGGGACCACCGCCAGCGCGGTGCACCAGCCGCCGAGGGCGTCGGTCGGGTAGTGCGCGCCCAGGGCCACCTCCGCCCATCCCATGACCGCGGCGCCGACCAGCGAGGCGGCGAGCACGAGTGACATGCCGACCGTCCGGCCGAGGCCGAGCCGGCCGGTCGCGAGCAGCGCCAGGACGAGGGCGAGCGCGGTGAAGAAGGTGGTGTGCCCGCTCGGGTAGGACAGGTTGCCGGGGCCGTGGATGGTGCGTCCCACCACGTGCTTGAGCAGGGTCGTCGTGCCCACGGCCACGACGGCACCGACGACGAAGAGCGCCGCCGCGCGGGGACGCCGCAGCAGCAGACAGCACACCACGATGGCCGCGACCAGCATCGTCGATCCGGCCGGCTCCCCCAGGAAGTCCAGGACCAGGGCGACGCGCCGCAAGGGCCCCTGGACACTGTCCTCGGTCGGCAGCACGAACCACCTGTCCACCCGGCCGGGCTCGCTGTGCCCGGCGAACAGGACTCCGAGCGCACCGACCACCACGGCGGCCACGACCGCGACCGCCCCGAGCCACGCGCGCAGCGAGTGAGGCAGCACCGCGGGCTCCGACCGGCCGGTCACCCGCCCCTCCGGCAGCTGCGA
>NZ_WVUG01000095.1 GCF_017614965.1 Streptomyces griseorubiginosus | reverse complement strand
CCCCCTGACGTCCCCGCCATCGGCCGCGCCTGGCCGGTGGGCACCCGTCCCACGGTCGTACGGGGCTGGGAGCCCCCGGCGACGGTCTACGGCCGGGGCCACCGCGGCGTGGATCTGGCGGCCCCGGCCGGGACGCCGGTCCGGGCGGTGGCAGCGGGCAGGGTGTCCTTCGCGGGCCGGGTGGCGGGGCGGGGAGTCGTGTCGGTGGAGCTGACGGGCACGAACCTGCGCACGACCTACGAACCGGTGAGCGCGTCGGTCCAGAAGGGGGACGAGGTCGAGGCCGGCGAGGTGGTGGGGACGGTGGACCCCACGGGCTCACACTGCACGGTCACGTGCGTCCACTGGGGCTTGCTGCGGGGCGAGACCTACCTGGATCCCTTGTCCCTGCTCCCACCGTGGCTCCTACACAGGGGCCCGTCGAGACTGCTCCCGGTACTGGGGGTCCCGCTGCCCGCGTAGCTTGCGGGTCAGTCGTGCCGTGCGCGCCTGCGGCCTACGGCGTCAGACGCATCGCGCGTGCCTACGGCCTGCGGAAACAGACGCACCGTACCTGCCTTCGACCAGCGCGGAGAGCATTCGTGCGGCGACCCGCTCAACCCGCAGGGCGCAGTCGCGCCGAGCCCGCGTTCAACCCGCGAGCCCAGTCGCACGGCGACCTCCTCACCCCACGGGCGCAGCCGCGCCGAGCCCGCGTTCAACCCGCGAGCCCAGTCGCACGGCGACCTCCTCACCCCACGGGGGCAGCCGCGCCGAGCCCGCGTTCAACCCGCGAGCGCAGTCGCACGGTGACCTCCTCACCCCACGGGGGCAATGGCCACGTGCCTGCCTTCGGCCTGCGAGGCAGTTGCGCAACGACCTGCTCGACCCGCACGGGCAAAGGGCCCGCCTTCGACCTGCTGCCGGCCCAGCCGCCCAGCGACCTGCTCAGCCCGCGAGGGCAGTCGCACCGCACGCCCTGCCCGCCCCCTCAGCCGTGCGCGCCCCTCAGCACCAACGCCACCGCCGCGTCCGCGATCACCTCGGGAGGCTCTGCCACCCCCAGCTCGATCCGCCGGACCGCCGCGTCCGCGACCCCTTGCACCAGCATCGCGCCCAGCCGGGGCTCGGGGTGTCCCATCTCGCCCAGGGCCTCCACGATCATCGCCACGAGCCCGCCGTGCGCGGCCCGGATCTTCTCCCGGGCCCCCGCGTCCAGCTCGCTCGCGGAGATCGCCACGACCGCCCGGTGCCGCCGGTCCCCCACCAGCTCCAGCTGCCGTCGCACATACGCCTCGACCTTGCCCGCCGCCGGCCCGGCACCCGCCATGGCGGCCTCGACCTCGGCGGCCCACACCGGGAAGTCGACCGCGCACAGTTCCTCGACGACGGCGGCCCGGGACCGGAAGTACTCGTACACCGACGACCGCGCCAGCCCCGTCCGCTCGGCGAGTGCCGGAAACGTCAGCGCGTCCGTCCCTCCCTCGGACAGCAACGACCGGGCCGCGTCCAGCAGGGCGGCTCGCTGCATCGACCGGTGCTCGGCCACGGAGGCCGCTCGAATCCTTGGCACGTCAACCACTTTACGGACGCGCCACCCCGGACGGGAGTGACTCGCATGGACGCGGCCCGCTCGGGCCGAGCCGCCGGGCTCACCGCCCGAAGCTCGCCAGCTTCGCCCGCAGCTGCAGCACCGACTTGGTGTGGATCTGGCTGACCCGGCTCTCGGTCACACCCAGCACGTTCCCGATCTCGGCGAGCGTGAGTCCCTCGTAGTAGTAGAGCGTGACGACGGTCTTCTCCCGCTCGGGCAAGGTGTTGATCGCCCGCGCCAGGAACCGCCTGAGCTCCCGGTCCTCGGCCACCTCCACGGGGTCGTCCGCGGCGGTGTCCTCCAGCGTGTCCATGACGCTCAGCCCGTCGCCGCCCTCGCCCCCGACGTGCAGCAACTCCTCCAGCGCCACCACGTTCGCCAGCGACAACTGACTGAACACCGCGTGGAGTTCGTCCACCCCGATGCCCATCTCGGCGGCCACCTCGCCCTCCGTCGGCGTCCGCCGCAGCCGCGCCTCCAGCGTCGCGTACGCCCGCTCCACGTTCCGCGCCTTCTGCCGCACCGACCGCGGGATCCAGTCCAGCGCCCGCAGCTCGTCGATCATCGCGCCACGGATCCGGGTGATCGCGTACGTCTCGAACTTGATCTCCCGGTCGATGTCGAACTTCTCGATCGCGTCGATCAGCCCGAACACACCCGAGGAGACGAAGTCGGCCTGCTCGACGTTGGGCGGCAGACCGACGCTCACCCGTCCCGCCACGTACTTGACCAGCGGCGAGTAGTGCAGGATCAGCTGCTCCCGCAGCCGGTCGTCCCCCGTGCTCTTGTACGACCGCCACAGTTCGTCGAGCGTCGAGGGAGCGGGCGGCCGCACGCTGCCACCGTCACGGGCGGCTGGGGGGATCGCCGCCCGGTCGGACCCGGAGGTGTGCTGGGGCATTCGTCGCCTTGTGCCGTTCTGCCGTGAAGTGCGTACTGCGTCGGAACCTCGTGAGCGTAGCGTGACTGAGCTGTCGCGGTCAGCGAACGATGAGGGGGAACGCGTACGCGGACTTGTCCCGCGGGCCGTCCCACCGGGTCACGACGGTCGCTTTCCGTGATCGCCCGGGGACCCCGACCGCCGCTGTTTGCACAGGTGCGGGGGCTTCCCCCGGACGGCCGAACACGCTCCGTCAACATCCGCCCCGGCCGTCGCGGACGGAGATCATCGCCTGGCGTGTCAACCTCCAGCCGTCGCCGTGTCGTTCGACGTAACCGAGTGATCGGAGTTCGTACAGTCTCGCGATCGCGTCGTCCCTGGTGGTCTGCGCCCCGCGGGCGACCGCGTCGGCGGAGGCGGCTCCCCGGCCCGGCAGCGCGGCGAGCACCCGTCTGGCGTCCGGCTCCAGCAGGTCCCTGGGCAGCACGGGTCCGCGCCTCTGGGGTGCCAGCTCCCCCATGTCGCCGACGAGTTCGACGACCTCGGCGGCGTCGGTGACGAGGACGGCGTCGTCGCGCAGCAGTTCGTGCACACCGGCCGAGAGGCTGCTGGTGGCCGGTCCGGGTACTCCCATCGTGTGGCGTCCGAGCCGTTGTGCCGCCCGTGCGGTGACGAGCGAGCCGCTGCGGTGGGCGGCCTCGACCACCACGGTGCCTGTGGTCAGGGCGGCGATGACCCGGTTGCGGACGATGAATCTGCTGGCCGTCGGATGCTCGCCGAGCGGCAGTTCCCCGACCACGAGTCCCTGCTCGGCGATCCGGTTGAGCAACCCGGTGTGCCCACGCGGATAGGGCCGGTCGACGCCCGAAGCGAGCACGGCGACGGTCGCCCCGCCGGCCCCGAGCGCCCCTCGATGAGCGGCCCCGTCCACACCGTAGGCCCCGCCGGACACGACGACCCACCCGCGCTCGGCGAGCCCGGCGCCGAGTGTGGCGGCCATGTGAGCCCCGTACTCGGTGCAGGCCCGCGCCCCGACGACGGCGACGGACCGCAACGCCCACATCCGCAGACTGGGCCTGCCCCGGACCCAGAGGCCCACGGGGCGGGCGTCACCGAGGTCATCCAGCTGGGCCGACCACTCCGTGTCCCCCGGGATCACGAAGCGGACCCCGGCTTCCCGGGCGAGGCCGAGATCCCGCTCGGCGTCGGCCTCCTGGGCGCGGGTGAGCAGCCCTGCCCAGCGCTTGTCGGTGACCCCGGCGAGCTGCGGCACCCCTTTCCGCAGCACCCGTGCGGTCTCCACGGCCCCCAGCTCCCGCACCCACCGGCCCGCCACTTCGTCACCGGGTTCCAGGACCCGGCTGAGGAAGACCCGGGCGAGCAGCTCGCGGTCCGAGGCGCCGTCGGCGGTCACGTCAGCGCCCCGATGGCCATGGGCACGCCCCTGGGAACACCGGTGCGCAGTTGCAGCGCGAGGCCGACGTCCGTGGCGTCGGGCCGGTCGTGCCCGACGATGTCGGCGACGGTCCAGGCGACACGCAGGACGCGGTCGAGCCCCCGGGCGGTCAGCACGCCCCGCTCCAGGTTGCGTTCGGCCTCGTCCATCGCCCCGCTCACGGCGTGCCACCGGCTGCGCAGCTCCCGGCCGGGGACCTCGCTGTTGGTCCGCCACGGGGTGCCCGCGAGCCGCGCCGCCGCTCGCTCCCTCGCCGCCCGCACCCGCTCGGCGACCGTCGCCGTGGACTCGCCCCGTGTGCCGAGCCGCGTGAACTCGGCGCGCGTGACCCGGTCCACCTCGACCCGGAGGTCGACCCGGTCCAGCAGTGGCCCGGACAGTCGCGCCTGGTAGCGGCGGATCGCCGAGGGCGGACACTCGCAGAAGTCGTCCGTCTGGGAGAAGCGCCCACAGGGGCAGGGGTTGGCGGCGAGCACCATCAGGAACTTCGCCGGGAAACGCACCACGCCCGCGCTGCGGGCGATCACCACGTGCCCGGCCTCCAGCGGCTGGCGCAGCGCGTCGAGGGCATGGCTGCTGAACTCGGGCGTCTCGTCCAGGAAGAGAACACCCCGGTGCGACAGCGACACCGCCCCGGGCCGGGCGATGCCGGGACCGCCGCCGACGAGTGCCTGCATGGTCGCCGAATGGTGCGGGGCACAGTACGGGGCGACGTCGATCAGGGGTTTGCCCGGCGGCAGCAGTCCCGCCACCGAGTGGACAGCGGTGACCTCCAGCGACTCCTCACGGCGGAGCCTCGGCAGGATGGCGGGCAGCCGTTCCGCCAGCATGGTCTTGCCGGCACCCGGCGGGCCCTCCAGGAACAGATGATGTCCACCCGCCGCGGCGACCTCCACCGCCGTCCGCGCCGAGATCTGGCCCACCACGTCGGCGAGGTCGTGGCCCTGGTCGTGCTGTGCGGCGCCCATGCTGTGCATGCCCGTGGCCGCACCGGTGCCGGGCATACGCAGCCCGGCGAGGAGCGGATCCGGGCGGCCGGGCTCCTCGGGTTCCTCGTCGGGCACGGGCTCGTCCGCCAGCACGGCGATCAGCTGCCGCAGGCTTCGCACGCCCAGGACGGACACCCCGGGCACGAGGGAGGCCTCGGCCGCGGCGCACTCGGGCACGACGACCTGTTCGTAACCGGCGTCCGCCGCGGCCAGCACGGCCGGCAGGATGCCCCGGACCGGTCGCACCCGGCCGTCCAGACCCAGCTCGCCGATCATCACGATGTCCGCCAGCACCCGTGGGTCGATGCGCTCCGACGCTCCCAGCACCGCGCAGGCCACGGCCAGGTCGAAACCGGAGCCGGCTTTCGGCACCGAGGCCGGACTGAGCCCGACCGTCAGTTTCTTCTGCGGCCACTCGCCCCCCGAGTTCACCACAGCCGCCCGCACCCGGTCCCGGCTCTCCGTCAGGCTCTTGTCCGGGAGGCCCACCAGGGTGAACGCCGCCACCCCGGGCTCCAGGTCCGCCTGGACCTCGACCACCACGCCCTCGACGCCCACCAGCGCCACCGAGCACGTCCGCGCGAAACCCATCTCAGGCCACCCCCCGGGCGTGCTCGACCACCGGGGCGCCGCGGTCCGGCAGGACCACGCCGATCAGGTCGACTCGGACGCCTCCCGGCGGTGCTCCCCCGTGTGTCTGGATCCACCTCTCGGCGAGATCCCGCAGCCGCTGCGCCTTCTCCGGCGTGATCGCCGCCATCGGGTGCTCGAAGCGGCCGTCCCTGCGGGTCTTCACCTCGCAGACGACCAGGACGTCCCCGTCCCGGGCCACGATGTCGATCTCCCCGGACCTGCCACAGCGCCAGTTGCGCTCCAGGACCGTCATCCCGGCGTCCGTCAGCCGCCGCGCGGCCAGATCCTCGCCGTACCTGCCGAGTGCACTGCGTGCGTTCATGTCGGCACCACCTCCGGCGCCAACCGTCACGCACCTCACCAAGAGAAGTGGATCTTGGTGGACAACTCACCGGCTGTGGATAACTTCGTCACCCGGCCGAGCTCCCCCGGCAAGCACTCACCCGCCCGGACTCACCCGCCCGGCAATTCCAGGTCGCTCTTGTTCAGCTCCTCGATGTTCACGTCCTTGAACGTGAGAACGCGGACCTGCTTCACGAAACGCGCCGGGCGGTACATGTCCCACACCCACGCGTCCGCCATCGACACCTCGAAGAACACCTCACCCTGGACCGAGTGCACCTGCATCTCGTAGTCGTTGGTGAGGTAGAAACGACGCTCGGTCTCGATCACGTATTTGAACAGACCGACGACATCGCGGTACTCCCGGTAGAGCTTCAGCTCCATCTCGGTCTCGTACTTCTCGAGGTCCTCGGCGCTCATGGCAGCTTCCCCTTCAGCCGTGCGGTCCCACTATTGTGCGCCAGTCCCGTGAGCCCCTAGACGATTTCCGTGTCAAGGGTCACGGGCCCGGCCGGGGGCCCTTCGTCGAGCAGCCGGCGCAGCAGCTCGGCGAGTCTGGTCGGATACACCGTCTCATGTGCCCGGGCAAGTTCCGCACACGTCCACCAGCGCGCTCCGGCGACGCTGCGCCGCTCCAGCTCGGTGAGGCCCCTGGCCTCGGTGGCCGTCTGGGTCGTACGGGCCAGGTAGTACCACTCGTCCTGGTCCCAGCGTCGTCCCGCGAACGGGAAGGAGCACGTCCGCCGCCACAGCACCGGACCGAGTTCGACCTCGGTGATGCCGGTCTCCTCGGCGAGTTCCCTCAGTGCGGCCTGTTCACGACTCTCCTCGCCCTCCAGGCCCCCGCCCGGCGTGAACCACCAGTCGTCGGTGGGATCGTCCGGTTCGTGGCCGTGCAGGAGCAGGATGCGGTCCTCGGGGTCGAGCAGGACGACCCGGGCCACCTTGCGCGGGCCGCCCGCGCGGGAGTCCTCGTACGCGCCCGTCGCCTCAGCGGGCACCCACGGGCTCCGTCCGCGTGCGGGAGCGCCTGCCGCCCAGACGCTTGGCGATGGGGCCGTACGCCCCGCCACCGAGGACGAGGACGGCACCGACCACGATCAGGGTGACGATCAGGCGCAGCGGGCCCGGCGTCGACAGCGCGCCCAGCGTCTCGAAGCCCGTGGGACGGGCCAGCATGCCCTTCATGGGCCACACGACGGCGTCCACCCGGGCCGTGACCGCGGACTCGGCCACCGTGCCCTGGGCCGCGTCGGTGAGGTGGGCGGAGGAGTCCAGCGAGCCCTGGCGCTCGTCGCCGAGGAGGAACAGCCGGCCCTTGGGGACCTTCACGGTCGGGATGGTCTTGTCCTCGACCGCGCCGCCCTTGAGGTAGCCCTCGTCGATCTGCTTGCCGTTGACGGTCAGCTTGCCACCGGTGCAGCAGGCGACGGTGTCCCCGCCGACCGCGACCACGCGCTTGACCACGGGGGCGTTGGTGACCCAGGTCTTGTCCGTGAAGACGACGACGTCGCCTCGATGCACCTCGCTGCCGTCGACGCGCTGGGCCAGCACCCGGTCACCGGCGTCGATCGTCGGCGTCATCGAGGTCGTCGGCACGGTGTAGGGCCGGTAGACCAGCGCTGCCCAGCCGAATCCGCCGAGGAACAGCACGATGCCCAGGGCGACCGCGATGCCGGACAGGCGCTGTCCCGCCTTGGTGCCCACCGGGCTCGTGCTCTTGCCGCCGCTGCGCGGGGCCGTACGTGTCGTGCTCTCGCCACCCATGGACCCGCACCCTACCCGGCGGTACCTGAACGGGTCAGCCCCTCATGGCCGCTCGAGGTCACAGCTGCACCAGGGTTTCACCAAGGCGGTGCGCGGGGCCCGGTTCAGCGGGTCTCGGCGGGCGCGATCCTCCTGCGCCGCCACAGCACCACCGGTACCGCGCCGGCGAGCGCGAGGGCGTTCGGGGCGAGGGTCAGGGCGGCGGACGCCGAGGACTTGTCGTTGATGCCGGGCTGCTCGAAGGTGTCCGGGATGGGCAGGGTGCTCCAGCGGTTGATCGGCCAGGCGATGACGATGGCGCGGCCCACGACCTTGTCCACCGGGACCATGCCGTTGTGCTTGTCGCTCTGGTTGTAGCGGGAGTCGCGGGAGTTCTGGCGGTGGTCGCCCATCACCCAGATGTAGCCCTTGGGGACCTTCACCGTGAACTGGCCGCCCTGGTCGTCGACGCTGCACGGGGTGTTGCCCGGGTAGACGATCGAGGTGTCGTTCAGCGCCTTGCCGTTGACCTTCAGCGGGCCGCTGCCCTTGCAGGAGACCGTGTCGCCGCCGACGCCGATGACGCGCTTGATCAGGTCCTTCTCCTCGGCGGACGGCATCAGGCCGATCCAGCTGAGGACCTTCTGCAGCGCGTTCGGGTTGGCCGTCGGCTCGCCGGCCAGCCAGTTGTCCGGGTCGTGGAAGACGACCACCTCACCGCGCTCGGGCTTCGAGCCGAACCAAGGGGTGAGCTTGTCCACCAGGACGCGGTCGCCCTGCTGGAGGGTGTTCTGCATCGAGTCCGAGGGGATCGAGAACGCCTGCACGAGGAAGGTCTTGATCAGCAGCGCGAGAACGAGCGCGATGACGATCAGGATGGGCAGCTCCTTCCAGAAGGAGCGCTGCTTCTTCGCCGTGGGCTTCGAGTCACCCGGGCCCTGGTCGTCCGTCCTGGTCGGTTCGCCGGGCGCCGCGGGCTCGTCCTGCGCGCCGGAGTCACTCCCGGAGGTCACGGCGCTGTCCGCGGCCGGGACGGCTGATTCCGCGGGGCGCCCGCGGTGCTCCTCGCCGTCGTGTCCGGACCGTGCGCCAACCGCCACATCCCCCACGCCAACTCCTTACTCTGTGCCGCCGCCTGAGCCGTACCCGGCGCAGGCCCACCACTCCCATAACGAGCGGGAGTTCCGCAGGGCTCGGGAGCTGGATCGCTGTCTTCGGATCGTCGGGTGCAACCCTATGCGACAGCTCGGGGGACGCGGTCGTCCCCGACACGGAGTTGGAAACGGAGGAGAAAGTTTTAGGTTCCTTCAAGGACGTCATGTGCCCGAGGGGCCAGGCGATCACCATGGCCCGCCCCACGACGGAGTGCAGGGAGACCGTGCCGCCGTAGTCGGTGTTCATGTGGGCGCGGGAGTCGGCCGAGTTGCCCCGGTGGTCGCCCATCACCCACAGCCGCCCCTGGGGGACGGTGATGTCGAACGGTTGAGTGGAGGGGGCGTTGCCGGGATACAGGTAGTCGGCCTCGGTCAGGGGAACGCCGTTGACGGTCACCCGCCCCTCGGTGTCACAGCACTTGACGTGGTCGCCGCCGACGCCGATGACCCGTTTGATGAGGTCCTTGTCGTTGGCCGAGGGCAGCAGGCCGATGAAGGTGAGCCCTTCCTTGATCTGCTTGACGACGACGGGGTCGTCCTTGGTCGTCGTGGTCTGCTCGCCCGCGAGCCAGCCGCCGGGGTCCTTGAACACGACGACGTCCCCGCGCTTGGGCTCGGAGCCGAACCACGGGGTGAACTTGTCGACCAGGACGCGGTCGCCGATCCGGATCGTCTGCTCCATGGAGCCGGACGGGATCACGAACGCCTGGACGAGGAACGTCTTCAGAACCAGCGCTATCAGGACCGCCACACCGACCAGGAGCGGTATCTCCTTGACCGCGCTGCGCCTGCGCTTTCGTTTGACCTTGCGCTGCAGTTTGCGCCGCTCCGCGCGGGTGCGGCCGCCGCTCGGCGCGGTGCCGGCGGAGGTGCGCCGGGAGCCGGTGGGCAGCAGGTTCTCGGTGCCGAACGTGCCGTAGCCGCCGCTCGGCTCCGGACGGCGCGGTTTGCCGCGGTTACCCATGCGCACCGCCGGCGGCGGGCACGCGCGCGTAGGCGGCGGGGCGGTGCAGGCGGGTCCAGTGGGTGGTGGGCCATACGATCCAGTCGGCGCGGCCGATGACGTCGGAGACCGGGATCATGCCGCCGCCCGGCGAGCCCAGGTGGTCGCGTGAGTCGCTGGAGTCGCCGCGGTGGTCGCCGAGGACGAAGAGGGTGCCGTCGGGCACGACCACACGGAAGGGCACCGTCGACGGGCTGTCCCCGGGGTACAGGAAAGCCGACTCGTCGACCGACCGGCCGTTCACCTCGATCCTCCCCTCCTTGTCGCAGCAGACAACGCGGTCTCCGCCCACGCCCACGACGCGCTTGATGTAGTCCGCGTCACCGAAATACCCAGTTCCGTCGAACACCACGACATCGCCTCGGCGTGGCTCGGCACCGAAACGGTACGCCAACTTATTTACGAGAACGCGGTCCCCGATCCTCAATCCCTGTTCCATGGATCCGCTGGGAATCTGGAATGGTTGGGCCACGAAAGAGTTGAGGAGCAGCAAAAACACCAGGCAGACCAGCAGGGTCAGGGTGATCCGGCCGCCGGGCAGCCAGTCGGTGATCCGCGCCACCAACGCGAAACGCGACCGTCCCTCCGCAGCCACTGGTTCAGGGCGGGAGGAGCGGTCGCGCTCCGTGTGCTGTGCTTCGGTGTCCATCGGGGCGGAATGGTATCCGGCCCCGCTTTGACCACCGGTAAGAGCTCAGCTCTCGCGCTTCTCCTTGATCTTCGCCGCCTTGCCGCGCAGCTCGCGCAGGTAGTACAGCTTGGCGCGACGCACGTCACCGCGGGTGACGAGCTCGATCTTCTCCACGATCGGGGTGTGCACCGGGAAGGTGCGCTCGACGCCGACGGAGAAGGAGACCTTGCGGACCGTGAAGGTCTCGCGGACACCGGCGCCCTGGCGGCGGATCACAACGCCCTTGAACTGCTGCACACGGGAGCGGTTGCCCTCGATGACGCGGACGTGGACGTTGACGGTGTCACCCGGGCGGAAGGCCGGGATGTCGCTGCGCAGCGACGCGGAGTCGACGGAGTCGAGCAGGTGAGACATTTCGTCTGCTTTCTTCGCTGATGCCACAGGTCATCAACGGGAGCTAGGTGTTCCAGGAAGGATGCTGTCCGTGTCGGGGCGGGCGTCGTGTCCCCCTGTGGCAGGGGCGCACGCCGGACGACGCACAACAGCGGCCTATTCTTCCACGCCCTCTGGCCTGCGCCAAAATCGGCCGTACGGCTCCCCCTCCGGATCCGGCGCCCAGCCCAGGATGGAGAGCATCTCGCGGTCCTTCTTGTCGAAGGCCTTGGGGTCGCAGCGCTCGATCAGGTCGGGCCGGTTGGCCGTCGTACGCCGGAGGGCCTCGTCGCGGCGCCAGCGGGCGATCTTGCCGTGATGGCCGCTGAGCAGCACGTCGGGGATGGAGCGTCCGCGCCACTCGGGGGGCTTGGTGTAGACGGGGCCCTCCAGGAGGTTGGCCATGGCGCCGGGCGCGAAGGAGTCGTCGCGGTGCGACTCCGCGTTGCCGAGGACGCCGGGCAGCAGCCGGGCCACCGCCTCCGTGATCACCAGTACGGCCGCCTCGCCGCCGGCGAGGACGTAGTCGCCGATGGACACCTCGTACACCGGTACGCGGGTGGCGTACTCCTCGATGACGCGGCGGTCGATGCCCTCGTAGCGCGCGGGGGTGAAGATCAGCCAGGGGCGCTCGGAGAGCTCGACGGCGAGTTCCTGGGTGAAGGGGCGGCCGCTGGGGGTGGGCACGATCAGCGCGGGGGCGTGCGAGCCGGTCTCATAGCCGTCGGCAAGCACGGTGTCGAGCGCGTCGCCCCAGGGGTCGGTCTTCATGACCATGCCGGGGCCGCCGCCGTACGGGGTGTCGTCGACGGTGTTGTGCCGGTCGTACGTCCACGCGCGCAGGTCGTGCACCTGGACGTCGAGCTGCCCACGCGCGCGTGCCTTGCCGACGAGGGAGACGTTCAGCGGTTCGAGGTACTCGGGGAAGATCGTGACGACGTCGAGGCGCATGTCCTACGACTCTTCCCGCGAGGAGGCGATCTCGGCACGGTCGTCGATCAGACCGGGGGGCGGTGTGATGACCGCCTTCTGCTCCGCCAGGTCGATCTCGGCGACGATCTCCTCGACGAACGGGATCAGGACCTCGCTGCCGTCGGGGCGCTCCACGATGAAGAGGTCCTGCGAGGGCAGGTGCGAGATCTCGGTGATCCGGCCCACCTCCACACCGTCCTCGGTGACGACGTCGAGGTCGATGAGCTGGTGGTCGTAGTACTCGTCCTCGTCCTCGGGCAGTTCGTCGGGGTCGACCTCGGCGATCAGGAGGGTGTTGCGCAGGGCCTCGGCGGCGTTGCGGTCGGCCACGCCCGCGAAGCGCAGCAGGAGCCGGCCGCTGTGGACGCGTCCGGCCTCGATGGTGAGCGGGCCCGCGGAGGCGGGATCGGTGGCGAGTACGGCGCCGGGGGCGAGCCGCAGTTCGGGCTCGTCCGTACGGACCTCGACGGTGACCTCGCCCTTGATGCCGTGGGCACGGCCGATGCGAGCGACTACCAGCTGCACGGTGCTTGCTTCTCCTGATCCGGTTGCACACGACTACGGGCCGGGGACGGCCCAGTGGCCCTCCCCGGCCCGAGCCGGTGCTGCGTTTTCGGCGTCAGCGGACGTGGTCGACGTCGACGAGGTCGACGCGGACACCGCGGCCGCCGATGGCGCCCACGACGGTACGCAGAGCGCGTGCGGTGCGGCCGTTGCGGCCGATCACCTTGCCGAGGTCGTCGGGGTGGACCCGGACCTCGAGGACGCGTCCGCGGCGCAGGTTGCGGGATGCGACCTGCACATCGTCGGGGTTGTCGACGATGCCCTTCACGAGGTGCTCGAGAGCCTCCTCGAGCATGCTCAGGCCTCGGCCGACTCGGACTCGGCGGCAGCCTCGTCCTTCTTCTCCGCCTTCTTCTTCTGGGTGATCGCCTCACCCTTGCCCTCGTCGTCGCCACCCAGGGCCTCGAACGACGGGCGCGCCTTCTTCGGCTCGGCGACGAGCAGCGGAGCCGGGGCGGGCTCGCCCTTGAACTTCTGCCAGTCGCCGGTCTTCTTCAGGATGGCGAGGACGGGCTCGGTCGGCTGCGCGCCGACACCCAGCCAGTACGCCACGCGCTCGGCGTCCACCTCGATGACCGACGGGTTGTAGGTCGGGTGGTACTTGCCGATCTCCTCGATCGCACGGCCGTCGCGACGGGTGCGGGAGTCGGCGACGACGATGCGGTAGTGAGGCGAACGGATCTTGCCCAGACGCTTCAGCTTGATCTTGACTGCCACGGGAGTGGGTTCTCCTGGATTTGACGTGGTTGGGCACGGCGAGAATGCCGCGTGGGGTTGCGGTACCCGAGTGCCCGATGGACGCGTCAGCCGGAGGAGAGAGGGGTCCTGTGCGGCTGTCGAGTACAGCTAGCCATTGTGCCACACCCGGCGGGTCGCTCACGCCGGGTGGTCCGGGGCATGCCTGAGGGGCACCCGGCTCCCCGGGTGCCCACAGGCTGCACACGTCCGCCACGGCATGGCGGGTGCGGCTGCCACGAGCAGCCGCACCCTCATGCCGCGCCGACTACCTCCGGAATCCGGAAGGGCTTGCCGCAGCCGCCGCAGACGATGGGGGCCTGGGCCAGGACGGACGGGACGACCCGGACGTTGCGCCCGCAGTCGCACACGGCCTTCACGCGCACCCCGCCGCCGGAGGAACCGTGCCGGGCGGCCGGTCCCCGGAAGCTCTTCGGGGTGTCCGCGGAGGTCGCCGCCGTGTGCGCCTTCAGGGCGCGCTGGAGGCGCTCCATCGTCGGGCGGTAACGGCGCTTGGCCTCGGGGTTGAGCGTGACCAGCGAGAAGCCGCTGCTGGGATGCGGTTCCTCGGGGTGGTCCAGGCCCAGCTCCTCGGCGATCGCGAGGAATCTGCGGTTGTGGTATCGGCCGGCACGGGACGTGTCGCGCACGCCGCGCGCTGCGGCGATGCCGTGGACTGCCTCATGGAGCAGTCGCTCGAAGGAGAGCTCGTGCCCGCACGCGGACGACGACTCTCCGATCAGGGATTCTGGCGCGGCGAGGTCGGGCAGCTCGGGGTGGTACCGCTGAATGTCGGCCCACGCCTGTGCCAGCTCGGCGGCGAGAACAGGTGGTGTCTGTGTCGTGCTCACGTAATGACAACGAGCGGGGGTGCCGCTGTGTTCCTATTCCGGGGCATCCCAAATAATTTGCACGTACCCGTCAGTTGCCGCTGATGAGTGGAGACGAGGGCGGGTGCGCTGATCTGCGGAGAAACCTCACAGCTCCTACCAAGGTGGTACGTAGCAAGACCTACGTACCGGCGCGTAGCCACCGTCCACGCGCCGGTGCGGCTGTGTTCCGCGGATGCGCAAGGGGCGTTTCGGCCGCTCTCGCCGCGGAAGGGCGCCGTATCAGTAAGCGCGCGCGACGAGGGCGACGTTACCGGGTGCGTCCTCGGACTCCGGCACCGACCCGTCGGCGCCGACCAGACACCGTACGGTCACCGCGTGCTCGGCCAGCCTGGCCTCGCCCTCCGTGCCGAGATCCGCCCACGGGATCCGCGCCCAGCCGCCCGCCACGGCCGCCTCGACGGCCTCCTCGACGGTCGACACGTCGGCCGTGCGCGACTCACGCCGCGCGCGGGACTGCGCCAGCAGCAGCGCCTGGTCCTCCTCCAGGACGGACGGCAGCAGTCCTACGAGGGAGTCGATCGCCACCGGCTCCTTGCCGCCCGGGATCCGCCGGACGAGCATCGCCGTGCCGTTCTCCAGGTCACGGGGGCCGACCTCGATCCGTACCGGCACGCCCTTGAGCTCCCAGTCGACGGCCCGGCGTCCGAAGGGGGTGTCGGTGCGGTCATCGACATGGACGCGGACACCCGCGGCCGCCAGCAGATCCCCGATCTCGCGGACCTTGGCCAGAACCGTCTCGTCGCCCTTGATCGCGAGGACGACGACCTGGATCTGCGCCAGCCGCGGCGGGACGCGCAGGCCGTTGTCATCGCCGTGAGTCATCACCAGGGCGCCGATCATCCGGGTGGTGGAGCCCCAGGAGGTCTGCCAGACGAGTTCCTGACTGCCTTCCTTCGACAGGTACCGGGTGTTGAAGGCCTTGGCGAAGTTCTGGCCCAGCTCGTGACTGGTCACCATCTGGAGGGCCTTGCCGTCGCCCATCATGCTTTCGAGCGTCAGGGTGTTGATGGCACCCGCGAACCGCTCCTTGACGGTCTTGCGACCGGAGACGAAGTCCATCGCGAGGACGTCCCGCAGAAAATCCCCGTAGACGTGCCGCTGAATGTGGGCGGCGAAGTCGCGTGCCTCCTCGTAGGTGGCGTGCGCCGTGTGGCCCTCCTGCCAAAGGAACTCGGTCGTACGGAGGAAGAGGCGGGGCCGCAACTCCCAACGCACCACGTTCGCCCACTGGTTGATCAGCAGCGGCAGATCGCGGTAGCTCTGCACCCACTTCGAGAAGTACTCGTTGATGATCGTCTCGGAGGTGGGCCGGACGACCGCCGGCTCCTCCAGTTCCTTGCCGCCGGCGTGGGTGACCACGGCCAGCTCCGGTGCGAAGCCCTCCACGTGGTCCGCCTCGCGGGTGAGGTACGACTGCGGGATCAGCAGCGGGAAGTACGCGTTCTGCGTGCCCGTGGCCTTGATCCGGGCGTCCATCTCGGCCTGCATCCGCTCCCAGAGCCCGTACCCGTACGGTCGGATGACCATGGTGCCGCGCACCGGCCCGTTGTCGGCCAGTTCGGCCTTGTTGATGAGGTCCTGGTACCAGCGCGGGAAGTCGTCCGCCCGCGGGGTGAGCACGGATGCCTTTGCCATGCCGGGATATTACGGGGGCACGTTGCCGGGATGTGAATTCTTTTCACCGGCGCGGTCAAGCCACAAGCCGGGGACCGTCAACCCCTGGACGAGCGGTCGAGTGCGGAGTTACCTGGCATACGGGGGGAGTGCGAGCGCACGTCACGGGGGCCACGGAAACGGGTACAGCGGCAACTCTCGGCGGATTGGGGCGCTTTACATGACACCTACGCTCGTGCGGCAGCACCGGCCTCATACGGGGACGACACCCCGTGTGGACCTGTGTGCACGCGCGCGTGACTGGTCCGAGATCCAGGAGCGGATGCTGGTTCCGCTCTACGAGGCCGTCTACGAGCGACTGGAGGTGGGCTCCGGCACCCGGCTGCTGGGCCTGGGCTGCGGCAGCGGACTCGCCCTGTTGATGGCGGCGTCCAGAGGCGCCGCGGTCACCGGTGTCGACCACCGCTCGCCCGAACGGCTCGCCCTCGCGCGGGAGCGGCTGCTCCCGGAGACGGGGGGCACGCGCGCGCGTGGGGACACGCGACTCGTCGACGGTTCGCCCGGGGACGTCGGGGCCGCGGACGACGCGGAGACGCCCGCGTACAACCTGGTGACCGCTTTCGAGCCCATCGGGTGTCTCGCGGGCGACTCGGAGGGGCTCGGCGGGCTGCTGCGGGCAGCGACACCGCTCGCCGAGCGCGGGGCGCCCGTGGTGCTCGCCGGCTGGGGTCCGCCGGAACGCTGCGCCACCTCGTCCGTGCTGCGGGTGGCTGCCAGGCTGGCGGATCCGCTGCGCGGCGCGGGCAGTTGGCGCCCCGCCCTTCGCGACGACCTGGAGGAGGTCGCGCAGCGGGCCGGCCTCAAGCCGGACGGCTCGGGCCGGGTCTCCTGCCCCTTCGGCTACACAGGCGTCGACAGCGCGCTGCGGGGGCTGCTCTCCACCGGCCTCTTCGACACGGCGATCACCGCCACGGACCAAGTCCAGGTCGACAAGGAGCTGACGGAGGCGCTGCACCCGTACCGGCGCGGCGACGGGACGGTGTGGATGCCGAACGTCTTCCGCTACCTGATCGCACGCGTGCCGTAGTGACGGTCCCTAAGCCTGGGCCTCCTCGACGTCCTTGGTCAGACGCGTGATGCCCGCGATGCGGTACACGTCCGCCTCCTCCAGGGTCTCCCGCTCCAGCAGTGCCTCGGCGAGGGCGTCGAGTCGGCCGCGGTGCTCGGTGAGCTTGCGGCAGGCCTCGTCGTAGCACTCGTCGACGATGCGGCGCATCTCACCGTCGATGACGTCGAGGGTCTGCGGGGCCGCCGCGAGGCCGTAGGCCTGCTGGGCGTCGTTGGGGAGGGCGGAGAGGCGGCCGACGCGGTCGCTCATGCCCCAGCGGGCGACCATGCCGCGCGCGATGTTGGTGACCTGTTCGAGGTCGTTCTCGGCGCCGGTGGTGATCACCCCGTACACGACCTGTTCCGCCGCCATGCCGCCGAGCGCGCCGATGATCCGGCCGCGCAGGTACTCCTCGGTGTAGGCGTACTTGTCGGACTCCGGCGTCGACAGGGTGACGCCGAGGGCGCGGCCGCGCGGGACGATGGTGATCTTGCGGACGGGGTCGGCGCCGGGCTGGAGCATGCCCAGCAGGGCGTGTCCGCTCTCGTGGTACGCCGTCCTGCGCCGCTCCTCGTCGGGCATCACCAGCGGCCGTTCCGCGCCCAGCTGGACCTTCTCCAGCGCCTCCGAGAGGTCGGCCTGCGTGACCTTCTCCTGTTTGCGCTTGACGGCGAGGAGGGCGGCCTCGTTGGCGAGGTTGGCGAGTTCGGCGCCGGTCATGCCCGGGGTGGTCCGGGCGACCTGCGCGAGGTCGACGTCCTGCGCGAGCGGGATCTGGCGGGTGTGGATCTCCAGGATGGCCTGGCGGCCGCCGCGGTCCGGGGGCGAGACCATGACCACCCGGTCGAAGCGGCCGGGGCGGGTCAGGGCCGGGTCGAGGACGTCGGCGCGGTTGGTGGCCGCGATGACGATGACGCCCTCCGAGCCGGAGAAGCCGTCCATCTCGGTGAGGATCTGGTTCAGCGTCTGCTCGCGTTCGTCGTGACCGCCCATTCCGGAACCGCCGCCGCGGGCCCGGCCGATGGTGTCGATCTCGTCGATGAAGATGATCGACGGGGCCACCTTGCGGGCCTCCGCGAAGAGTTCACGCACGCGTGAGGCGCCCACACCGACGATCATCTCGATGAACTCGGAGGCGGACGCCGAGAAGAACGGCACCCCCGCCTCGCCGGCGACGGCCCGCGCGAGCAGCGTCTTTCCGGTGCCGGGAGGGCCCGCGAGCAGCACGCCCTTGGGCATCTTCGCGCCCATCCTGCGGTAGGCGTCGGGGTTCTTCAGGAAGTCCACGACGTCGTTGAGCTCGCCCTCGACCTCGTCGATGCCGGCGACGTCCTCGAACGTGGTGCGCTGCTGCCCCGGTTCCAGCTCCACCGGTTTGGGCGGCGCCTTGCGGCCGAGCATGCCGCCCGCGCCGCCGAGCCCCGAGCTCATCCGCCGTGCGATGAACACCCACACCGCGATCAGCAGCAGCATCGGCGCCAGCGAGATCAGGAGGTTGGACAGGAAGCTGCGGTGCTGGACGACCGGCTCCGCGGTGACCGTGACGTCGTGCTTGGTCAGGTCCTCCCAGACCTTGTCGTCCGCGAAGGTGGGCCGCTCGGTGTTGAACTTGGTGTACTTGCCCTCGCCCTGGGGGTTGTCCCGGGCCTTCTTGAGCTGGCCCTGGATGGCGTTGCCCTTGGCGTAGATCTTGCTGACGTTGCCCGCGTCGACCTGCTTGCTGAACTCGGTGTAGGAGATCGTCGGCTCGTCGCCCTCGTTGAAGAACGACAGCAGCACGTTCGCGATCAGGTACACGACCAGCGCGGTGAGGATCAGGCTCCACCAGCCGCCGCGCATCCTCCGGCCGCCCGGAGACGGCTTCTGCGGCTCCTCGGGCGTGCCCTCGGTACGCCAGGGCTGGTCGGGCGACTTGCGCGGCGGCGCGGGGTTGGTCATAACCGGACGTTACGACAACGACCAACCCCGGGCATGCGCGGCCGGTGAAATCGACCCATGAACTTAACGAGCGGCCCGTGAACTCTCGTGGAGTCCGGCCCGTGAACCCTCGTGGAGTCCAGCCCATGAACTCCTTGGTCAGCCCGTGAGCTTCTTGATCAGCCCATCGACTCTGGTCAGCCCATCGACTCTGGGTCAGCCCATCGACTCTGGTCAGCCCATGAACTTCTTGAACTCGTCCGGCAGTTCGAAGTCCTGGCCGCCCTGCTGACCGGGCAGCCCGAAGGCACCGCCCGGCACGGCACCGCCCTGGGCGGCGGCCCGGCGTGCGGCCTCCTCCTGCTCCTGCTGCTTGCGCTTCATCGGGTTGCCGGAGCGCTGCTTGCCCTTGGCCTTCTTCGGCTGCTTCCGGCTGCGGCCGGCACCGCCGCCCATGCCGGGGATCCCCGGCATCCCGGGCATGCCGCCGCCCTGGGCCATGCGGGACATCATCTTGCGGGCCTCGAAGAACCGCTCGACGAGGTTCTTGACGGCGCTGACCTCGACACCGGAACCCTTGGCGATACGGGCGCGGCGGGAGCCGTTGATGATCGTCGGGTCCTGGCGCTCGCCCGGGGTCATCGACTTGATGATGGCGGCCGTGCGGTCGACGTCCCGCTCGTCGATGTTGTTGATCTGTTCCTTGATCTGGCCCATGCCGGGCATCATGCCGAGCAGCTTGGAGATGCTGCCCATCTTCCTGACCTGCTCCATCTGGGCCAGGAAGTCGTCCAGGGTGAAGTCCTGGCCCTTCTTGGAGGCGAGCTTGGAGGCCATCTTGGCGGCCTCTTCCTCGCTGAACTCCTTCTGCGCCTTCTCGAACAGGGTGGCGAGGTCACCCATGTCGAGGATGCGGGAGGCCATCCGGTCCGGGTGGAAGACGTCGAAGTCGTCCAGCTTCTCGCCGTTGGAGGCGAACATGATCGGCTTGCCGGTGACCGAGGCGATCGACAGGGCCGCACCGCCGCGGGCGTCGCCGTCGAGCTTGGAGAGGACCACGCCGTCGAAGCCGACGCCGTCGCGGAAGGCCTCCGCCGTGTTGACGGCGTCCTGACCGATCATCGCGTCGACGACGAAGAGGATCTCGTCCGGCGAGACCGCGTCCCGGATGTCCGCGGCCTGCTGCATCATCTCCTGGTCGATGCCGAGGCGGCCGGCGGTGTCGACGATGACGATGTCGTGGAGCTTGGTCCTGGCGTGCTGGACGGAGTCCCTGGCGACCTTGACCGGGTCGCCCACGCCGTTGCCCGGCTCCGGGGCGAAGACGGCGACGCCCGCGCGCTCGGCGACGACGCTGAGCTGGTTGACCGCGTTCGGGCGCTGGAGGTCGGCGGCGACCAGGAGCGGCGAGTGGCCCTCTTCCTTGAGGTGCTTGGCGAGCTTGCCCGCGAGGGTGGTCTTACCGGCACCCTGCAGACCCGCGAGCATGATCACGGTCGGGGGCTGCTTGGCGAAGCGCAGCCGGCGGGTCTGGCCGCCCAGGACGGTGACCAGCTCGTCGTTGACGATGTCCAGCACCCGCTGGGCGGGGTACTGCGTACCGGAGACCTCGGGGCCGAGGGCGCGTTCCTTGACGTTCTTGATGAACGCCCGGACGACCGGCAGGGCCACGTCCGCCTCGAGCAGCGCGATACGGATCTCGCGCGCGGTGGCGTCGATGTCCGCCTCGCTCAGACGCCCCTTGCCGCGCAGATTCTTGAAGGTCGCTGAAAGGCGATCGGAGAGAGTGTCGAACACGGCGGCGTCGGTCCTCGGAGTCGGGGTCAGTGTGAGCGCCTTCCAGGGTATCCGGACCGGCAGGACAATCGCCCCCGCCCGGCACCTTCGAGGTCACCCCCGCAACGTCTCCTCCAGTTTCCGGGCCACCGAGGCAGCTTCCTCGGTGGGCAGGGGCGTGCCCTCGGGGGCGGTGACGTAGAAGGCGTCCACGGCGTTGGCGCCCAGGGTCGACACGTGCATGCTGCGCACCCGTACCTTCGCGTCGTCCAGCGCCCGTCCGATCCGGTGCAGCAGTCCTGGGGCGTCCTGGGCGCGCACCTCGATGACCGTGGCGTGCCGGGAGGCGGCCGGGGCGACCGTCACACGGGGCGGCGGGGCCACGACGCCCCGGCGGCGCGGATAGGCGGCGTCCCGCTCGGCCAGGCGTCCCGCGATGTCCAGGGAGCCGTCCAGGGCCCGTACGAGGTCCGCCCGCAGCCGCGCGGCCTGCGGCAGGGAGCCGTACTCGGCGGCGACCCGCCAGTCCAGCAGCAGGACCGAGCCCTCGACGCCGTCCGGCAGGTCCAGGGTCCGCAGTCCCGCCGTGCGCACGGTCAGCCGGTGCACGGCGAGCACGCCGGCGACCGCGGGCAGCACGCCCGGCTGGTCCGGCACGGCGATCAGCAGCTCCACGCCGAGCGGTTCGGGCTCCCCGGTGGGCTGGTCCTCGGCCGGCGGCTCGGTCTGCGCGCGCAGGGACAGCACGGGAGAGCCCGTGGCGACCGCCTCGATGGCGAGCCGTTCCTGCTCGGCGGTGGGCGCGGCGGCCTCGGGCTCGTCGGGGACGTCCCCGGCGAGGACCGCGGAGACCCGCTTCACGAGGTCGGCGACGAGCGAGCCGCGCCAGGACGACCAGGCGGCCGGGCCGGTGGCCAGCGCGTCCGCCTCGGTCAGCGCGTGCAGCAGCTCCAGCGTGCCCTGCGAGCCGACCGCGTCGGCGACCGACCGTACGGTCGCCGGGTCCTCCAGGTCGCGCCGGGTGGCGGTGTCGACGAGCAGCAGATGGTGCCGTACCAGGGTCGCGAGCACGGCGACGTCGTCGCGGTCGAAGCCGATCCGGGCCGCCACGTCGCGCGCGATGATCTCGCCGGCCACCGAGTGGTCGCCGGGCCAGCCCTTGCCGATGTCGTGCAGCAGCGCGGCGACCAGGAGGAGGTCGGGGCGGTGGACGCGGCGGGTGAACTCGGAGGCGCGCACGGCCGTTTCGATGAGGTGCCGGTCGACGGTCCAGATGTGCACGGCGTTGCGCTGCGGACGGCAGCGCACCCGCTCCCAGTCCGGCAGCAGCCGCGTGATCAGGCCCTCCGCCTCCAGGGCCTCCCAGACGTCGATGGTCGGATGACCGGAGCCGAGCAGGGTCACCAGCTGCTCGCGCGCCTCGGCGGGCCACGGCGTGGGCAGGGGGCGCGCGATGGCCGCCATGCGCCGTACGGCGTGCAGGGAGAGCGGGAGTCCGGCCTGCGCGGCGGCGGCCGCGGCACGCAGCGGCAGGACGGGGTCGCGCTCGGGGCGCGCGGCACGGGCGAGCACCACCTCGCCGTCCTGCTCCACCACGCCCTCGGCCAGCGGGGAGCGCTCGGCGACCGGCTTGCCGCCGCCCAGCATGGCGCGCAGCCGCGGCCGCACGGCGCGCGATCTGAGCACGCGCCCCACCTCGCGCCAGGTGACGTCACTGGCGTACGAGATCACGCGGGCCGCCTCGTAGACCTGGCGCAGCAGGGTGTCCGCGTCGAGCAGGCCGAGTTCGGCGGCGACCTGGTCCTGTTCCTGGAGCGCGAGCCGGTCCGTCGCGCGCCCCGTCGTGAGGTGGAGCGCGTCACGGACGTCGAGGAGCCGGCGCCGGGCGTCGTCGAGGCCCTCGCGCGGGGCGTCGGCCAGCCAGGAGGCGGCGACGGCGCGCAGGGTGGTGGCGTCGCGCAGCCCGCCGCGCGCCTCCTTCAGATCCGGTTCCAGCAGGTACTGCAGTTCGCCCTGGCGTTCGGCGCGCTCGGCGCACAGTTCCTGCAGTTCGGGCAGGCGCTTGGGTGCCTGGTTGCGCCAGTCGGCGAGGACGGCGGTGCGCAGACCGGCGGTGAGACCGAGGTCGCCGGCGATGTGGCGGGCGTCCAGGAGACCGAGTTGGACTTTCAAATCCTCCCCGGCGGTCTTGCGGGCCTCCCCCGGGGTGCGCACCGAGTGGTCCAGGGAGAGACCGAGGTCCCAGACGGGGTACCAGAGACGGTCGGCGAGCGCGGCGACCGCCTTGCTGTCGCTGCCGTCGTGGAGGAGCAGCAGGTCGAGGTCGCTGCGCGGGGACAGCTCGCCGCGCCCGTATCCGCCGACGGCGACCAGGGAGACCCCGCGCAGCCCTTCGGCCCCGGCGGCGAAGAGCCCCGTCAGCCAGTCGTCCGTCAGTGCGGACAGGGCCGCACGGCGCGGCGGCCCGGACCGCTCCCCCTCGGTGAGGAGGCGCAGCCGGGCCGCCGCGTAGCCGCTGGGTCCCGAGTCTTCTGCTTCGTTGTGCACGTCCGTACTCGACACCCAGGAGCTCCTGTTCTTTTTCTGTCAGAGCGCGTCGGGGCCGCGCTCGCCGGTCCGCACCCGGACCGCCGTCTCGACCGGGATCGACCAGACCTTGCCGTCACCGATCTTGCCGGTGCGGGCCGCCTTGACGACGACCTCGATCAACTGCTCGGCGTCGTCGTCCTCGGCCAGTACCTCGATACGGATCTTGGGCACCAGGTCGACGGTGTACTCGGCACCGCGGTAGACCTCGGTGTGGCCCCGCTGACGACCGTAACCGCTCGCCTCGGTGACCGTCAGGCCGTGGACCCCGAAGGCCTGGAGGGCTTCCTTGATCTCGTCGAGCCGGTGCGGCTTGACGACGGCGGTGATGAGCTTCATGCGTCCACCTTCTTGCTCTCCGTGGCGGCCAGGACCGAGGCGGCGGATCCGGCGATGCCACCGCCCGCGCCGCTGAAGTCGTATGCGGTCTCGGCGTGCTCGGCCTGGTCGATACCGGAGACCTCCTCGTCCTCGGTGACCCGCATGCCGATGGTCTTGTCGAGGAGGAAGGCGAGGACCGCGGAGGCGATCAGGGAGTAGGCGAGGACCGCGCCGACACCGGCGAACTGCTTCCACAGCTGGGTGAAGGAGTGGTCGCCGTAGAAGACACCGGTCGCGGTGGACTGGCCCTTGCCGGTGGCGAAGAAGCCGATGAGCAGGGAGCCGATGATGCCGCCGACCATGTGGACGCCGACGACGTCGAGCGAGTCGTCGTAACCGAACTTGAACTTCAGGCCGACCGCGGCGGCGCAGGCGACACCGGCGATGGCACCGACGGCGATCGCGCCGATCGGGGAGACCGCACCACCGGACGGGGTGATCGCGACCAGACCCGCGACCGCGCCGGAGGCGGCGCCCAGCGTGGTGAACGCGCCGTGGCGGATCTTCTCGTAGGCGAGCCAGGCGAGCATGGCGGCGGCGGTGGCGACCTGCGTGTTGACGAACATCAGCGCGCCGACGCCGTCGTCGTTGCCGAGCCAGGAGCCCGCGTTGAAGCCGAACCAGCCGAACCACAGCAGACCGGCACCGAGCATCACCAGCGGGAGGCTGTGCGGGCGCATCGGGTCCTTCTTGAAGCCGACGCGCTTGCCGATGACCAGGATGACGCCGAGGGCGCCGGCACCGGCGTTGATGTGGACCGCGGTACCACCGGCGAAGTCGATCACACCGAGCTTGAAGGCCCAGCCGTCGGAGCCCCACACCCAGTGGGCGACCGGGACGTAGACGACCGTCAGCCACAGGGCGACGAAGAGCGACCAGGCGGAGAACTTGACGCGGTCCGCGAGGGCGCCGCTTATCAGGGCCGGCGTGATGATCGCGAACATCATCTGGAAGACCATGAACACGAAGATCGGGATGGTGTAGCCGGGCCAGAGCTCGGTGAGGCCGACCTTGTGGAGTCCGAACCAGTCGGTGTCCCAGCCGATCAGGCTGTTGTTCGTGCCGAAGGCGAGGGAGAAACCGTAGAGCACCCACAGAATGGTGACGATGCCGATGCTGATGAAGCTCATCATCAGCATGTTCAGGGTGCTCTTGACCCGGACCATGCCTCCGTAGAAGAAGGCGAGACCGGGGGTCATGATCAGCACCAGGGCGGATGCGATCAGCATGAAGCCTGTGTTGGCGGATGACAGCTTGGGTGCCTCCGCGGCAAGCGTGATGGCGGCTGATGCCATCGGCGTCTCCTCGTCGGTTGTACGGCCCCGTGCGGGTCGGAGCGTGTCAGCGGTCCGGTCTTGAGGGGTGGGCCGGTTATGCGCCATGAGATTGGCGCAGCGCGGTTTCGATGGAAGCCCCTGGTTGTTTCACCGGAGTGACGAAGACGCCCTGCGTGTTACGCGTCGATGAACTGCCGGATGTCCGGCCGCGCGATCGTTATCGTGGCGCAACCTTCGCGAATGACGGGAACCGGCCGCGGTCGGCCTTCCGACGACCTGGCATGGGGGAGCCGAGTCGGGCAGTTCGGGAGGGCCGGCCGCGGCCGGGGTCAGGTGTTTTTCCGGTCGGGTCAGACCGCTTCGGCGTTCTCCGGGAGCTCGATGGCGAGCTTCTCGGTGAGGTCGACGACCTCGGCCAGCTCGCCGAAGTCGCGTACGGCCGTGTCGACCGTCTTTCGGATACGAGTGTTCACGCGCTCGGAGCGGACCTTCTTGGCGATGTGCATGGCCTGCTCGGCCAGCACCGCGCTCTGCTCGGGTTCACGCCGCAGCAGGTGCACGGTGGCCATGCCGATGAGGTTGAGTGCGTACGACCGCTGGTGCTCGCTGTCCGCCGCGAACAGCTCGACCGCCCGCTGCATCAGCGGCTCGGCCAGCGAGGCGTAGGTCGGGCTGCGGCCCGCGACATAGGCGAGGTCGCGGAAGGAGTGGCTGTTCTCCCCGTACAGCTCGGCCTCGGAGAAGAAGCGGATCCAGTCGGGATCCGGGTCGTCCCACTCGTCGACGTCGGCGAAGGTGTCCTCGGCCATCCGCACGGCCCGCTTGCACTTGCCGGGCTGGCCCATGTTGGCGTACGCGCGGGCCTCCATCGCATACAGCATCGACTGGGTGCGCGGGCTCGCGCAGTCCCGGCTGCCGTACTGCGCGAGGTGGATCAGCTCCAGTGCGTCGTCGGGCCGGCCGAGGTGGATCATCTGGCGGCTCATGCTGGACAGGACGTAGGAGCCGAGGGGCTTGTCGCCGGCCTCCTTGGCCGCGTGCAGGGCCAGCACGAAGTACTTCTGGGCGGTGGGCTGCAGCCCGACGTCGTACGACATCCAGCCGGCCAGCTCGGCCAGCTCGGCGGCGACCTTGAACAGCTTGCGGGTGGTCTCCTCGGGCTGGGGCTCCTGGAGCAGGTCGGTCACCTCGTGCAGCTGGCCGACGACCGCCTTGCGGCGCAGGCCGCCGCCGCACTGGGCGTCCCACTGGCGGAACATGATCGTGGTGGACTCCAGGAGGTCCAGCTCCGGCTTGGAGAGCCGGCCGCGGGCCCGGCTGACGGGCTCGGGCTCCGGATGCGGGGTCTGCGGCGCGGGCACCAGCCAGCGCTGCATCGGCTCGATGAGGGACGGGCCCGCCGACAGCACCAGCGAGCTCCCGAGGAAGCCGCGCCGCGCCAGCATCAGGTCGCTGCGCGAGAACTCGCTGAGCAGAGCGACTGTCTGCGGGCCCGTCCAGGGCAGGTCGACGCCGGACACGGACGGTGACTGGCGTGCCGCGCGCAGGCCGAGGTCCTCGACGGAGACCACGCACCCGAAGCGCTCGGAGAAAAGCTCGGACAGGATTCTGGGGATGGGTTCGCGGGGGTTCTCGCCGTCCAGCCAGCGGCGCACCCGGGAGGTGTCGGTGGAGATGTGGTTGGCGCCCAACTGGCGTGCCCTGCGGTTGACCTGACGGGCCAGCTCGCCCTTCGACCAGCCGCTGCGGACGAACCACGACGTGAGCAGCTCGTTCGGGCGCTTGTCCGTGCTGGTCGCGGTCGTCCCGCCTCCGCCGTTGCCGCTCACTGGAACGCCCCCATCCCTGAGACCACTTGTCGCTGAGTGCGCCAAGCCCTATCAGAATGCCGGTAAATACGGCCGTCCGTCCGCCGGTTCTCACCCTTCGAACGCGATGCCGAGTTGCCTCCGGCATACCCACGAGTGCATGTGCCCCCAGGACTCGTGCACTCAAAGTAATCCTACGATCACGCGTCCAGCCATGGCGATCCCTGAAACGCCACCATTCGCCACCCCTTCGAATGAACTCACGGTCGCCTCCACACGATTCACTTGACATAGGACGGCCAGGAGTAGGCGGAGCGATGCACTCAGGGGCGCGCACGGTCGAGTTCACCACCAGGGGTACTTCCGAGCGCCGCTCGAGACCGAGCGGAACCAGGGCATCCGAACACAGAGGGTCACGTTCCGCATCCGCGCCGTAACCACCGACGCGTCGGAAACGTTGGAGGGGGCATGGGGTTCACGATCGGCGGCATCCGGGAGATCCGGTCCGGCACGCGCAGGCGCGGTCGCTCCTCGGAGTGCACCGCCGTCGCCGAGTACACCGGACTGTGGGGCTGGGACGTCGTGGCGGGCGCGCGGGCCGCCGGCGGCCAGTGTTCCTGCGGCCGTGCCGACTGCCCCGCGCCGGGCGCGCACCCGCTGGACTTCGCACCCCTTGTGCCTGCCGGCGCCACCCTCGACGAAGTGACCAAGACCTGGGGCGACTTCCCCGGTGCCGCGGTGATGCTGGCGGTCGGCCGCGCGTTCGACGTCATCGAGGTCGCCGCGCCCGCAGGGCACCGCGCCCTCGTCCGCCTCGAGCGCATGGGCCTCCCCCTCGGCCCGGTCGCCGCCACCCCCGAGGGCCGCGCCCACTTCTTCGTCGCCCCCGGCGGCGCCGCCGAACTCCCCGCGCTTCTCTACCGCATGGGCTGGGACGACCCGACCTCGTTGGACCTGCGCGGCCTGGGCCCCGGCACCCACATCACCGCTCCCCCGTCGGACCGGGCGGGCCTCGGCCCGGTCCGCTGGCTGCGCCCCCCGGCCCTGGACTCCGCGACGAGGCCACCGGCGGCCCGCCTTCTGCTGGGCACCCTGGCGTACGTGGCACACCGGTCGGGGGCATAGCCGTACCTGCCACACCGGTCGCGTGCACAGCCGTACCCCCCGCGCCGTACACAGCGAAGCGCCCGCTCCCGACTGCACCTCGGGGCGGGCGCTCCTTCGTGTGGTGGGGGCCGGTCAGTCACCGATAAGGGCATCCACGAACGCCTCCGCCTCGAACGGGGCAAGGTCGTCCACGCCCTCGCCGAGACCGATCAGCTTGACCGGTACGCCCAGCTCGCGCTGGACCGCGACCACGATGCCGCCCTTGGCCGTGCCGTCGAGCTTGGTCAGGACGATGCCGGTGATGTCGACGACCTCGGCGAAGACCCGGGCCTGGACCAGGCCGTTCTGCCCGGTGGTCGCGTCCAGCACCAGCAGCACCTCGTCCAGCGGGGCCTGCTTCTCGACGACGCGCTTGACCTTGCCGAGCTCGTCCATGAGGCCGGTCTTGGTGTGGAGACGGCCGGCGGTGTCGATGAGCACGACGTCCACGCCCATCTCCTTGCCCTCCTTCACCGCGTCGAACGCGACGGAGGCGGGATCGCCGCCCTCGGGCCCGCGCACGGTGTAGGCGCCGACGCGCTCGCCCCAGGTCTGCAGCTGGTCGGCGGCGGCGGCCCGGAAGGTGTCGGCGGCGCCCAGCACCACGCTGCGCCCGTCGGCGACGAGGACCCGGGCGAGCTTGCCGGTGGTGGTGGTCTTGCCGGTGCCGTTGACGCCGACGACCATCACGATGCCGGGCTTGCTGGTCTCCGGCTCGGTCTTCACCGTCCGGTCCATGCCGGGGTCGACCAGCTTCAGCAGCTCCGCCCGCAGCAGGCCGCGCAGTTCCTCGGGGGTGCGGGTGCCGAGCACCTTCACGCGCTCGCGCAGGCCGTCCACCAGTTCCTGCGTGGGCTGCACTCCGACGTCGGCGGTGAGCAGGAGGTCCTCGATCTCCTCCCAGGTGTCCTCGTCCAGGTGCTCCCGGGACAGGAGCGTGAGCAGCCCCTTGCCGAGCGCGTTCTGGGAGCGGGAGAGACGGGCGCGCAGGCGCACGAGCCGGCCGGCGGTCGGCTCGGGCACCTCGATCTCGGGGACTTCCAGAGCCGGCGGTTCCTCGACGGTGACCGGCGCCGAGCCGTCCGGAAGATCCACCTCCTCTATCGTCCGGCGCGGTTCGTCGCGGGGCGTCTCGGCCTCGTCGCCGACGTGCGGCTCGGCCGGAGGGGCGGTGATGTCGGGCGCGGAGGGGGGTGG
>NZ_WVUG01000094.1 GCF_017614965.1 Streptomyces griseorubiginosus | reverse complement strand
GGGTACGGATGCGCCGGACGGGGGCGGCATCGTCACGGACGGGGCTACCGGCGGCTGCATCGTCACCGGCGGGGCGGCGGGCGGCTGCACGGTCACCGGGGGTGCCGGAGCGGGGGCCGCGTGCTGGGGTTCGTCCACCGTGATGCCGAAGTCCGTCGCGAGTCCTTCGAGGCCGCTGCTGTAGCCCTGGCCGACCGCGCGGAACTTCCAGGCGCCGTTGCGGCGATAGAACTCCCCGAGCACGAAAGCGGTTTCGACGGTGGCGCCGTCACTGTCGAAGCGGGCGGCCACCGTGTCCCGCGCCGCGTCACGGACCTCGATGTACAGGCCCGGGACCTGCCCGAAGGTGCCACCGTCCGCGGAGGCGGCGAGCACGATGGTCTCGATCGTGGGCTCCACGCGCGCGAGGTCGACGAGAAGGGTGTCGGTGATGCGGCCGCCCGCGTCCCGCTTGCCCTCGTGCCGCACCGCTCCGGAGGAGTGCACGGGCTGGTTGTAGAAGACGAAGTCGCCGTCGGAGCGGACCTTGCCGCCCACGAGCAGCAGCGCCGAGGAGTCGGCGTCGGGCACGCCCGGCCCGGAGCGCCAGCCCAGTTCCACCCGCAGCGCCGTCTGCGGCACCGGTGTGTTCGAGCCTTTCGACATTGACATGTCCGCCCCCATCACGTGTCGCCGCGCCAGTACGGGTCCGGCGGCCGTTCGGCCCGCCCTTCGAACAACCTATTCCCCAGGACGGCGAAGTCCCATGAGGAGCACCGCGCGACACCGGACCGACCCGCCGGTAACCCGCCCGGAACATGGGCTTTACCGGATCAGAACCCTGTTCGCCGTCCCATTTTGCCGCGTTCGCTCGCATTGGGGCTCCCGAGTCACTGCGGACACGGAAAACAACCTTCTTATCGGTCTCCCCAACCAGCACATCGTGGGCTTAACTTATGTGCCATGACCTCCCCCCGCTCCACTTACGGCGGTGGCTACTACTCCGCCTTCCCGGACACCCCGATCTACGACAAGCTCGTCGCCGAGCGGGGCACCCCGCAGATCGCCCCGATCCGGGTCCCCGCCGCCTACGACATGCCCGGCAGCAGCCTGCCCGCGCTGCCGTCGGCCCTGCCCGCCCTCCCGGCGGGCCCCTCCCAGCCCTCCTACGGCTACCCGCAGGCGCAGCAGCCGTCCCCGCTGCAGCAGGCACCCGCCGCGTACATCCCACAGCAGGCCACGGCTCCGAGGGGCTATCCCGGCCCCCAGCAGCAGCCGCAGCCGATGCGTCCGATGACGGGCGGCTCCGGTTACGAGGCGATGCGTCCTGCCGCTCCGCGGCCCGCCGCGGCCCCGTACCAGGACCCGTACAACAACCAGCAGCAGTACCGGGGCTACTGAGCCGTCCTGTCGGGCCGCCCGCGCGGCCTGGCACGATGGCCGCATGGGGAACACGCTGCTGCAGTCGATCCACGTCCATCCGGTCAAGGCGTTCCGGGCCGTCGCGGTCCGGGAGGCCGTCGTGGAGCCCTGGGGGCTGGCCGGGGACCGGCGCTGGGCCCTGGTCGACGACGGGGGAAAGGTCGTCACACAGCGTCAGCAGCCGCGCCTCGCACTGGCCGCCGCCGAGCTCCTGCCCGGCGGCGGCATCCGTGTCTCCGCACCCGGCACGGATCCGCTGACCGTGCCGGTCCCCCGCCCGGCCGGCACGATCTGGGTGGAGATCTTCGGCGAGAAGGTCGAGGGCGTACCGGCCGAGGATCCGGCCGCGCACGCGTGGTGCAGCGCGTACCTCGGCGCCGGTACGCGTCTGGTGCACATGGACGATCCGGCCAGGCGCCGGCCCGTCGATCCCGAGTACGCGCTGCCGGGTGAGACCGTCACCTTCGCCGACGGTTTTCCGCTGCTGCTCACCTCGGACGCCTCTCTCGACGCCCTCAACTCCCTGATCGCGCAAGGCACCCACCCGGCCGAGGGACCGTTGCCCATGAACCGTTTCCGGCCGAACGTGGTCGTGACGGGCAGCCCCGCCTGGGCCGAGGACGGCTGGCGGCGCATCGCCGTCGGCGATGTCACCTTCCGTGTCGCCAAGTTGTGCGGGCGCTGCGTGGTGACCACCACAGACCAGGACACCGCCGTACGCGGCAGGGAGCCTTTGCGCTCGCTCGGGCGTCACCGCCACATCGACGGCAAACTGGCCTTCGGGCAGAACCTCGTGCCCCTCTCCCGCGGCACGATCCGGGTCGGCGACCCGGTCACGGTCCTGGAGTGAAGACCCGGCGCGTCCGCTCGCGGAGAAAGACGGAGAAAGATCCGGACAACGGGGGTGACGCGGGAACCCCTGCCGGGGGGCCGGGCGTTGGGTTCTTCGTGAGAAGTTCCTGAGAGGCCCCGGTCGCAGGTGATTTCCCTCTCTCTTTGACCGGGACTCAAGGTGAACGCCTCCGCCGGGAGTTATCACGGAGCGGGAAGGGGGTGCGGGACGGTGCGAGCAATCCGGGGACTCTGGCGTTGGCGGCACAATCCGCTGCGCCGCACGAGCGATCTGGTCGAGGCGTGGGTGGCTCTGGTCACCCTGCTGCTGATCCTGGTCGCCGCGCCCGTGATCGGCTCGCTCGTCGGCGGTGCCGCCCAGGACGCCCTGCAGCGGGCCGCGAAGGACCAGCAGGCGGCCCGGCATTCGGTGACGGCCACCGTCGTGCGCAAGCTGGACCGCTCCCCGCTGGACAGCGACCCCGAGACCACCTCGGGCCGGGACCTGCGCAGCCGCGTCCTCGCCCAGTGGACCGCCCCGGACGGCACCGCCCGGCAGGGTGCCGCCCTCGCGGCCCTCACCTCGCCGCACCACGGCGACCATTTCCGGATATGGACCGACGCGCACGGCCGCATAGTGGCCCGCCCGCTGGACTCCGCGACGGCCACGACCCACGCGGTGCTCGCCGGGTTCGGCGCCGCCCTGCTGACCGCGGGAGTCGTCGAGGGCGGCCGCCGGATGATCGTCTGGCGCATGGTCCGCCGCCGTTACGCCCGTTGGGACCAGGCCTGGGACAAGGCGGGTCCCGACTGGGGCCGGACCGGCACCGGCAGCTGACGGCCTGACGGCTCTGGTCAACCCACCACCCGCGCGCACGCTACGGTGGACCGGCCGAGCTTCTTCGGCAGCACAAACCCGCGTACGACGAGGTGGGGGCACGGCAACGCCATGGCACAGGGCACGGTCCAGGTGACGCACACCGGCACATCGCGGTGGCGGCGCCGCACGGGTGAGTACGCGTCGCTCGCCGCCGCCCTGGAGGCCGCGGCGGACGGTGACGTCCTCACCGTCGCTCCCGGCACCTACCGGGAGAACCTCGTGGTGCAGCGGGCGGTGACCCTGCGCGGCCCCGAGGGCTCCCCCGGCTCGGTGCGGATCGCCCCCATGGACGGGGTGCCGCTGACCGTGCGCGCCTCCGCGGTGGTCCAGGACCTGCACGTGGAGGGCCAGGACGCCGCCGCGCCCGCCCTGTTGGTCGAGGAGGGCACCCCGGAGCTGCTGGACGTGCGGATCGTCACCCGCTCCGCGGCCGGCATCGAGGTGCGCGGCGGCGCGCGTCCGACCGTGCGCCGCTGCACCGTCGACAACCCCGCCGGCGTCGGCATCGCCGTACTCGACGGCGGGGGCGGGGTGTTCGAGGAGTGCGAGGTGGTGGCCGCCGGCCAGTCCGGTGTCGCGGTCCGCGGCGGGGCGCACCCGCGTCTGGAGCGCTGCCGCGTCCATCACGCCTCGGGCTCGGGCCTGTCGGCGACCGGGGAGAACTCGGCCCTGGAGGCGGTGGGTTGCGAGGTGTACGAGGTGCGCGGCAGCGGCGTCCAGGTCACCGCCCGCGCCACCGCGCATCTGACGGACTGCGATGTGCACCGCACCACGACGGACGGTGTCACGCTCGACACCGACGCGGTGCTCACGCTGGAGGACTGCCGGATCCACGACATCCCGGAGAACGCGGTCGACCTGCGCTCCCGGTCGGTGCTCACCCTGACCCGCACGACGGTGCGTCAGTTCGGGCGCAACGGCCTGTCGGTGTGGGACCCGGGCACGCGCGTGGACGCCAACCAGTGCGAGATCTTCGACAGCACCGGCGACTATCCGGCGGTGTGGGTCAGTGACGGCGCCACCGCCGTGCTGGACTCCTGCCGGGTGCACGACGTGCCGGACGCGCTGTTCGTGCTGGACCGCGGCTCGCGCGCGGACGTCGTCGACAGCGACCTCTCCCAGGTGCGCAACACGGCCGTGTCGGTGAGCGACGGGGCGACGGCCCAGCTGGACGACTGCCGGATCCGGGACGCTGCGACCGGCGCCTGGTTCCGTGACCACGGCAGCGGCGGCACGCTCAACAACTGCACCGTGGACTCCACCCAGACCGGAGTGATCGTCACCAAGGGCGCGGATCCCACGATCGAGCGCTGCACGGTGGACTCCCCCGCGGAGGCCGGCTTCTACGTCTCGGCGGGCGGCCGGGGCAGCTTCCTCAACTGCCGGGTGACGGGCAGCGGCGGCTACGGCTTCCATGTGATCGACGGCTGCCGTACGACGCTCAGAAAGTGCCGCACGGAGCGGTGCGCACGCGGCGGGTACGAGTTCGCGGAAGCCGGCCCCGACGCGGCACCGGGGAGCGGGCCCGTCGTCGAGGACTGCACCAGCGACGAGAGCGGCGGGGGGCTGCGGCCGCCCGTGGCGCATGAGACCGCCGTGGAGACCGTGAACCAGTCCCCCAGTCTGCTGGGGTCGATTCCCGGGCAGCGCATCACCGAGCAGGAGCCCCTGGTGGCCGCCGCCGGGCCGGAGCAGCCGGTGCGCACGTCGAAGGCCGTGCTCGGGGAGCTCGACGCGCTGGTCGGACTGGAGAGCGTCAAGCGCGAGGTGCGCGCCCTCACCGACATGATCGAGGTGGGGCGGCGGCGCCGGCAGGCGGGCCTGAAGGCGGCCTCGGTCAAGCGGCACCTGGTCTTCACCGGCTCCCCCGGCACCGGCAAGACCACCGTGGCCCGGCTCTACGGCGAGATCCTCGCCTCCCTCGGTGTCCTGGAGAAGGGGCATCTCGTCGAGGTCTCCCGCGTCGACCTGGTCGGCGAGCACATCGGCTCCACCGCGATCCGCACCCAGGAGGCCTTCGACCGGGCCCGCGGCGGGGTGCTGTTCATCGACGAGGCCTACGCGCTGTCCCCCGAGGACTCCGGCCGTGACTTCGGCAAGGAGGCCATCGACACCCTGGTGAAGCTGATGGAGGACCACCGGGACGCGGTCGTGGTGATCGTCGCGGGATACACGGCCGAGATGGAGCGCTTCCTGTCGGTCAATCCGGGTGTCGCCTCTCGTTTCTCGCGGACCATCACCTTCAGCGACTACACCCCCGAGGAACTGCTGCGGATCGTGGAGCAGCAGGCCGAGGAGCACGAGTACCGGCTGGCGGACGGTACCGCCGAGGCGCTGCTGCGGTACTTCACCGAGATCCCCAAGGGCGCGGCGTTCGGCAACGGCCGCACCGCCCGGCAGACCTTCGAGGCCATGGTCGAACGGCACGCGGGCCGGGTCGCCCAGGTCGCGGAGCCGTCGACCGACGACCTGACACTGCTCTTCCCGGAGGACCTCCCGGACCGGTCCTAGGCGATCCCGCCGGCGTCCGCCACGGCGTCGAGATCCGATGCGGACGGTTCATCGGCGCCGTGGGCACGGGGTGCCACGGGGACGCGGGTGCGGGCGGGCTCCGGCCGTGCGGGGGTGAGCAGGGCGATCGCCTTGAGCACGGAGGCGATGGCGGAGCCGATCCCCAGGCCCGTGGCGCCGACGGCGGCGACGACCTGAGCGGCGTCGGACGGCACCAGCGCGCCGTGCCGCTCGAACCCCGCGACAGCACCGCGGGTGCAGGCCCACGCCACGAGGAAGGCCACCGCCGACACCAGCGCCAGGGCCGCCGCCTGCCGCAGCCCGGGGGCGGTGGCCCGTGCGGTGCGCTGGGGTACGGCCGCGATGTAGACGTGTGGGGCCGGAGCGGGGGCGGTAGGAACTGTGGTCTCCGCGCGGGCGGGAGGCCGCGCGGCGGTGTCGTTGCGCCGCTCCTCCTGTTCCCTCGGGGCGGGGAGCCGTGGGCCGAGCCGGGCCAGGAGGCGGGCGCGTTCCTCGGCGAAGGCGGGGTCGGCCTGGTAGTCGGAGTGGCCGAGGATCGGGGCGGGCAGCGGGTGCCGGGCGGTACGGCCGTAGGCGAGCGGGTCCTTCAGCGGGGCACGGTCCACTTCGGGGCCGCAGTCGCCGGCCAGCCGGACCGGGCCGCCGATGGGGTCGGTCAGCCGGTAGAGGTTGCGCCAGCAGGCGACCTCGCGGTGCAGGGAGCTGAGTGCGGCCGGGCCGAAGTGGGCGGGGAACCAGCGGCCGTAGAGGCGTTCCAGCGGGGAGCCGTAGGTGAGCAGGGCGACTCGTTTGCGGACGGACGGCTTCAGCTGCCAGGCCGCCGCGGCGGCGAGCACGCTGCCCTGGGAGTGTCCGGAGATGACGAGGCGGCCGCCGGTGGCATGGGTCCAGCCGGCCATGCGCCAGCTGAGGTCAGGCACCGCGCGCTCGGCGTAGCAGGGCGGGGCGAAGGGGTGGGCGGCGCGCGGCCAGAAGGTGCCGACGTCCCACAGGATGCCGATGGTGCGGCGGGCGGAGGCGTCCTTGTAGGCGCGCCTGCCCCAGGTGACGAACAGGACGAAGCCGAGCCCTATCAGCCAGGAGCCCAGTCCCTGGGCGGTCTGGGCGGCGCCGTGCACGAAGGCGTGGGCGTGCCGGGCGGCCGGTCCGGGGGCCCGGTCGGTGAGGCTCGCGCCGACGATGGCACCGGCGCCCAGGAGCAGGGTCGCGGTGGAGGCGACGGCGACGACGAGGGGGGCGCGGTCGGTGAGCGTGGCCATCACGCGCGTGGTGGCGATGGCGCGGGTGCGGGCGGGGTCGACGGATACCCCGGGGTGGTCGAGCTCCACCTCTCCCAGCTCGGTGCGGCGCAGCAGCCAGGCCCGCCGTCCGAGGCCGGCGCACAGCACCAGCAGGACGAGAAGCAGGACGGGGATCACGGACGCCTGCCAGGTCAGCAGGACCGGGGGGCCGGCGAGGAAGGTGCCGGTGCCGTCCAGCCAGTCGGACACCCGCTGGGAGACACCACCGGACATCACCCCGCCGAGGGCGCAGGCCAGCATCGCGACGGCGGGTCCGCCCAGGCCGCGCAGGACCGCACGCCGGTCGGGAGCGGTGCGGTACAGCGCACGGGCGCACACGGCGAGGGCGACGACCAAGGCGCCCTGGATCAGGGCGAGCCCGCCGAAGGTGGTGCCGCCACCGGGCAGCCGGCCGGCCGACTCCCACCCCGGGCGCTCCCAGCCCGCGTACCCGGCGGCGAGAAGCAGCAGGAGGAGGGCGGCGAGCGGCAGGCGTCGTACCAGACGCGTGTCGAGTGCCTGGTCGAGGCGGTTCTCGGTGCGCCCCCGGCGGCAGACCACCCACAGCACGACGAGGGCGGTGGCGGCGAGGGCCGTGTACAGCAGGACGCCCAGGGTCTCGAGTACGGCGGGGCTGTCCGGTCCACGGTCGAAGCGCCAGGCGGACGAGGCGACGGCCGCGGCGACCGTCAGCAGTCCGGCGGCGGTGTGGGCGGCGCGCAACCGGGCGACCAGGCGGCGGCCGTACCAGAATCCGGGGCGGCCCAAGGATGTGTGGTCGCCGTCCTCGTCGGTTTCGTCGAGGTGGGAGACCGGCCGCACCGACTCGTACGCGCTCCAGGTGCGGCGGGAGAGGTACCACAGCAGTCCGGTGAGCGCGGCGGGCACGACGGCGGCCAGCGCGAGGCGGCGGCCGGGTCTGCTCCACCAGCCGTCGTGCGACAGGTCGGGCGACAGGAAGCCCAGCCAGGAGTGCCGCTCGGCGCACGCGCGTGTGCCCGCGCACTGCCAGGCGGCGAGGTCGAGGGCCACCTCGCAGGCGGCCGCGACCAGCAGCACCGTCAGGGTCAGCCCGACCAGCCGGACCAGCAGTCCGTAGAAGCGCACCGTGCGCGACCGGCCCCGCGCGGTGGGCCGCATCCAGTGGGCGAGGTTGGCCACCATGAAGGGCAGCAGCAACAGCCACAGGGCGCGGGCGCTGTTCCCGGAGGTGAGATTGCACCAGACGTACGCCTCCGGGACCGGTCCGCCCCGGTGGTCGTCGGGTCTGAGTTCCGCGTCGACGTCATCGGCGCGCCGGAAGAGGGCCGCCGTGTCGTCGCCGGCGATCCGCACCGTGCGCGGATCGGCGAGCATCTCCTGCGGTGTCGTCCCGCCCACGCCGTGGACCAGCAGTTCCAGGGCGATCCCGGATCCCCCGGGCCCCTCGGCGGGGCCGGCGTTCGAGACAGGTTCCTGCGCACATTCCACTGTTCGCACTTCCCCCGTGACGCGCCGTCGGCTTGTGTCCGTGCGGGCACAAGGGTTGCCGCTGGGGCAGCCGCGTACACCTCTTCTCACGGAATTTCCCCGATACGTGTGCCGCAGGAGCAAGGCGTGTGGCGCGGGTGGCGGGGGATCGGCGTGCCGGTCGGTGGCGTCATCGGCGGGGGCACGTGCGAGGATGGGACCTCCCCTGCACCGGATGCGGGAAAGAACGCCCTCGTCGGAGGGGGCGTGGCGGGCTGATTGAGGCGAAAGGACCGGAGCGTACGTGAGTGAGAATCAGAACCTCCTCGCGGAGCAGCGGCGCTCCCTGATCCTGGACGAGGTACGACGCCGGGGCGGGGTTCGTGTGAACGAGCTGACGCGCAAGCTCGGCGTGTCCGACATGACCGTGCGCCGTGATCTGGACGCGCTGGCCCGGCAGGGCGTGCTGGAGAAGGTGCACGGCGGCGCGGTGCCGGTGGTCGAGGCGAGCACGCACGAGCCGGGCTTCGAGGCGAAGTCGGGTCTGGAGCTGACGGCCAAGGAGGACATCGCGCGCGCGGCGGCCGAGCTGGTCACGCCGGGTACGGCGATAGCGCTGTCGGGCGGTACGACGACGTACGCGCTGGCGCACCAGCTGGTCGACGTGCCCGATCTGACGGTGGTGACCAACTCGGTACGGGTGGCCGACGTCTTCCACGCGGCGCAGCGCACCACGGGTCCCCGGCAGGGCGCGGCCACGGTGGTGCTGACCGGCGGGGTGCGCACGCCGTCCGACTCGCTGGTGGGGCCGGTGGCCGACCAGGCGATCGCCGCCCTCCACTTCGACGTGCTCTTCCTCGGTGTGCACGGGATATCGGTCGAGGCCGGCCTGTCCACGCCGAACCTCGCGGAGGCGGAGACCAACCGCCGTCTGGTGCAGTCGGCGCGACGGGTCGTGGTGGTCGCCGACCACACCAAGTGGGGTGTGGTGGGCCTGAGTTCGTTCGCCGCGCTGGAGCAGGTCGACACGCTGGTGACGGACGCCGGGCTGGCGGGCGAGGCGCGCGAGGAGATCGCCGAGCATCTGCGGCGGCTGGTGGTGGCGGGCGAGGAGGAGGACTGATCCCGGCCGGGCGGTGCTGACATCTGACGGACCGCCAGTTATCGTGACGTTGCCCCGGTCAACCACCCTTTCGATCAAGGGGGTTCACGTCCATGGCCCATCGTCTGCGTCCCGTCGGACTCGACTTCGTCGACACGGCACCCGTACGGCTGGTGTTCGCGCGGGAGATCTCCGCGTCGCCCAAGGCGGTCTTCCACGCCCTCAACGACGACGTGCCGGGGTGGGCGGAGTGGTTCGCGGCGGTGACGCACGCCCGCGTGATCGACGGTGGTGCCGGGCGTGACATCCGGCTCAGGGGCGGCGGACGCTTCCGCGAGACGGTGATCGCGGCGAAGGAGGCGGAGGTGTACGCCTACCGGGTGGACGTGACCAACGCGCCGGGGGCTCGCGCCCTCGCCGAGGAGTGGCGGCTGGTGCCGGCCGGGACCGGCACCCGGGTGCAGTGGACGTTCGGCGCGGACGGGACGGCCCTCTTCCGCTTCGCCCTGAAGACGGCCCGCGCGGGACTCGGCCGGGCCTTCCGCGACGCGGTCGTGTCACTGGACCGGCGCCTGCAAGGTTAGGGCCTGCTGCGGTCCCGCCTCCCCGTGACCCCGGGCACGCTCTCCCACCCGGAGGCCTAGCAGGGCCACACACCCGTTTCCAACAGGGAGTCGATCGCCGTGGTGTACGGCTGGATGTCCAGGCCCTGCTCGGTGAGCCACGTGTCCGAGTAGTACTTGTCGAGGTAGCGGTCGCCCGGGTCGCACAGCAGGGTCACCACGCTCCCCCGCCGGTCCTGTGCCACCATCTCGGCGACGATCTTCAGCGCGCTCCACAGCCCGGTGCCGGTCGAGCCGCCCGCCTTGCGGCCGATGGCCCGCTCCAGGGCCCGTACGGCGGCCACGCTGGCCGCGTCGGGCACCTTCATCATCCGGTCGATCGCTCCGGGCACGAAGCTGGGTTCCATGCGGGGCCGGCCGATGCCCTCGATGCGCGAGCCGCAGTCGCAGGTGACGTCCGGATCGCCGGTGGTCCAGCCCTCGAAGAAACAGGAGTTCTCGGGGTCGGCGACACAGATGCGGGTGTCGCGCTGGGTGTAGTGGACGTAGCGGGCGAGGGTCGCGGAGGTGCCTCCGGTGCCGGCCGTGGCGACGATCCAGGCGGGCTCGGGGAACCGCTCCAACTCCAGCTGCCGGAAGATGGATTCGGCGATGTTGTTGTTGCCGCGCCAGTCCGTGGCCCGTTCCGCGTAGGTGAACTGGTCCATGTAGTGGCCGCCCGTCTCCACCGCCAGGCGGGCCGACTCCTCGTACATCCGGCGGGAGTCGTCCACGAAGTGGCACCGCCCGCCGTGGAACTCGATGAGGCGGATCTTCTCGGCGCTCGTCGTGGCGGGCATGACCGCGATGAAGGGCACGCCGATCAGCTTGGCGAAGTACGCCTCGGAGACGGCCGTCGAGCCGCTGGACGCCTCGATCACCGGGCGGTCCGGACGGATCCAGCCATTGCACAGGCCGTAGAGGAACAGCGAGCGGGCGAGGCGATGCTTGAGGCTGCCGGTGGGGTGGGTGGACTCGTCCTTCAGGTACAGGTCGATGCCCCACCTCTCGGGGAGCGGGAAGCGGAGAAGGTGCGTGTCCGCCGATCGGTTCGCGTCGGCCTGCACTTTCCGGACGGCCTCTTTCAGCCAGTCGCGATAGTCGGCGTCGCTGTGGTCGACGTCGAGGGTCGCGCCGGTCCGGGTCTGCTGGGGGGTGGTCACGGCGGGGCTCCTTACGCTGCGCGCCGACGGCACATCGCGCTGCCGACGCACCGATCATATGCACCTTCCACACGCTTCTCACCTGCATAAACACCGCTTTGAGCAGCCCAAAGCACAGCCTGGGGCAAAGGCGCGGGGGGCATGGGGGCGCATTCGCGCGAGTGCACCCGGGCGCCCGGGCCGTACGTGCCGTGCGCACTGGTGCTCGACGCCGGGTGCGGGCAGACTGCACCGAACGGGGACGCACACTGGATCACGAACGCGCTGAGCCAGGGCCCACGTGGGCGCACGGGCCGGCGCGACCGGACGCGTACGAGGGGGCGGACGGCATGGCGGAGCCGGAGTTCACGGCGACGGGCGTGCGGATCGGGAAGCGGCTGCGTTCGCTCACCCGGGCCGGGCAGGTCCGGATCAGCGACGGCAGGCTCGAGTTGCTCACCAGCTACGGCAGCGAGATCGACAGCGCGCCGGTGCAGGCCGTACGGGCCTCGAAGCCCTGGTTCGCGGCGGAGGACCGGGCGCTCGCGGACCTCAACGGCAAGCGGTACACGCTGACCCTGGGCGAGCACGATCCGGCGCCGGGCGAGCCGGGGCCGCCCGCGGCGCGCCGGTTCATCGAGGCCGTGCGGCGGGCCGCGGGGCGCGGCGGCTGACGACACGGCCCGACGACGGAGGGCGACGGCTTCTTCACGATGAGTTGCGCTCTGGCACCCCCTGCGTCACGCTGGTCTCACGTCACTCTGGGTTTACCGGCGACAACGCTGCGAACCAGCCGCCGGGCACGACAGCAGCCGTCCGTTTCTCACCGGCCCGTTGCTGGATCCGAATCCCGTGTTCTTCCGGACCTCAAGTCGGGGAGTCGCAGCCGTGATCAGTCACCCAAGCAGGCACTGCACGGTGGAGCTCCAAGCCCTGCCGTCGCGGATCGGCCAGGTCCGCAGAATCCTTTCAGCGCAGTTGCGCTACTGGCATATGGACGCCCTCATAGACCGTGCGGCGCTCGGTCTGACCGAACTGCTGAGCAATGTGCACCGGCATGCCCAGCCGGACAAGGTGTGCACCGTGGAGATCGAGCTGCTGCTGGACCGGCTCACCGTCTCCGTGCGGGACCACGACCCCCGGCTGCCCGAGGTGCGGGACGTGGAGTCCTCCGCCACGAGTGGGCGCGGGCTGGCCATGGTGGCGGCCGTCAGCGAGAGCTGGGGGGTGCGCCCGGACGGCGAAGCGGGCAAGGTCGTCTGGTTCACCCTGCCCGCCGCGTCGGCCGCGCTCGCGGCACCGGCCCGTCCACCGCGCCGCGTGGCCGAGAAACCGGTGCGCCGGTTCGTCGAGGTCGAGGCCGTGGCCGAGGGACACCGGGCCGGACACGTTCCTGCCCGGTCAGCCGTCGGCGGTTGACCGGACATGCTCCCGCCCGGTCAGCCGTTGGCGGTTGACCGGGCGGTGATCGTCCGAGCGGGTCGGCCCGTCGGCGCGCCTATTCGGCGGCTATCGCGTGCAGCACGTCGAGACGTGCCGCACGCCGGGCCGGGCGGAGGCCCGCGAGGGCGCCCGCGGTGAGGCCCACCAGGGCCACGACGAGCAGTTGGGCGGGCGGGATCGCGAAGGCGAAACTGCTGTCACTGGCGCCGTCCGAGGCCCTGACCAGGACCCAGCCGAGGAAGGCGCCCAGGCCGAGCCCCCCGGCGGTGCCGAAGGCGGCGACCAGGACCGACTCCCAGCGGACCATGGCCCGCAGTTGGGCCCGGGTCTGGCCCACCGCGCGCAACAGGCCCAGTTCGCGCGTGCGTTCATGGATCGCCAGGGTGAGTGTGTTGGCGATGCCGAGGAGTGCGATGAGGACCGCGAGGGCGAGCAGCGCGTAGACGAGCGTGAGCATCATGTCGATGCCACCGGCCGAGGACTGCGCGTACTCGTGGCGGGTCTGGACGCTGGGATTTCCGTACCGGGCGGCCACTTTCCCGACCGCCGCCTTGCCCGCGTCCGCGCTCACACCCTTCTTGAACGTGACGGCGACCAGGGTGTCGGAGTCCTGGGTGCGGTGCGGGGCCCAGGCCGCCCGGGTGATGACGTAGTCACCGGCGAGTTCGGACCGGCCGTACAGGGCGCGGACGGTGAAGGTCTCCTTCTTGCCGTCGGTGAAGGTGAGTCGGGCGTCGTCGCCGGTGGTGAGGTGCTGTTCGGCCGCCTCGTTGCGGGTGATGGCGATGCCGTCGGTGCCCAGGTCGCGCAGGGAGCCCTGGACGGTGCCGAGGTCGAAGGTGCGTTGCAGGGCGACGGGGTCGGTGACCGTCAGGGCCCGTCCCGCGCCGTCCACTTTCGCCACTCCGCGGCCGAGGCCCACGGCCGTGTCGACCTGCGGCAGCCGCTGGATCGCTCCGGCCAGGCGCGGGCTCAGTCCGCTGCCGCCCGCGCCGAAGGACGGGGTGCTGACCGCCACGTCGCCGGCGAAGGAGCGGGAGACGGTCTGGTCCATGGTGGCCTTGAGCGAGGCGCCGAAGACCGTGAACAGGGACACGACCGCCACGCCGATCATCAGCGCACTGGCCGTGGCGGCCGTCCGCCTGGGGCTGCGCAGCGCGTTGCGGCGCGCCAGGGCGCCTGTGACCCCCCGGAGCCCGCCCAGCGGCGCGCCGAGGACGTTCAGGGCGGTGGTGGCGGCGACCGGGCCCAGGACCACGAACGCCACCAGGGCGAGTACGGCGCCGAGTCCCGCCGTCCACACGGACGGTGAGACCAGCACTCCGCTGAGCGTCGCCGCGACGGCGAGGGCGGCCAGGCCCAGGCCGGTGACCGCGCGGGTGCGGGAGGCGCCGGAGGTGTCGACGGCCGTCTCGCGCAGGGCGGCCAGCGGGGCGGTGCGGCCGGCGCGTACGGCGGGCAGGAGCGCCGAGCCGAGGCAGACCACGATGCCGACCGCGAGCGGCAGTGCCATGGACAGCGCGCTGATCACCAAGTCGCCGTCGGGGAAGGGGAATCCGATCGCCGGGAAGAGTGCCTGCAGGCCGGCGGCGATGCCGATGCCGCCCGCGAGGCCCGCCGCCGACGCGGCCACGGCGACGGCGGTCGCCTCGGCCAGGGAGGTCGCGGTGACCTGCCGGCGTGAGGCGCCGAGGGCCCGCAACAGGGCGTTCTCACGGGTGCGTTGGGCGACGACGATGGCGAAGGTGTTGTGGATGGAGAAGGTCGCGACCAGCAGGGCGACGCCGGAGAAGACGAGGAGGAAGGTGGTGAAGATCGTCAGGAACCGGCTGGAGATCATGTCCGTGTTCTCCTGGGCCGACTCCTGACCGGTGATCGCCTCGACGCCCTTGGGCAGGACGGGAGTCAGGCGGTCGACGAGCTGCTTCTGGCCGATGCCGGGTCCGGCCCGCACCTTGATGCTCGCCGCCTGTCCGGGCCTGGCCGTGAGGTACTTCTCGGCGTCCGTGCGGGTCATGCCGGTGAAGGTCACCTGGGCCATGCCGTCCTCGCCCCCGAAGGTCGCGAGCCCCACGATCGTCACCTTGACCGGGTCCGGGGTGCGCAGGGTCGTGGTGTCGCCGATCTTCAGATCACCCTTCTTCGCGGCGCCCCGGTTGACGACGACCTCGCCCGTCCGCCGTGGGGCGTGGCCCTGGGCGAGTCGGTACGGGTTCAGCTTCGGGTCGGTGATCCAGTTCCCGGCCAGTGTGGGCGGGCCCTGGCCGCCGATGGCCTTGCCGTTCCTGCCGACGAGCTGGCCGGCGCCCTCGATGTCGGGCTCGGCGGCCGCGACGCCCGGCACCCTGGCGAGGGTCCCGGCCAGGGAGGTGGGAACCGGCTGCCGTACGCCCTGGCTCTCGCCGGGAGTGGTGATGGTGTCCGTGCTGCGGACGACGGCGTCCGTGCCGCTGGTCGCGTCGCCGAACATGGTGTCGAAGCCGGCGCGGAGCGTGTCGCCCATGACGAGGGTGCCGGCCAGGAAGGCCACGCCCAGGAAGACGGCGAGGAAGGTGCCTGCGAAGCGGCGCTTGTGGGCGCGCAGGGAGGTGACGCTCAGCCGGACGGCGGCGTTCATGACGGCACCTCGAAGGCTTTCATCCGGTCCAGGACCCTGTCGGCGGTAGGGGCTTCCATGCGGTCGACGAGGCGTCCGTCGGCGAGGAAGACGACCTCGTCGGCGTGGGCGGCGGCCACCGGGTCGTGGGTGACCATGACCACCGTGCGGGCGGTCTCGCGCGCGGTGCGGCCGAGCAGACCGAGGACCTCCCCGCCTGCCCGGGAGTCGAGGTTCCCGGTCGGCTCGTCGGCGAAGACGACGTCCGGGCGGCCCGCGAACGCCCGTGCCACGGCGACGCGTTGCTGCTGGCCGCCGGAGAGTTCGGCGGGCCGGTGGTGCAGGCGGTCGCGCAGACCGACGACGTCGATCAGCGCGTCGATCCACTCCGGGTCGCCCCTGCCGCCCGCGAGGTCCAGGGGCAGGGTGATGTTCTCGGCGACGGTCAGTGTGGGCACCAGGTTGAACGCCTGGAAGACGAAGCCGACGTGGTCGCGGCGCAGGAGGGTGAGCCTGCGGTCGTCGAGGGTGCCCAGGTCGGTGTCACCGATGTGGGCGGTGCCGGAGGTGAGCGTGTCGAGGCCGGCCGCGCAGTGCATCAGCGTGGACTTTCCGGAGCCCGAGGGGCCCATGATCGCGGTGAAGCGGCCGGCCGGGAAGTCGACGCTCACCCCGTCCAGGGCCCTGACCTCGGTGTCGCCGCGCCCGTACACCTTCACGGCGTCGACGACCCGGGCGGCCGTCCGCACGGTGGTCGCGGTCGTCATGCGGCACCGCCCTTGCGGCCGAACTGCTCGTCCAGGACGGACAGCCGGCGCCAGTACTCGTCCTCGTCGATCTCACCGGAGGCGAAGCGCCGGCCGAGCACGGCCAGGGGCGAGTCGCCGGTGGGCCGGTCGTCCGTCGGGTGCCAGGGTCCGCGGCGGCCGCGCCGGACGGTGCGGCGCAGGAAGGTGGCGACGCCGATCACGACGGCCGCCCAGATCAGCGGGAAGAAGAGGATCCAGGGGCCGGGGCCGCCGTGCCAGTCGGCGAGGGTCTGCATCTCGGGTCATCTCCTCAAGCGGGTCCTGTTGGGTGATGCCTCGAGACTCGCGCCGGAAGGGGGTCCGGGTCGTCGTACGGCCAGCGGCAATGCGCCTACCTCCCGGGGAGTACGAGCGCCTTCCCCCGCTGCTTCCTCCACCCTCGACGGTTGTAACTACTAGTATGTACAGTGCCCTCATGAGCACTGCGGACCGACTCGTCGAATCCACCCGTGAGCTGCTGTGGGAGCGCGGCTACGTGGGCACCAGTCCGAAGGCGATCCTGGAGCGAGCGGGCGCCGGACAGGGCAGCATGTACCACCACTTCAAGGGCAAGCCGGATCTCGCGCTCGCGGCGATCCGGCGGACGGCCGAGGATGTGCGGGCCACCGCGGAGGGAGTACTCGGCGGGCCGGGGACGCCGTACGAGCGCATCGAGGCGTATCTGCTGCGTGAGCGCGACGTGTTGCGCGGCTGCCCGATCGGCCGTCTGACCATGGACCCGGAGGTGATCGCGAGCGACGAACTGCGTGCCCCGGTCGACGAGACGCTCGACGCCGTCCGCGAGCTGATCGCCGGGATCGTCGAGGAGGGCAAGGAACAGGGCCTGTTCGGGCCCGCGCTGGACGGCGAGGAGATCGCAGCGACGGTTCTGGCGACCGTGCAGGGCGGTTACGTCCTGGCCCGCGCCTCCGGTTCCCCCGCCGCCTTCGACGCCGGCGTCCGCGGACTGCTCTCCCTGCTCGCACCCCCGGCCTGAGGAGGCACCGGATGCACGCCATGCAGTACGAGCTGACCCTGCCCGCCGACTACGACACGGGCATCATCCGTGCCCGTGTGGCGCGGATCGGGCATCTGCTGGACGACTGGGAGGGACTGGGCGTCAAGACGTATCTCCTGCGCGAGCGCGGGCGGTTCGGGTCTCCGGTCAACCAGTACGCGCCCTTCTATCTCTGGAAGACCATGGAAGGCATGAACACCTTCCTCTGGGGCGGCGCCTTCCAGGGCCTCAGCAACGACTTCGGGCGGCCGTCCGTGCGGCAGTGGTCGGGGGTGGCGTACGAGGAGGGGAGCGCCGCCGGTTCACCCGCCCGGTTCGCGGTGCGCGGGCGCCGACCCGTACCGGAGGGAGTGGAGTTGGCCCAGGTCATGGGCGACGCGGCGCGGGAGACCGAGCGGCTGGCCGGGGAGGACGGGGCGGTGCTCGCGGCTGCCGCCGTGGACACGAGCCGTTGGGAACTGGTCCACTTCTCGCTCTGGGAGCACGACACGCCCAAGGCCGAGGGAGATGTGTTCCAGGTGCTGCACACGTCGGCGCCGGGCCGGGAGCGGTTGCCGCGGGGGCGACAGTGGTGAATGCGGTCCGCACGGTACTGGGGGACGTACGGCCGCAGGAGCTGGGTGTGTGCGACGCGCACGACCATCTGTTCTTCGGCACTCCGCTGCTGCCGGGCCAGGAGTTGCCGTCGCTGGGCGCGGCGCGGGAGGAACTGGCCGCGTTCCGGGCTCAGGGGGGTGGCGCGGTGGTGCAGTGGACTCCGTACGGCCTGGGGCGGCGGGCGGCCGATCTGCCGTCGCTGTCCCGGGAGACCGGGGTGCACGTGGTCGCGGCGACCGGGCTGCACCAGGCCGCCCACTACGCCGAGGACACGCTCGCCGGACTGCGCGGGAAGCCGGCCGAGGTGTTCGTCTGCGAACTCACCAACGGTATCGGCGCGTCAGGGGTGCGGGCGGGGCTGATCAAGGTCGCCGGAGGCTTCCACGCCCTCGACGCGCACGCCCGCTGGACGATGACCGCGGCGGCCGAGGCGCACCGGGCGACGGACGCCCCGATCGCCGTGCACCTGGAGCTGGGGACGGGCGCGCTGGACGTACTGGACCTGCTCTGCGGGGAGTTGGGGGTTCCGCCGCACCGGGTGATCCTCGGCCACCTGAACCGCTCCCCCGACGTCGTCGTGCAACGCCAGGCCGCGGAGACGGGTGCGTATCTGGCCTTCGACGGCCCGTCACGTACCCATCACGCCACCGACTGGCGCATGCCCGGCGCCGTGGCGGCCCTCGCCGAGGCGGGCTTCGGCGACCGTCTGCTGCTCGGTGGGGACACCGTGACGGACAGCGCCCGCTCGGTCAACGGCGGGCCGGGGATGCCGTATCTGCTGCGCAGGGTCCGGCCGCGGCTCGCCCTCGCGCTCGGCGACGACCTGGTTGACCGGATCTTCACGCTCAACCCGGGGCGCGCGTTCGGGGTGGAGTGGCGCTGACCGTCCGGGACCGGCCTCAGCGGCAGAGGTCGTCGAGGTCGTCGGAGAAGGTCGGGAACTCCTCCTGGGCCTCGGCGATGATCTCCTCGGCCGGGCGGCGCGGGGACGTGGCGTGCTGCTCGGCGAGTTTCGTCAGCTCCGCGTCCGGCCGGGCATCGCGTCGGCCGAACTCGACGACCTCCATCGGTCCGAGGCCGTCGGCCAGCAGCCACAGGAAATCGGAGAGGCTGCCGGCGACCACGCCCCGCTCCCCCTCCGAACCGAGGAACACCACGGGCTGTTCAGGGAGCGGTCGCCCAGGGCGCACGCACCAGAGGGCGGCCAGACCGCCGGTGCCGTCCTGCCCGAAGACCCGGTAGGCGTCACCGTCGACCTCCTGGTTGCCGGTCCAGTTGCGCAGCCAGTCGGTGGTCTCCTCGGCGGAGTCGAAGGCGTCGTACGGCTCGAAGTCGACGCCCTCGCCGTCGCCGTAGTCGAACTCCACCTGGGCCACGGCGGCCAGGGCGGCCGGAAAGCGGCGGTCGCCGCCGGTTCTCTCGATCATCCGCGCAGGCTATCCGTGACCACTGACACTCGGCGTGGCTCAGGGCGTCGCCCTGTCTCCGTCGAGGCGCTCGACGCGCTCCACGTTCTGCCGGTCCTCGGCGTCCGCGCTGGCCTCACCGGCGAACCAGGCGTCGAGGATCTCCTTGAGCAGCGGCTCGGACGTCAGCCGCAGGCTGAGGGCGAGCACGTTGGCGTCGTTCCAGCGGCGGGCGCCGTCCGCGGTGTAGGCGTCGGTGCACAGGGCGGCCCGTACGCCCGGCACCTTGTTCGCGGCGATGGAGGCGCCGGTGCCGGTCCAGCAGCACACGACCGCCTGGTCCGAGGCGCCGGAGGCGACGTCCCGGGCGGCCGCCTCCGAGCAGGCGGCCCACTGGGGGTCGTCGCCGGGGCTCAGCGCGCCATGGGTCACGACCTCGTGGCCCCGTTCGGTCAGCTGCGCGAGGAGCGAGCGCGCCACGGGTTCGTCCATGTCGGAGGAGACGGAGATCCGCATGCCCCGAGAGTACGTCGCGCTCAGGCTCCGAGCGCGGCCAGGGGATCGTCCAGCACCGGCTGCCACGCCAACTCCGCCGCTCCGACCAGGCTGTTGTGATCCAGGGTGCAGGGCAGGATCGGGACGCTGCCGCTCTGCCCCCACAGGCTGCGGTCGGCCACGACGGCGCGCAGCCGGTCGGGGTCGGCGTCGAGGAGGGTGCGGTGCAGGCCGCCGAGGATGATGCGGTCGGGGTTGAGGATGTTGACGAGGCCCGCGAGGCCCAGGCCGAGGCGGTCGATGAGGGTCTCGACGGCCGTACGGACGGTCGGGTCGGCATAGTGGTCGCGGACCAGGTCGTCGGCCTGTTTGAGCAGGGAGTCCGCCGGGCCCGGATCACGCCCGGCGGCCGTCAGCAGGGCCAGCGGGTCTGCCTCGACGTCCAGACAGCCGCGGCTGCCGCAGTGGCAGGGGCGGCCCGCCGGGTTGACGGTGAGGTGGCCGACCTCCAGGGCGAGGCCCGAACTGCCCGTGTGCAGACGGCCGTCGAGAACCAGCGCGCCGCCAACGCCACGGTGTCCGGTGGCCACGCACAGCAGGTCCCGGGCGCCGCGGCCGGCGCCGTGCCGGTGCTCGGCGAGGGCGGCGAGGTTGACGTCGTTGGCCGCGAAGGCCGGTCCGGTGATCCCGGCCGCGCGCACACGCTCCGCGAAGATCCGCCGGACGGGGGCGCCGACGGGCCAGGCCAGGTGGAGGGGGTTGAGCGCGAGACCGTCGGGTTCGGCGACGGCGGACGGTACGGCGAGACCGGCGCCGACACAGCGCCGTCCCGTCTCCCGCAGCAGCTCCGCGCCCGCCTCGACGACCGAGCCGAGCACCTTGGCCGGGTCGGCGTCGACGGTCTCGCAGCCGGGCGCGGTGGCGACGATCCGCCCGCCGAGGCCCACCAGCGCCGCCCGGAACCCGTCGGCATGCACCTGGGCGGCGAGCACGACCGGCCCCTCGTCGGCCACCGCCAGCCGGTGCGAGGGCCTGCCCTGCGATCCGGCCGCCGCGCCGGGCCGGGCGTCGACCCTGATCAGCCCGAGTGCCTCCAGCTCGGCGGCGACCGCACCGGCCGTTGCCCGGGTCACCCCGAGTTCGGCGGTGAGCACGGCCCGGGTCGGCGCACGTCCGGTGTGCACGAGCTCCAACGCGGGCCCGAGCGCACCGCGCCCCCGGTCCAGCCGCGTCCTCGAGGTGGTCCCTTCCCCCGCCTGCCGGGGGTCCGCCTTGCCGCTCATGAGGGCGAGTCTCCCATGATCCGCAGGCGGCGGGGCCACAGGCGGCCGACCCTGACGGACAGGATCTGGTGCGGGTCCGGGTCAGCAGCGCGCCCGTCCTCCCCGATCAGCCCTGAGCTGGGGCTCCGCTAGCCTGGTCGGACGATGAACGACCGTATGACGACGCCGTGGGGCGAGTTCGCGCTGGCCCGGTTTCCCGAGGATCCGCGCGACCGGCTGCGCGCCTGGGACGCCTCCGACGAGTATCTGCTGAGGCACCTCGCGCAGGAGAAGGTACCGCTGGACGGCACGGTCGTGGTCGTCGGGGACCGGTGGGGCGCGCTGGTGACCGCCCTGGCGGAGCACCGGCCCGCGCAGATCACGGACTCCTTCCTCGCGCAGGAGGCGACCAGGGCGAATCTCGCCCGCAACGGCGTCGAAGCGGGTGCCGTGGAGCTGCTGACCACGCAGGACGACCCGCCCGAGCGGATCGACGTGCTGCTGGTGCGGGTGCCGAAGAGTCTCGCGCTGCTGGAGGACCAACTGCTGCGGCTCGCGCCCGCCGTGCACGAGGGGACCGTGGTCGTCGGTACGGGGATGGTGAAGGAGATCCACACCTCGACGCTGCAGCTGTTCGAGCGGATCCTCGGGCCGACCCGCACCTCGCTGGCGGAGAAGAAGGCGCGGCTGATCTTCTGCACGCCGGATCCGGCACTGGAGCGGCCGGGCAATCCCTGGCCGTACAGCTATGCGCTGCCGGACGGCATCGGTCCGGTCTCGGGGCGGACGGTCGTCAATCACGCCGGGGTCTTCTGCGCGGACCGGCTGGACATCGGGACGCGGTTCTTCCTGGGGCATCTGCCCAGCGCCCGGGGCGGCCGGCGGGTGGTGGACCTGGGGTGCGGGAACGGGGTCGTCGGGACGGCGGTGGCGGTCGCCGACCCGGACGCCGAGGTGCTGTTCGTGGACGAGTCGTTCCAGGCGGTGGCCTCGGCGGAGGCGACGTACCGGTCGAGCGGGGTGGCGGGACGCGCCGAGTTCCGGGTCGGGGACGGGCTGGCCGGGGTGCCGGCCGGGAGCGCGGACCTGGTGCTGAACAATCCGCCGTTCCACTCGCACCAGGCGACGACCGACGCGACGGCCTGGCGGATGTTCACCGGGGCGAAACGGGTGCTGCGGCCCGGTGGTGAGCTGTGGGTGGTCGGCAACCGGCACCTGGGGTACCACCTGAAGCTGCGCCGACTGTTCGGCAACAGTCAACTGGTCGCCAGTGACCCGAAGTTCGTGGTGCTCAAGGCGGTCAAGCGGTAGTCAGGCGAGGGTGCGGGCGATGTCCGTGACCGTGCGCACCATCGCCTCGCGGCCCACGCTGAGGTACTGGCGCGAGTCGACCGCCTCGGGGTGCGTGGCGAGGAACTCCCGGATGGCGGCCGTCATGGCGATGTTGAGCGCGGTGCCGACGTTGACCTTGGCGATGCCGCCCGCGACCGCACGGGCGAGTTCGTCGTCGGGCACGCCGGAGGAGCCGTGCAGGACGAGCGGGACGTCGAGCACGGCGGACAGGCGTTTGAGCAGGGCGTGGTCGAGGGTGGCGGTGCGGGAGGTCATGGCGTGGGCGCTGCCGATGGCGACGGCGAGCGCGTCGACCCCGGACTCGGCCACGAAGGCGCGGGCCTGGTCGGGGTCGGTACGGGCGCCGGGGGCATGGGCGTCCAGCGCGGGCAGGCCGCTCTTGCCGCCAATCTGGCCCAACTCCGCCTCGATCCACAGGCCTTGGCCGTGCGACCATTCTGCGGCGGCGCGGGTCGCGGCGAGGTTCTCCTCGTAGGGCAGCCGGGCCGCGTCGTACATGACCGAGCTGAAACCGGCGCCGGGCGCCTGGCGCAGCAGGTCGTCGCTCTGGACGTGGTCGAGGTGCAACGCGACGGGGACGGCGGCGCGTTCGGCGGCGACGACGGCGGCCCGGGCCAGTGGCAGCAGGCGGCCGTAGCGGAACTTGACGGCGTTCTCGCTGACTTGGAGGACGACCGGAGCTCCGGCGGCTTCGGCACCGGCGATGACGGCCTCGACGTGTTCCAGCGTGATGATGTTGAAGGAGGGGACGGCGGAGTGCGCCGCCGCGGCCCGGGTGACGAGTTCACCGGTGGTGGCGAGGGGCACGGCTGCTGCCTTTCGGGTCGTCAGGGCGCGAGGATCACGGAGCGGGTGAGATGGCGGGGCCGGTCCGGGTCGAGGCCGCGCGCGGCGGCGACGGCGACGGCGAGGCGCTGGGCCCGGACCAGTTCGGCCAGCGGGTCGAGGTCGCCCGCCACCCACAACCCGCCCGTCTGCCGAACCTGTTCGGCGAGCCCGTCGGGTGCCTCGCCCAGCATCCAGGTCGCGGTGCCGCGGGTGGTGATGCTGATCGGTCCGTGGCGGTACTCCATCGCCGGGTAGGCCTCGGTCCAGGCGAGGGATGCCTCGCGCATCTTCAGTCCCGCCTCGTTCGCCAGTCCCACCGTCCAGCCCCGGCCGAGGAAGGTGAACTGCGTGCACTCGACGAGCCCTTCGGGCAGCGGGGTCGCCAGCGCGGTGCGGGCGTCGGCGACCACGGCGTCCGTGTGCAGGCCGAGGTGGGCGCGGAGGAGGGTGAGGGCGGTGGTGGCGAACCGGGTCTGTACGACCGAGCGTTCGTCGGCGAAGTCGAGCACGACGGCCTCGTCGGCGGCCGTCATGACCGGGGTGCCGGGGTCGGCGGTGATGGCCGTCGTCCGCGTGCGGCCCTTCAACTCGGCCAGCAGGTCCAGGACTTCGGTGGTGGTGCCGGAGCGAGTCAGGGCCAGGACACGGTCGTAGGCGCGTCCGTGCGGGAACTCCGAGGCGGCGAAGGCGTCCGTCTCGCCCTGCCCGGCGCCCTCGCGCAGGGCCGCGGCCGACTGCGCCATGAAGTACGAGGTGCCGCAGCCGACGATCGCGACCCGCTCCCCCGGCGCGGGGAGTGTCCCGCCGTGCCGTTCCGCTTCGGCGGCGGCGCGCGTCCAGCACTCGGGCTGACTGGTCAGCTCGTCCTCGACATGGGTCATGCCGGAGCCCTTCTGTTCGTGATTGTTCTTGCAAGATATAGCCGACTTTCGAGCATAATCAAGCAGTCGGGACGAAGCTGGGTGCTCGAGGGCCGCCGGGGATCGAGGAAGGGAGGGCGAATCCGCGGGACTGAGGTGGTTGGCCGGGCGTGACCGTCTGGCGGGGTCCGCTCTGTCCCCGAGATCCCCGCGCTCACGGCGTCGATTCCGCCTAGGCTGAGGGCGGGATGCGTGTCCGGGGCAGGGAGGCCACGATGGGCGCACGAGTGATCGACCAGGAGGTCCCCGGGGCGGGCCCGCGCTATCTGCCGATCGCCGAGCACGGTCTGATCGGCGATCTGCGCACCGTGGCCCTGGTCGGGACCGACGGCACCATCGACTGGTACTGCTGCCCGGCCTTCGACGCACCCAGCGTCTTCGCCTCGATCCTGGACGCCGAACGCGGCGGGTGCTTCGAGCTCGCCGCCACCGTGCCGGCCAAGACGAAGCAGTTCTACTTCCCCGACACCAACGTGCTGATCACCCGGTTCTTCACCGAGGACGGCGTCGGCGAGGTGCAGGACTTCATGCCCGTGAACGGCGGGAAGGTGGAGGCCGAGCGGCATCGGCTGATCCGGCGCGTGGTGTGCGTGCGCGGCTCCATACCGTTCCGCACCCGGGTCGCCCCGCGCTTCGACTACGGCACCCGGCCGCACACCGTGCGCATGGTCGGCGAGGCGGCGGTCTTCGCCTCCGACGGGCTCTCCCTCGCGCTGACCGCGACGGTGCCGCTCGCTGCCGAGGGGCTGGACGCGCGGGCCGACTTCAAGCTCTCGGAGGGCGAGACGGCGGTGTTCGCGCTGGACCAGGTCGGCGGTGACCTCCAACCGCGCCGGTGCGCGAAGCTGGAGGCGGAGGAGCAGTTCGGCACGACCGTGGCGTACTGGCGTCGCTGGCTGTCCGCCTCCAAGTACCGGGGCCGCTGGCGGGAGATGGTGCATCGCTCCGCCCTCACCCTGAAGCTGCTCACCTACGCGCCCACCGGCGCGATCGTCGCCGCACCGACGACGAGCCTGCCCGAGCAGCTGGGCGGCGAACGCAACTGGGACTACCGGTACGTGTGGGTGCGCGACGCCGCCTTCTGCGTGTACGCGCTGCTGCGCCTCGGCTTCACCGACGAGGCCGAGGCGTTCATGAAGTTCCTGACCCAGCACGTCAGTCCGTCGACCGACGGGCACTCCGCCCCGCTGCAGATCATGTACGGCATCGACGGCCGCACCGACCTCGCCGAACGCGAACTCGACCACTTCGAGGGCCACCACGGCTCCGCTCCGGTACGGGTCGGCAACGCGGCGGCCGACCAGCTCCAGCTCGACATCCACGGCGCCCTCATCGACTCGATCTACCTCTACGACAAGTGGGCCAAGCCGATCTCCAGCGACCAGTGGGACGACGTGTGCGCCCTGGTGGAGTGGGTGTGCGAGCACTGGAACCAGCCCGACGAGGGAATCTGGGAGACCCGCGGCGGCCGCAAGAACTTCCTGTACTCGCGGCTGATGTGCTGGGTGGCGATCGAGCGGGCCATCCGCATGGCCAACCGGCGCGGGCTGCCCGCCGATCTGCCGCGCTGGCGCGAGGCCCGGGACACGATCTACCGGCGGATCATGACCCACGGCTGGTCCGAGGCCCGCCAGGCGTTCGTCCAGCACGAGGACGACGACGTCCTGGACGCGGCGGTCCTGATGATGCCGCTGACGAAGTTCATCGCCCCGACCGATCCCAAGTGGCTGTCCACGCTGGACGCGCTGACCAACGAGCTGGTGTCCGACTCCCTCGTCTACCGCTACGACCCGACGGCCAGCCCCGACGGACTGCGCGGTGACGAGGGCACCTTCTCCATCTGCTCGTTCTGGTACGTCGAGGCCATGGTCCACGCCGGCCGCATCGACGAGGCCCGCCTGGCCTTCGAGAAGATGCTGACGTACGCCAACCATCTCGGCCTGTACGCCGAGGAGATCAGCAACACCGGTGAGCAACAGGGCAACTTCCCGCAGGCGTTCACCCATCTCGCCCTGATCAGCGCCGCGTTCAACCTGGACAAGGCCCTCGGCTGATGACCCCTGCGGGAGCCTTCGGTGACGACCCTCGACAGCACGCCCGGCCGCTCGGCGGACGGCCTCGACGCGCTGACCCTCACCCGGGTGCGGCTGGGCCCGGGCGGCCCGCTGGGCAGCGTGCGCGTCGCCGAGGGGCGCGTCGTCGCCGTCGTGGAGGGCGAACTGGACGGCGGCGGGCTGGACTTGGACGGCAGAACCGTGCTGCCCGGCTTGTGGGACGCGCACGCTCATGTCGCGCAGTGGGCCGGAAACCGTCACCGGGTGGACCTGTCCGGGCATGCCTCGGCGCGGGCGGTGGCCGAGGCCGTACGGGCGCACACAGCCGTTCTGCCGGCCGGCGAGACGGTGACGGGGCAGGGTTTCCGGGACGGGCTGTGGCCCGACGCGCCGCACAAGGCGCTGCTGGACGCGGTGTGCCCGGACCGGCCGGTCGTGCTGATCAGCGCCGATCTGCACGCCGTGTGGCTGAACTCGGCAGGTCTGGCGCTGGTCGGCCGGGGTGACCACGCCACGGGACTGCTGCGTGAGCACGAGTGCTTCGCGGCGATGCGCGCGCTGCCCGAGGTGCCCGCGGAGGTGCAGGACCGCTGGGTGGCCGAGGCCTGCCGGGACGCGGCAACGCGGGGTGTCACCGGGGTCGTCGACTTCCACTTCGCCGACAACATCGCCGACTGGAGCCGACGTTCGGCGCACCGGCCGCCCGCCGTACGCGTGCGGGCCGCCGTCTATCCGAGGCACCTGGAAACGGTGATCGAGCGCGGTTACCGCACGGGAGACGTGCTGCCCGGTACCGGGGGCCGGGTCCAGGTGGGCCCGCTCAAGCTGTTCACGGACGGTTCACTCAACACGCGGACGGCGCTGTGCTGCGACCCGTATCCCGGGCTGGAGGGCACGCGCGAGGCGTACGGCAGCCAGGAGACGTCGTACGGCGAACTGGTCCGTCTGATGCGGCGCGCGGCCGCCCAGGGCATCGAGCCCGCCGTGCACGCGATCGGAGACCGGGCCAACTCCCTTGCCCTGGACGCGTTCGCGGCCGTCGGCTGCCCGGGACGGATCGAGCACGCCCAGCTGCTGACGGCCGCCGACGTGCCGAGGTTCGCGGAGTTGGGGGTGACGGCGAGTGTGCAGCCCGCGCACGTCGCCGACGACCGTGACGTGGCCGACCGGCACTGGGCCGGGCGTACGGGACGGGCCTTCGCCTACGCGGATCTGCTGGCGGCGGGCGCCCGGCTGGAGTTCGGCTCCGACGCGCCCGTCTCGCCGCTGGATCCCTGGCTGGGCATCGCCGCCGCCGTCCACCGCACGAACGACGGACGCCCCGCCTGGCACCCCGAGCAACGCGTCCCGGTACGGGCCGCGCTCACGGCGTCGGCAGGCGGCCGCTCCGCGCTGCGGCCCGGCGACACGGCCGACCTGGTGATCGTGGACGTCGACCCCCTGGACGCCGACGCGCACACCCTGCGCGAGATGCCGGTACACGCCACGATGCTGGGCGGCCACTGGACTTACGGCCCACGCTGACCACCCGGTGGCGGGAGCCGGTGGCACGTCGTCACGTGTCGAGGGTGGCGAGCCAGTCGGTCAGGAGGTGGTTGGTCTCCTCGGGGCGTTCCTGCTGGATGAAGTGGCCGCAGCCGTCGAGGATGTGGCACGAGGTGAGGCCGGGAAGGGTGGTGGGGTACGCCTCGATCGCGTCCGCCAGCCATGTCGTGGAGGCGTCGAGCGCGCCGCCGGCGAACAGGGCGGGCTGCTTGAGCGGGGCGCCGTGGTGGGCGGCCAGGTCCTCCCAGTCGCGGTCCATGTTCCGGTAGCGGTTCAGTGCCCCGGTCAGTCCGGTCCGCTCGAACTCTCCGGCGTAGACGTCGAGTTCGTCCTCGCCGAGCCAGGCCGGCAGGGGCCCGGCCGGGAAGCGCTCGCGCAGTGTCCCGCCCCGGGTGACGAAGTGCGGGTCGGGAGCGCCGGGCGCCGGCATGGTGTCGGCGGACAGGGCGGCGTAGAACCCGGCGAGCCAGCCGCGGACGTCCGGCTCGATCTCGGCCTCGGCGCGGCCGGGCTCCTGGAAGTACGAGACGTAGAACTCCTCCTCGCCGCCCATCCCCGCGAAGACCTCGCTCGGCCGGGGGCCGCCGGGCGGCGTGTACGGCACGCTCAGAAGACCCACCGCGCGGAAGACGTCGGGCCGGAGCAGCGCGGACATCGCGGCGATCGTGGCGCCCCAGTCGTGCCCGACGATCACCGCGGACCGCTCCCCCAGGGCCTCGACCACGGCCACGTTGTCCGCGACCAGGTCGAGCATCCGGTACGAGGTCACCGCGTCCGGGCTGGAGGAGCGGCCGTAGCCCCGGACGTCGATCGCCGCGGCACGGTACCCGGCGGCGGCCAGGGCGGGCAGTTGGTGGCGCCAGGAGTACCAGGACTCCGGGAAGCCGTGCACGAGCAGGACGAGGGGTCCGCTGCCCTGCTCCACGAGGTGGGTGCGGCCGGCCGGTGAGGGCACCAGGCGGTGGATACGGTCGGTGACGGCGTGGGGGTACGACACGGGTCCTCCCGGGGTGGGTGCCTGCGGTGGCCACTGCCGATCATGCGGCGGCCGGCGCGGCCCCCACGACACTTGTTGCCGTTTCGGCAACACCGCCGCTTCGGCGACCCTGGTCGGGAGAAGCGGTCTCAGTCGTCCGCGACGAGTTCGACAGGCGTGGCGATGACGTCGACCAGGGCCTCGCCGCGCAGGGCGGTCAGGGCCAGCGGGCGGCCTATGGCGTCCTCCAGCATCAGGCGCTGCAGGGACTGGGCGCTGCTGACGGGTTCGCCCTGGGCGGTGACCAGCAGGTCACCGGTGCGCAGGCCGGCGCGGGCGGCCGGGGAGGCGGGGACGACCTCGACGACGCGCAGGCCGGTGGCGACGCCCGTGCGGGCCCGGAGCGTGGGCGGGAGC
>NZ_WVUG01000093.1 GCF_017614965.1 Streptomyces griseorubiginosus | reverse complement strand
GTCTGGGGCTGAGGGTCGGGGGCTGAGGGCCTGGGGCGGTTGGCGTCGCCGGGTCGGCCGTCGCGATGCCGTGGAGGACGCGCGGACCGTCCTGACCTTGTTGTTCTCCTGATCTGATCGGCGCGCGTGCCGTCCTCCGGGCAGGCTCTCGTCAGACCCCCGGCCCGGCGACGATCTTGCCGTTCCTGGTCGCCACCGGCAGCGCGTGCAGTGGTTCGGTGGCCGGGGAGCGCAGCACCTTGCCGGTCCTGGCGTCGAACTCGCTGCCGTGGCACGGGCAGACGAGCGTGGTCCCCTCCAGCTTGTTGATCGGGCAACCCGCGTGCGTGCAGATCGTGCTGTACGCCTTCAGCGAGCCGTTCTCGCCCCGGCTGACCACGAGATTGTGATCCCGGTAGAGCTCGGCGCTCCCCTTGGCGATCCCGCTGTCGTCGGCGAGTTCGACCGGCGCGGTCGGGGTCGCCGGTGCGGTGACACCGCCCGCGGCGGAGCAGGCTGTGAGGCCGAGCCCGGCCACTGGGGTCAGGGCCGCTCCACGCAGGACGGTGCGGCGGCTCGGGGCGCGACGGGCGGGCATGCGGATCTCCACTGGTCGGGGGTGGTGCACGCGGCACGATAGCCGGGGTGGTTCCTCCGGGTTCGAGCGGGTTGGCTGTCACTGGGGAGGGTTGGCTGGACGTAAACGTTTGCGCAAGCGTTTACGTGCGCCGCCGGATGGGATAGCTTCCCGGCCTGGGGCCCTCGCCGGCCCTGGAAACGGACGAGAGGGGTCGCCATGCCGACCATGGCCGACGTCGCGCGCAGCGCCGGTGTGTCCGTGGCGACCGTCTCGCACGTCCTCAACGACACCCGGCCGGTCCTGCCCCACACCCGCCAGGCGGTCCTGGACGCGATCGACCGCCTCGGCTACACCCCCAACACCCTCGCCCGCTCCCTGGTGACCTCGCGCACCCGGTCCATCGGGCTCGCGGTGTCGGCGATCAGCAACCCGTACTTCACGGAGATCCTCCAGGGCGTCGAGGCCCGCGCCCTGGAGCACGGCTACAGCCTCCTCATCGCCGACCCGCACGACGACCCGGCGCACGAGCGCAAGGTCGTCCAGCTGCTGCACGAGCGCCGCGTGGACGGCATGATCGTCGCCCCTTCCGCGAACCCTCGGGAGCTCGTCGGCTACCTCGGACGCCATCAGGTCCCGGCCGTCTTCCTCGACCGGCTCGTCGACACCCCGGCCGACGGCGCGCCCCGCTACGACCAGATCTGCGCCGAGAGCGCCGAACCGACCGCCCGGCTCGTCAGCCACCTCGCCGAACTCGGCCACCGCCGCATCGCCCTGGTCGCCGGTCTGCCCGGGTTCAGCACCACCCGAGAGCGCATCACCGGATACCGCCACGGCCTCGCCGCCTCCGGACTCCCCTACGACGAACGCCTCGTCGCGCACGGCGACTCCGACTCACCCGGCGCGGAACGCGCCACCGCGGCCCTCCTCTCCCTCACCGCCCCGCCCACCGCACTCGTCACCGCCAACAACGCGATGACCATCGGCGCCCTGCGCGCCCTGCGCGACCGCGGGCTGTCCGTGCCCGAGGACATCGCGCTGTGCTGCTTCGACGACTTCGCCTGGGCCGACCTCTTCTCACCCCGGCTGACCGCGGTCGCCCAGCCCAGCAGGGAGATCGGCGCCCGGGCCGTACGCCTCCTCCTGGACCGCCTCGCCTCACCGGACCGCCCGGCCCGTACCGTGCGGCTGCCGTGCGTCTTCGTCCACCGCGGCTCGTGCGGGTGCCCGGAGGAAGCCGAGAGCGCCCGACGCCCGGACCGCCCGCACGGTCGTAGTCCCCACACAGCCCCAGCACCCCGGAAGTTCGAGGAAGGAAGCGTCTCGTGATCGTCGTCGCCGGTGAGGCCCTGATCGATCTGGTACCGCAGGGAACGGGTGCCCTCGCGCGCCTGCAGCCGGCGCTCGGCGGCGGCCCGTACAACACCGCCGTGGCCCTCGGCCGCCTCGGCTCCCCCACCGCCTTCTGCTCCCGGACCTCGTACGACGCCTTCGGTGAGGCCCTGCTGGACGGGCTCCGGCGGGCGAACGTGGACGTCTCCGCCGTGCAGCGTGGCACGGAGCCGACCACGCTCGCCGTCGCCACGATCGACGAGAGCGGATCGGCCGCGTACTCCTTCTATGTCGACGGCACCGCCGACCGGCTGTTCACGGCCCCCGAGACGCTTCCCGCCGGGACCCGGGCCGTCTCCTTCGGCACCTGCTCGCTCGTCCTGGAGCCCGGCGCGACCGCCTACGAGACCCTGCTGCGGGCCGCGGCGAACCAGGGGGTGTTCACCGCGCTCGACCCCAACATCCGGACGGTCCTGATCCCCGACGCGGACGCCTACCGGGCGCGCTTCAAGAGCTGGCTGCCCTCGGTGTCCCTGCTGAAGCTGTCCGAGGAGGACGCCCGGTGGCTGGGTGGCACTCCGCGCGAGTGGCTGGCCGCCGGGCCCGCGGCCGTGGTGATCACCCATGGCGGGGACGGGCTCACCGCCTTCACCCGGGACGGCGCCGTGTACCCGGTGCCGGGCGAGAAGGTCGAGGTCGTGGACACGATCGGCGCCGGCGACACCGTGAACGCGGCTCTGCTGCACGGTCTCGCCGCTCAGGACGCCCTGTCCTCGGAGGGGCTCGCGGAGCTGGGCCGGGAGGGCTGGACCCGGCTGCTGCGGTTCGCGGCGCGCGCGGCCGCCGTCACCTGCTCCCGCGCGGGCGCCGAGCCGCCGTACGCCTCCGAACTCGGGGACTGGTGAGGGGCGTACGGCCTTCCCTTCGCTGAGTTTCCGCGCTGATTTCCGCTGTTCAGGAGTCAAGGTTCCGCATGGCCGCGGAAATCCCGCGGCTGTTCTTGCAACGAGCGGCGCCCCGCCGGGAGTTCCCGCGGGGCGCCGCACTTTTCAGGATTTTCTCCGCCATGTCGGGCGGTCGGTCTCAGGCCTTCCGCGCCCGGGTCGTCTTCTTCGCCGGGGCCGTCCTCTTCGTCGCCCCGGCCGCCTTCTTCACGGCCGTGTCGTTGGCTGCGTCGGCTGTCGCCGTCTTCTTCGCCGCTGACTTCGCCGCGACCGTCTTCCGTGCCGCCGCCCTGCGCGGGGCCGGTACCGAGGCCGCGTCGCTGATCCGGTCGGCGCCGAGGATCTCGCGCAGGAACTTGCCGGTGTGGCTGGCCGGAACGCCGGCGACCTCCTCGGGCGTGCCCTCCGCGACGACGAGTCCGCCGCCGGCGCCGCCCTCCGGACCCATGTCGACGACCCAGTCGGCGGTCTTGATCACGTCGAGGTTGTGCTCGATGACGATGACCGTGTTGCCCTTGTCGACCAGGCCGGCCAGGACCTTCAGCAGCTTGCTGATGTCCTCGAAGTGCAGACCGGTGGTCGGCTCGTCGAGGACGTAGACCGTGCGGCCGGTGGAGCGCTTCTGCAGCTCGCTGGCGAGCTTGACGCGCTGCGCCTCACCACCGGACAGCGTGGTCGCGGACTGGCCGAGCCGGACATAGCCGAGACCGACGTCGTTCAGCGTCTTGAGGTGACGGTTGATCGCCGGAACGGCCTCGAAGAAGTTCATCGCCTCCTCGATCGGCATGTTCAGGACCTCGGAGATGGACTTGCCCTTGTAGTGGACCTCCAGCGTCTCCCGGTTGTAGCGGGCGCCGTGGCAGACCTCGCAGGGGACGTAGACGTCCGGCAGGAAGTTCATCTCGATCTTGATCGTGCCGTCGCCCGCGCAGTTCTCGCAGCGGCCGCCCTTGACGTTGAAGGAGAAGCGGCCCGGCTGGTAGCCGCGGACCTTCGCCTCGGTGGTCTCGGCGAACAGCTTGCGGATGTGGTCGAAGACACCGGTGTACGTCGCCGGGTTGGACCGCGGGGTGCGGCCGATGGGCGACTGGTCGACGTGCACGACCTTGTCGACGAGGTCGTCGCCGTCCACGCGCGTGTGCCGCCCCGGGACGCTGCGCGCGCCGTTGAGCTCGCGGGCCAGGTGCGTGTACAGGATGTCGTTGACCAGCGTCGACTTGCCGGAGCCGGACACGCCGGTGACGGCCGTGAAGACGCCCAGCGGGAACGACACGTCGATGTCCTGCAGGTTGTTCTCGCGGGCACCGTGCACGGTGAGCCGGCGGGACGGGTCCTGCGGGCGCCGGATGTCCGGGACCGGGATCGCCTTCTTGCCGGACAGGTACTGGCCGGTCTGCGACTCGGGGTTGGCGAGCAGCTCCTTCAGGGAGCCGCTGTGCACGACCTTGCCGCCGTGCTCGCCGGCGCCGGGGCCGATGTCGACGACCCAGTCGGCGACCTTGATGGTGTCCTCGTCGTGCTCGACGACGATGAGCGTGTTGCCCATGTCCCGCAGCCGGACCAGGGTCTCGATCAGCCGGTGGTTGTCGCGCTGGTGCAGGCCGATGGACGGCTCGTCCAGCACGTACAGCACACCGACCAGACCGGAGCCGATCTGGGTGGCCAGACGGATGCGCTGGGCCTCACCGCCGGAGAGGGTGCCGGCCGCGCGGTTCAGCGAGAGGTAGTCCAGGCCGACGTCCACCAGGAAGCGGAGCCGCTCATTGACCTCCTTCAGCACCCGCTCGGCGATCTTCTTGTCGCGGGCGCTGAGCTTGAGCTCGCCCAGGAAGTCCGCGCAGTCGCTGATGGACATAGCGGAGACCTCGGCGATCGACTTCTCCATGATGGTGACCGCGAGGACGATCGGCTTCAGACGCGTGCCCTCACAGCTGGGGCAGGGCACCTCGCGCATGTAGCCCTCGAAGCGCTCACGGCTGGCGTCGCTCTCGGCCTCGCTGTGCCGGCGCTTCACGAAGGGGACGGCGCCCTCGAAGGGCGTGGTGTACACGCGCTCGCGGCCGTACCTGTTGCGGTAGCGGACCTCGATCTGTGTCTTGTGGCCGTAGAGCAGCGCCTTCTTGGCGCGCTGGGGCAGGCCCGCGAAGGGGATGTCGGTCCGGAAGCCGAGCGCGTCCGCGAGGGCGCCGATCAGACGGCCGAAGTAGTCCTTGGTGTGCCCGTGCGACCAGGGGTGGATGGCGCCCTCGTCGAGGGACTTGTCCTCGTCCGGGACGATCAGCTCGGGGTCGACCTCCATGCGTGTGCCGATGCCGGTGCACTCGGGGCAGGCGCCGAAGGGCGAGTTGAAGGAGAAGGAGCGGGGCTCCAGCTCCTCGAAGGACAGGTCGTCGTACGGGCAGTACAGGTGCTCCGAGAACATGCGCTCGCGCTCGGGGTCGTCCTCGGGGAGGTCGACGAAGTCGAGCACGACCATGCCGCCCGACAGGCCCAGGGCCGTCTCCACGGAGTCGGTGAGCCGGCGCTTGGCGGAGTCCTTCACCGTGAGGCGGTCGACGACGACCTCGATGGTGTGTTTCTCCTGCTTCTTGAGCGCGGGCGGGCTGGAGAGCTGGATGGTCTCGCCGTCGACCCGCGCGCGGGAGTAGCCCTTGGTCTGCAGGTCGGCGAAGAGGTCGACGAACTCACCCTTGCGCTCCCGCACCAACGGGGACAGCACCTGGAAGCGGCTGCCCTCCGGCAGCTCCAGGACCCTGTCCACGATGGCCTGCGGCGACTGGCGGGAGATCGGGCGGCCGCACTCGGGACAGTGCGGCTTGCCGATGCGCGCGAAGAGCAGACGCAGGTAGTCGTAGACCTCGGTGATGGTGCCGACCGTGGAGCGCGGGTTGCGCGAGGTCGACTTCTGGTCGATGGAGACCGCCGGCGACAGGCCCTCGATGAAGTCGACGTCCGGCTTGTCCATCTGGCCGAGGAACTGGCGGGCGTACGACGAGAGCGACTCCACATAGCGCCGCTGCCCCTCGGCGAAGATGGTGTCGAAGGCCAGCGAGGACTTGCCCGACCCCGACAGGCCCGTGAAGACGATGAGCGAGTCGCGCGGCAGGTCGAGCGAGACATTCTTCAGGTTGTGCTCGCGCGCGCCACGGACGATGAGACGGTCGGCCACGCCGGTCCGCACCTTTCTTGAGAGAAGTGACAGGGGCGAGGCCCCCGTGCTTCTTCAGACTAGGGGGAGCCACTGACAACGCCGGTCGGATTCCCGGATGCATAACAATCCCCGGCACTCCAGCATGCCCGACGCCGCTCCCGACCATATAGCACGTGCATTCGATTTACGGCACGACTTCACCACCTTCACCCAAAGGTGTGGCGGGGCTAGGGTCAGCACCATGATTGATCACGGTCATGACCTGGCGTCTGTACGTGACGCGACGGAACGGCTGCTCACCGCAGCCGCCGGCCTGGACAACGCGTCGGCGGCCGAGCCGTCACGGCTTCCCGGCTGGAGCCGTGGCCACGTCCTCGCCCATCTCGCCCGCAACGCGGACGCCCTCGTGAACGTCCTGGAGGGCCGGCCCATGTACCCCTCCGCGGACGCCCGCGACGCCGACATCGAGCGGGACGCACCGCGCCCCCTCGACGCGCACCTCGCCGACCTGCGGGAGAGCGCGGCCCGCTTCCAGGCCGCGGGGGCCGTGCCTGCGGACTGGTCGCGCACGGTGGAGCTGCGCAACGGGGTCACCGACTCGGCGTCCCGGGTGCCGTTCCGGCGCTGGGCCGAGGTGGAGCTGCACCACGTCGACCTCGGCATCGGGTACGAGCTGGAGGACCTTCCCGGAGAATTCGTGGAGCGGGAGATCGACTTCCTCGCAGAGCGCTTCTCCGGCCACCCGGACGTGGCGGCCACCCGCCTGACGGACGGCACACGCGCGTGGCGGACGGGCCGGGAGGCCGAGAGCCCGGAGGCCACCGTCACAGGTCCGGCACCGGACCTGCTGGGCTGGCTCGCCGGGCGCCGCGACGCCTCGGGGCTGACCACCGAGGGCGGCGAGCTGCCGAAGCTCCCGCCGCTGTAGCGCGGCGGCAGGTCCCCGCCGAGGCCGTACCGTGAGCGACGGGCCTCGGCGGGGACCCGGGTGCGCTCCGCCGCTATAGGCTGACCGCCATGACGTACAGCGGACAGGTGAAGGTCGGCGGCCCGGCGGACGTGCACGAGCTCAAGGACCTGATGATCACCAAGATCGCGGTCGGCCCGATGGACAACAACGCCTATCTGCTGCGCTGCCGGGCCACGGACGAGCAGTTGCTGATCGACGCGGCCAACGACGCGGACACCCTGCTCGGCATGATCGGTGACGACGGCATCGCCTCCGTCGTCACCACGCACCAGCACGGCGACCACTGGCAGGCCCTCGCCCGGGTGGTGTCGGCGACCGGCGCCCGGACGTACGCCGGTCGGGACGACGCCACCGGCATCCCCGTCCCGACCGACGTCCTCGTCGACGACGGCGACACCATCCGGGTGGGACAGGTGGCGCTCACCGCGCGCCACCTGGTGGGGCATACCCCGGGCTCCATCGCTCTCGTGTACGACGACCCGCACGGGCATCCCCATGTCTTCACGGGCGACTGCCTCTTCCCGGGCGGCGTCGGCAACACCCGTAAGGATCCCGAGGCGTTCGCCAGTCTCATCCACGACGTCGAGACGAAGATCTTCGACGTGCTCCCGGACGAGACCTGGGTCTACCCGGGCCATGGCAACGACACCACCCTGGGGGCGGAGCGCCCGCACCTGCCGGAGTGGCACGCGCGCGGGTGGTGAACTCGCCCCGTACGGCGGGTCGGTGGCCGCCCGGGACGCCGCACAGGGGCGGCCGGCCGCCACGACCCGCCGCCCCCGCACATCTCGGCCCGCTTGCCGCCTCGTGAGGGCGGGCCGGTGACCCATGGGAGTCACCCCTACAGCGCACGGAGCGCCGGATGCGTCACATCCCCGGCGCGAACTCCCAACGCCCCCGCGGCGCACGCCCGATGACGCGCGCCCCGTGTGAACCGTTCGCACGCGCCGGGGTCATGCGCGCGCTCCCGGCGCACTTCGTTGCGCAGTCAACTGGAGGCAGCCCCGCACAGGATGACGGCTCCTGCGCGGTACGGGCCGCCGGTCTTTCGAATCCCCGCCCTCGGCCGGCGGCCCCGGCATCTGCCCGGGACCTGTTCACAGAACAGCAACACTCGTTCCCACTATGCGGACAATTGCGGTCGTGACCTCGACAAACGGGCGATCGACTGTCAATCTCCCGCCATGCACCTCGCCCCTCGCGCACTGCGCCGCGCCGTAGCCGCGGCAACGATAGCCCTGCTCGCCACCGCCGTCGGCTGCGCTCCGCAGCCGGAGGAGAAGGCGGCTGCCTCGCCGTCCGGTTCGACCGGCACCACCTGCGCCAAGGGCGAACTGGCCACCAAGGCCTCCGGCAAGCTGACGATCGCCACCGACGAACCGGCGTACGAGCCCTGGTTCAAGGACGACAAGCCGGCCAACGGCAAGGGCTTCGAGTCGGCGGTCGCCTACGCCGTCGCACAGCAGCTCGGTTACGACAAGAGCGCGGTCGTCTGGCAGAGCGTTCCCTTCAACAAGGCCTTCGCACCCGGCGTGAAGACCTTCGACTTCGACATCAACCAGGTGTCGATCAGCGCCGAGCGCAAGAAGGCCGTTGACTTCTCCTCCGGCTACTACGAGGTGCGCCAGGCCGTCATCGCGCTCAAGGGTTCCAAGGCCGCGAAGGCGACCGGCATCGCGGACCTGAAGAACCTCAAGCTGGGCGCGCAGGTCGGCACGACGAGCCTGAACTACATCAGCGACGTGGTGAAGCCGTCGCAGGAGGCGGCCGCGTACTCCAAGAACGACCAGGCGATCTCCGCCCTCAAGAACGGCCAGGTGGACGCGATCGTCACCGACCTGCCGACCGCCTTCTACGTCACCGCCGCCCAGGTGACCAATGCCAAGATCGTCGGCCAGTTCGAGAACCAGGGCGGCACACCCGAACAGTTCGGGCTCGTCCTCGACAAGGGCAGCGCCCTCACCTCCTGCGTGTCGTCGGCCGTGGACGCCCTCCGTAAGGACGGCACCCTGGCGAAGCTGGAGAAGCAGTGGCTGTCCGACGCCGTCGACGCGCCGGTGCTCAAGTGACGGTCGTCAAGGAGGAGTCCGGGGAGGACGCGGGCAAGGGTGACATGCCCGACGAGTACGTTCCGTCCGAGCGGCGGCTGGAGCGCCAGCGCTACAAGCGGGCGCGTGCCCGTCGCGCAACGGCCATCGCCGCCGTGTCGACCCTCGTCACCGCCGTCGTCCTCTACCTGGTCGTCGTCAGTGCCCCGGGCTGGGAGCGCACCAGGGAGACCTTCTTCGACGCGGGCTACGCGCGCGAGGCGTTCCCCAAGGTCCTGGAAGGGCTCTGGCTGAACATCCGGCTGCTGCTGATCTGCGGTGTCCTGGTGCTCCTGCTGGGCATGCTGATCGCCGTCGCGCGCACCCTGCCCGGACCGGTGTTCTTCCCGTTGCGGGCACTCGCGGCCGCCTACACGGACTTCTTCCGCGGGCTGCCGCTGATCATCAACCTGATGATCGTCGTCTTCGGTGTGCCCGCCCTGCGCCTCCAGGGTGTGACCGTCGATCCCGTGTGGCTCGGCGGTACGGCGCTGACCTTGACCTACGCGGCCTACGTCGCCGAGGTGTTCCGCGCCGGCATCGAGTCCGTACACCCCTCGCAGCGCGCCGCGGCCCGCTCGCTCGGCCTGACCAACCGGCAGGCGCTGCGCCACGTGGTGCTGCCGCAGGCCGTGCGCCGTCAGGTCCCGCCCCTGCTGAACGACCTCGTGTCCCTCCAGAAGGACACCGGGCTCGTCTCGATCGGCGGTGCCATCGACGCGGTGCGGGCGTCCGACATCATCGCCCAGCGCAGCCTCAACTACACGCCGTACATCGTGGCGGGCCTGGTCTTCGTGGCACTGACCATTCCGATGACCCGGTTCACGGACTGGGTGACGGCGCGGATGGACCGGCAGCGGGCCCAGGGAGGAGCGATATGAGCGACGCGCCCGTGCTGCGCATGGAGTCCGTGCGCAAGACGTTCGGCGGCACGGTGGTGCTGCGGGACGTCGATCTGGAGGTCGCTCCGCACACCGTGACCGCACTGATCGGCGCGTCCGGCTCCGGCAAGTCGACGCTGCTGCGGTGCGCCAACCTCCTGGAGGAGATCGACGACGGCGCGATCTGGCTGGACGGCGAGGAGATCACCGACCCTCGCGTGGACCAGGACGCGGTACGGCGCCGTATCGGCGTGGTCTTCCAGGCGTACAACCTCTTTCCGCACATGACGGTCCTGGACAACATCACCCTCGCCCCGCGGCGGGTGCACGGCGTGTCCCGGGCGGAGGCCGAGGAGCGGGCCAGGGAGCTGCTGGAGCGGCTCGGGCTGGGCGGGAAGGCGAGCGAGTACCCGGACCGGCTGAGCGGCGGCCAGCAGCAGCGTGTGGCGATCGTGCGCGCCCTCGCCGTTCGCCCTCGGCTGCTCCTGTTCGACGAGATCACGGCCGCGCTCGACCCGGAGCTCGTCGGAGAGGTCCTCACCGTCGTCCGCGACCTCAAGAACGACGGCATGACGATGGTGCTGGCCACGCACGAGATGGGCTTCGCGCGGGATGTCGCCGACCAGGTTTGTTTTCTGGACTCGGGCGTGGTCCTGGAGCGCGGAACCGCCGAGCAGATCTTCGGCGATCCGCAGGAGGAGCGCACGCGGCGCTTCCTGAAGCGGATCGTGGAGGCGGGGCGGTTGTAAGGGGCGCGCGCAATGGCGGCCGGGCCTTACAGGCGGACTGCCGGGTCCGCTCCTACGCAGGCCAGGCCCTGCACAGGCGGAAGACGGGGTTCGTACGCAGGCCGACCTCAGGCCTCGGCCTGCGCCGCCCCCACCAGCGCCACCACCCGCTCGACGCCGAAGACATAGCCCTGCACACCGCATCCCGCGATGACGCCGTCGGCACGCAGCGAGACGTACGAGTGGTGCCGGAAGGACTCGCGCTGGTGGATGTTGGAGATGTGGACCTCGAGGACGGGCAGCCCGTCGCAGGTATTGAGGGCGTCCAGGATCGCGACCGACGTGTGGGAGTAGGCACCCGGGTTGATCACGATCCCGCAGTGGTTCAGCCGCGCCTCGTGAATCCAGTCCACCAACTCGCCCTCGTGGTTGGACTGCCGGAAATCCACCGTGCCGCCGTGCGCGGCGGCCGCCTTGGCGCACAGCGCCTCCACGTCGGCCAGGGTGTCCTTGCCGTAGATCTCCGGCTGGCGCTGGCCGAGGAGGTTCAGGTTGGGCCCGTTGAGGATCATGATCGGGGCGTTGGCCAGGGTGCGGGGCACGGTTCCTCCGGTCCGGTGAGGGTGGGCTGCTCGGACCGGTCTATCACGCGGCGGCCTACGGGTTGATCGCCAGCTCCAGGTACGCCGCGAACAGCACGAGATGCACCCCGCCCTGCAGTGGTGTGGCGCGGCCCGGTACGACCGTCAGCGAGCTGACCACCACCGTCAGGGCCAGCAGCACCATGTGTGTGGCGCCGAGGCCGAGGACGAGCGGGCCGGAGAGCCAGACCGAGGCCAGGGCGACCGCCGGGATGGTCAGTCCGATGCTGGCCATGGCGGAGCCGAGCGCCAGGTTCAGGCTGGTCTGGACGCGGTCGCGGCGGGCCGAGCGGAGAGCGGCGATGGTCTCGGGGAGCAGCACCAGCAGGGCGATGATCACACCGACGACCGCATGGTGCAGCCCCGCGGCCTCGACGCCCGACTCGATCGTCGGCGACACCCCCTTGGCCAGGCCCACCACACCGATCAGGGCGAGCCCGAGCAGCCCCAGGCTGCTCCACGCGGTGCGCTTGGAGGGGACGTCGGCGTGGTCGTCGGCGTTGATCACCTCGCCCTGGCGGGTGATGGGGAGGAAGTAGTCACGGTGCCGCACGGTCTGGGTCGTCACGAACAGGCCGTAGAGGATCAGCGAGGAGATCGCGGCGAAGGTCAGCTGTACGGCGGAGAACTCCGGGCCGGGTTTGCTGGTGGTGAAGGTCGGCAGCACCAGGCTGAGCGTGGCAAGGGTGGCCACGGTGGCGAGGGCGGCGCCGGTGCCCTCGGGGTTGAACACCGCCGTGCCGTGTCGCAGGGAGGCGACCAGGAGGCAGAGGCCGACGATGCCGTTGCAGGCGATCATCACGGCGGCGAAGACCGTGTCCCTGGCCAGCGTCGAACTCTTGTCGCCGCCGTCCGCCATCAACGTGACGATCAGCGCCACCTCGATGATCGTGACGGCGACGGCGAGAACGAGGGAGCCGAACGGCTCCCCGACCCGGTGGGCGACCACCTCCGCGTGATGCACAGCGGCCAGGACCGCCCCCGCGAGGACGAGCGTGACCAGCGCGACCACCGCGCCAGGCAGATCGCGCCCCCAGGTGAAGACCAGCAGAACGACCGCGAGAACCGGTACGAGGAGCGTCCACCGGGTTGTGAGCGACCTGGACCGAGCGATCATGGAGCGATCCTCGCAGAGGGGCACAGGCCCCGCATTCCGTCGTTGCGGGGCCTGGTGCCTGTCACTTGAACTCGGTCATCCCTTCCAGATCGCAGTCGGTGAAGGTCGGCGGCCGGGTGCACAGCGCGGCCATGCGCTGCGCGAACTCGGCCGTCTCGGGGGCGTTGCTGGTGGCCATGGCCTCCTCGTAGGAGTTGAACTCGATCACCACGAGGTAGCGGTTCGGCTGGTTCCTGTCCCTGAGGACGAGGCGGTGCGTGGGACCGCCGCTGCGGCCCGCGAACCGCTCGTCCATCTCCTCGGACAGCTTGCGCATCTCCTCGATGCGCTCGGTCTCGGAATCGACGATCTGTACGAACTTGACGGGTGTGTCCATGGATTCCTCCACCCGGCCACGGCGCTCCCGGTGCGGGAACGCTCGGCTCCCAAGGAAGCACCGGGAGCGATGGTCGGCAATTCATCGCGCGTCGCTCCCGGTGCTGGTTGTTCCTACGTCGGTCGTGGTCAGGCCCGGATGCTGTCCTTCGGAGCGCCTTCGCTCTCCGACTGCGCCGCCTCGGCCGCCGCCTGCTTCCTGGACGCCCGCAGGCTGGTGATCGTGGTGACGATCAGGACCGAGCAGATCACGCCGAGGGAGACGGGGATGGAGATCTCCGGGACATGGACGCCGGACTCGTGCAGAGCGTGCAGCACCAGCTTGACGCCGATGAAGCCCAGGATGATCGACAGACCGTAGCTGAGGTGGACGAGCTTCTTCAGCAGACCGCCGATGAGGAAGTACAGCTGGCGAAGGCCCATCAGCGCGAAGGCGTTCGCGGTGAAGACGATGTACGGGTCCTGGGTCAGGCCGAAGATCGCGGGGATCGAGTCGAGCGCGAAGAGGACGTCCGTGGTGCCGATCGCCAGCATCACGACCAGCATCGGGGTCATGACCCGCTTGCCGTTCTGCTGGATCCACAGCTTGGTGCCGTGGTAGCGGTCGGCGACACCGAACCTGCGCTCGGCGGCCTTGAGCAGCTTGTTCTCCTCGAACTCCTCGTCCTCCTCGTCCGCCCCGGCCTCCTGGATGAGCTTCCAGGCGGTCCAGATGAGGAAGGCGCCGAAGAGGTAGAACACCCAGGAGAAGCTGGCGAGGATCGCGGCGCCGGCCGCGATGAAGATCGCCCGCAGGACCAGGGCTATGAGCACACCGACGAGCAGGACGCGCTGCTGGTACTGCGAGGGCACGGCGAACTTCGCCATGATCAGGACGAAGACGAAGAGGTTGTCGACGCTCAGCGACTTCTCGGTGATGAAGCCGGCGAAGAACTCGCCGCCGGCCTGGCCGCCGCCGAAGACGAGCAGGCCGAGTCCGAAGAGCCCGGCGAGGGCGATCCAGACGACCGTCCAGATCCCGGCTTCCTTGATCAAGACGTCGTGCGGCTTGCGGCCGATGAAGAAGTCGACCGCGATGAGGGCGGCAAGGCCCACGATGGTCAGGACCCACAGGGTCGGGGAAACATCCACTGCGCCTCCGGCATACGTAACGGCAAATGTCAGCGTCGTCGCTACCGGAGGTCTCTTCCACCCAGGCACGGGCCCTGGGCCGACGCCCCGGGATCTGGTTGATCCGTACTGACGGGTACGCCGCAGCAGATAGGGAGTACTCCCCTCCGTGAGGAAAACTGTACCCCAACCACCAAGGAAAGGTAAAGAGATTGGTAAAAGAAAGATCAAACCCGCTGCTCAGAGCGCTTTACATGTACTTGGTGCGGGCTGCCGCGACCAGGGTGAGCACCTGCTGGAGCACCTCGCTGCCGGGTGGCACCAGCGCCGGTTCATAGGTCCACGCGTGGCCGACCCACGGGTCGGCGAGGTGATCGTCGGGCAGGGGGGTGAGTCGCAGCAGCGAACGCCACAGGGGGTCGAGCAAAGGCCCGTAGGCCTGGGCGTCCTCGCGGTCCGCGACCATCATCAGGTGGACGCCGACCGCCGGTCCCTCGTCCGCGAGGTAGCGCAGCTGGGTCACGGCCCGGTCGTCGAAGCCGTGCGGGAAGTCGTTGACGATCAGCAGCTGCTCGGCCGTGTCCAGGCCGGACGGAAGGGAGTCGGCCGCTCCACCGCGCACCGCCATCTGCACCAGGTCGACGCGCCGGGTGAGCCGGGTCAGGACGTCGGCCACGCCCGCGGCACCCTGGGCGGGCGGGGCCGGGAGGACGCCGGTGCGCACCAGCGGCACGAGCGCCCGGGAGCCGGACCCCGCCGGATCGATGACCTGCACGGTGAACTCACCGGCCGGATAGACCGCGAGCAGCCTGGCGGCCAGTGCCACCGCCGTCTCCATCGCGCGATGACGCAGTTCATGGGCGTCGGCGAACGACTCGTCGTACGCCTCGGTGAATCCCGCGTCGATCCACAGACCGCGTTCCAGGGGCAGCCGTACCAGCATCGGGATGCGCAGCAGCTCGCTCTCGGGCAGGTAGAGGTCGCCCAGGCGCAGGGCCATCGGGATCTCCATCGGAACCCGGTAGGCGTGCCACACCGGGTTGTCCCAGCGGGCGTAGGCGGGCGGCAGCGCGGGTTCGACGACGTCGGACTCGGCGGAGAGCTGGGCGAGATCGCGGTCGAGGGCCGCCCGGGCCTGGTCGACCAGGTCGGCGTGCTTGGCGCGGGCCCTCTCACGAGCGGCCTCGCCCTGGCCGCCGATCCTGCTGCGCGGGTCGGACAGGGCCTGGTCGAGCTCCTTCTCCATGCGCGAGTCGGCGAAATCCACGGCGCTGCGGTACGCGGCCGTGGTGCGGGCCAGGTCCTCGAACATGCCCCAGATCTGGTTGTAGAGCCGCTCGTCCATCGACCAGCCGGTGGCGTCACCCGCGACGGGCTGGGCGGGCTGTCCGGGAGCGGCAGGAGGCGCGGTCGGCGGGGGTGGCGGCGGCGCGGCGGTCTGCCGGGCCGGGTGGCTGTAGTTGATCGGACCGCCGGGCGCGGAGGGCTGGGTGGCGGCGGAGGGGTCCACGGACGGGATTCCGGGCTGCGGCGCGCCACCCGCGGTGGTGCTCTGCGCGCCGTAGGGAGCGGTCGGCGGTGCCGGGACGCCGTACGGGTTGGCCGGCTGCTGCGGTGCGGCCGGGCCGGAGCCGCGGTGGGACGCTCCGGTCTGGTCAGGGCCTGGGGCCGGCACCGCCGTCTGGCGGGTCCGGTCTCCGTCCGCCGCGTGCTGCGGGGGTGCCGGTACCGCTCGGGCCAGGCTCTGGCTGACCGCCTCGTCGATGCGGGCGGCGAGCCGCTGCGGCTCGGGCAGGCCCTGATCGCTGAAGAGTTCGGCGAGCCCGCCGGCGTACCCCTGGCCGACGGCGCGCACCTTCCAGGCGCCCTGCCGGCGGTACAGCTCCACGGCGACCACGGCGGACTCCGCGTCCAGGCCGGTGATCGTGTAGCTGGCGACCTCGGTGCCGTCGAGGCTGGTGACGGCGACGAACGGGGCGGCGACGGCACCGAAGCTCTCCGGCCCCCCGTCGGGGAGGGCGAGCAGCACATGGACGCGGTGCACGGCCTCGGGCATGGCACCCAGGTCGACCGCGAGCCGGTGGTCGGCGGCCGCCTGCCGGGACACCTCCAGGCCGGGCAGGGTGGGCGCGCCGGGGTGGGCGACCGCTTCCATGCCGCGCGCCCTGCCGTGCTCGTCGCCGAGCGTGGCCGAGGCGACGACCGGCGTGCCGGCCGAGACCCGGATCTCGAGACGGACCTGGGAGAGCGGGTGGTTCTGCCCCCGCACCAGCTCGGCCGTCATCGCCCTCGTCCCCCCTGTGTCGCTGCCGTCGTCTCCTGTGCGGTCGTCGGGTGGTCCTACAGATGCGGCAGGATCGACGGCATCAGGTCCTGGAAGGTGCGGCCGTTGGCCGGGGTGCCGAGAGCGGTCAGCGTCCAGCCGGAGCCGGCCCGGTGCACCTTGGCCATGATCTGGGCGGTGTAGGCGCCGCCGCCCGCGAGGGTGTAGCGCGCGAGTTCCTGGCCGTTGGTCTCGTCGACCAGGCGGCAGAACGCGTTCTGCACCTCCTGGAAGGTCTGCCCGGTGAACGAGTTCACGGTGAAGACGATCTGGTCGATGTGAACCGGGACCCGCGCCAGGTCCACGAGGATCGCCTCGTCGTCGCCGCCCTGGCCGACACCGCCGACGAGGTTGTCACCGGTGTGGCGGACCGAGCCGTCGTCGCTGACGAGGTGGCGGAAGAAGACGACGTCGACCGGCTGCTTGTCCGCGAACAGGACGGCGGAGGCGTCCAGGTCGATCTCACGGGTGCGCGAGCCGAACAGACCGCGCCGGGGAGCCGCCTGCCACCCGAGACCCATGCGCACCGCGGTCAGGCTGCCCCCGTCGTTCTTCTGCAGACTGATGGCCTGACCCTTGGTCATGTTGACGGTCACGGCTGGTTCCCCTCTCGAACTGTCCCCTGTTGCCGCGGAGTCCGCGGTTGTCCAGAACCCTACGCAGCGGCACCGACAGTGCCGAACCCCGGCTCGTACTTTGTGTCGGTCTTGCAACACAGTGCGCATGGTCCGAGGTCCGGCGTCTGCCGGGAGGGTCAGGCCAGACCCGCCTCCCTCATCTGGCGCAGCTCCTTCTTCATCTCGGACACCTCGTCGCGCAGCCGGGCCGCGATCTCGAACTGGAGGTCCGCGGCCGCGGCGCGCATACGCGCCGTCATCTCCTCGATCTGCTCGGCCAGTTCGGCCGCCGGGCGGTCGGTCGGGACGGTCTCCTTGGCCTTGCCCTTGGCCTTCTTGGTACCGGCGGCCGCCTTGCCGCCGAGGGCGGGCACGGGTGCCTTGGCGCCCTTGCCGTCCTTCGACTTGCGGTAACCCGAGCCGAGCAGTTGTTCGGTGTCGACGTCCTCGCGAGCGATCTGGGCGACGATGTCGTTGATCTTCTTGCGCAGCGGCTGCGGGTCGATGCCCCGCTCCTTGTTGTACGCGACCTGCTTCTCCCGGCGCCGGTTGGTCTCCTCGATGGCCTTCTCCATCGCCGGGGTGATCTTGTCGGCGTACATGTGGACCTGGCCGGAGACATTGCGCGCCGCACGGCCGATGGTCTGGATCAGGGAGGTGCCCGAGCGCAGGAAGCCCTCCTTGTCGGCGTCGAGGATCGCCACCAGGGACACCTCGGGCAGGTCGAGACCCTCACGCAGGAGGTTGATGCCGACCAGCACGTCGAACTCACCGGAGCGCAGCTCGCGCAGCAGCTCGACGCGGCGCAGGGTGTCCACGTCGCTGTGCAGGTAGCGCACCTGGATGCCGAGTTCCAGGAAGTAGTCGGTGAGATCCTCGGCCATCTTCTTGGTGAGGGTGGTGACCAGGACGCGCTCGTCCTTCTCGGTGCGGGTGCGGATCTCGTGCACCAGGTCGTCGATCTGGCCCTCGGTGGGCTTGACGACGACCTCCGGGTCGACGAGACCGGTGGGGCGGATGATCTGCTCGACGACGCCGTCCGCGCGCGAGAGCTCGTACTTGCCCGGGGTGGCCGACAGATACACCGTCTGCCCGATGCGCTCCTGGAACTCCTCCCACTTCAGCGGGCGGTTGTCCAGGGCGGAGGGAAGGCGGAAGCCGTGGTCGACGAGGGTGCGCTTGCGGGAGGCGTCGCCCTCGTACATGGCGCCGATCTGCGGGACCGTGTTGTGCGACTCGTCGATGACCAGGAGGAAGTCGTCCGGGAAGTAGTCCAGCAGGGTGTTGGGCGGGGAGCCGGGCGAGCGGCCGTCGAAGTGCATCGAGTAGTTCTCGACGCCGGAGCAGGAACCGATCTGGCGGAGCATCTCGAGGTCGTACGTCGTCCGCATCCGCAGGCGCTGCGCCTCCAGGAGCTTGCCCTGCTTCTCCAGCTCGGCCAGGCGCTCGCCGAGCTCCTTCTCGATGTCGTTGATGGCCCGCTCCATGCGCTCGGGCCCGGCGACGTAGTGGGAGGCGGGGAAGACGTACAACTGCTCGTCGTCGCTGATGATCTCGCCGGTGATCGGGTGCAGGGTGGAGAGTGCCTCGATCTCGTCGCCGAACATCTCGATGCGGACCGCGAGCTCCTCGTAGACCGGGAAGATCTCGATGGTGTCGCCGCGGACGCGGAAGGTGCCCCGGGTGAAGGCCAGGTCGTTGCGCGTGTACTGGATGTCCACGAAACGGCGCAACAGCTGGTCCCGGTCCATCTCTTCGCCGACCCTCAGGGGGACCATGCGGTCCACGTACTCCTGGGGTGTGCCGAGGCCGTAGATACAGGACACGGAGGCCACCACCACGACATCGCGGCGGGTGAGCAGCGAGTTGGTCGCGGAGTGGCGCAGCCGCTCGACCTCCTCGTTGATCGAGGAGTCCTTCTCGATGTAGGTGTCCGACTGCGGGACGTACGCCTCGGGCTGGTAGTAGTCGTAGTACGAGACGAAGTACTCGACCGCGTTGTTGGGCAGCAGTTCGCGGAACTCGTTCGCCAGCTGGGCGGCCAGGGTCTTGTTCGGCGCCATCACGAGTGTGGGGCGCTGGAGCTTCTCGATCATCCACGCGGTGGTGGCGGACTTGCCGGTGCCGGTCGCGCCCAGCAGGACGACGTCCTTCTCACCGGCCTCGATGCGCTTGGCCAGCTCGGCGATGGCCGCCGGCTGGTCGCCGCTGGGCTGGTAGGGGCTGACGACCTCGAAGGGCGCCACCGTGCGTTCGATGTTGGAAACGGGCCGCATGGGATCCACCGTACGACCCCCCACTGACAATGCGGTCGGGTCAGCGGTTCTGCGGAGTGCGTGAGCCGCGTCGGACGGCCTGCCGGACCGGGCGGAGCGGGGGACGGTGCGCCGGGTGGTGGACGGCGGGATGGGCCGGGACGCCGGGCTTGTGCTCGACGGGGGTCCAGTCGGGCCTGCCCATGACCATCATCGGGTCGAACACCACGACCACGGCCGCGATCAGCAGGAAGGCGAGCGGTCCGATCAGCAGGGGCCACAGCAGCGCCGCGGCCGACTCACCGTCGGTCGGGGCCGCCGTGCCGTGGAGATGAACGCTCAGGGCGGCCATCCCGGTGTAGTGCATACCGCTCACGGCGAGCCCCATGACGAGGCTGGCGCCCACGCTCCACAGGAAGCCGCGGATCTGTCCGGCCGCCCACAGGGCGGCGGTGGCGGCGGCCATCGCGATGACGACGGAGGCGGCGACCGTGAGGGTGTTGTACTCCAGTCGTCCGTTCAGGCGCATCGCCGCCATGCCCAGGTAGTGCATCGAGGCGATGCCCAGACCGGTGATGGTGCCGCCGGTGAACAGAGCGGTCCCCCTCGCGCCCCGGTAGCCGACGATGAAGATCCCGATGCCCACCATGACGATCGCGACGCCGAGGCTGGCGAACGTCATCGCCTTGTCGTAGTGGATCGGCGCCTGCCTGACCTTGAACCCCATCATGGCGACGAAGTGCATGGTCCATATGCCGGACGCGATGGCCACCGAACCGAGGGCGAGCCAGCCGGGGCGCCAGGAGTGGGCGACGAGCATCGATCTGGTGGTGCAGCGCAGGCCGAGGGCGCCACCGAGGGAGGCCATGAGAAAAGCCACCACCGGTGTGACGAGTCCGTAGCTGAATCCGTCGACCGTGCCTTGCATGTGCGGCTGCCCTTCCCGCCTTTTACGTCCCGGAATCTTCTGAAATGCACCCCCTCCCAGAACCGCCCCAGCGGTCAGGGTTGAGGCAGAGAGTATGACCCCCACCGGAATGGTCGAACGATTTTCCGGCAAAGAAACACGTCGTTGCCCCAGTTGTGCGGCACCGGTGAGCGGACGTGGGCAACGCCATTCATTGTGTGGCCATTCTGTACACCGACATCGTTGACGCTCTGCTGTCACAGTTGAGCAGTACGTGATGGACCGATGCTAGGAGTACGCATGTACGCGCGCGTAGTCGCCGTCGTCTGCACCGCGCTGCTGGGGGCCGCCGCCTTCCTGCTGCCGCACAACGACGCCCGGGCGGGCGATGTCGCCAAGGGTCCGGCTCCGCTGGTCATCGGCCACAGGGGCGCGGCCGCCTACGCGCCCGAGAACACCCTCGCCTCCATCGACAAGGCGGCCGCGATGGGCGTCTCCTGGGTCGAGAACGACGTCCAGCGCACCAAGGACGGCGAACTCGTCGTCATCCACGACGACAGCCTGCGGCGCACGACGAACGTCAAGCAACTCTTCCCCGGCCGGTCCCCCTGGAAGGTGAAGGACTTCACCGCCGCCGAGATCGCGCGCCTGGATGCGGGCAGCTGGTTCGGTCACCAGTACGCGGGCACGCGCGTGCCGACGCTGACGCAGTACATGCGGGAGGTGGAGCACAACCACCAGAAGCTGCTCCTGGAGATCAAGAACCCGCAGCTGTACCCCGGCATCGAGCGGGAGACTCTGAAGGTCCTCGGCAACGAGGGCTGGCTGGACCGTCGGCATCTCGCCGGCCGACTGATCGTGCAGAGCTTCAGCGCTGACAGCCTGCGGATCGTCCACGACCTCGCGCCGGCCGTCAGGACCGCCCTGCTCGGCACCCCGCTGGTGGCGGACCTGCACCGGTACGCGGCGTTCACCGACGGGATCAACCCGTCCTACGGCACGATCTCGACGGGATACGTCACCTCGGTGCACGCGTTCAAGGGGCCACACGGCAGGCCGCTGACGGTGTTCGCCTGGACCGTGGACGACGCGGCCGTCGCCCAGCGCGTGGAGCGGTACGGCGTCGACGGCGTCATCACCAACAAGGCCGACGTGGTCCGGGCGGCGCTGCAGTCACCCTGAGCCGGTCCGCCGCGCCGGGCGTTGTCAGTGGCGGGTCGTACGGTGGGCGCATGGACAGCCATGGGGAGTACGAACAGCAGGTCGTATGGGCGGTGGTGGGCACCGGCATCGGTCCGCTGCTGCTCGCCGCGACCCGCGAGGGCCTGGTCAACGTCGTGTTCCATGCCACGGACGCGGTGCGCGAGAAGGCGTTGGAGCGGCTCGCCTCGCGGCTGGGCCGCGAGCCGGTCGAGGCACCGGACTCACCTTTGCTGGCCGAGGCGATACGACAGGTCCAGGCGTACTTCGCGGGCGAGCGACGCGACTTCGAGCTGCCGTTGGACTGGTCGCTGATCTCCGGGTTCAACCGTCAGGTGCTGCGCGAGCTGGCGTCCGGGGTGCCGTACGGGGCGGTGGTGGGCTACGGCGAACTGGCCGGGCGGGTGGGACAGCCCGGGGCGGCACAGGCCGTAGGGGTGGCGATGGGCTCCAACCCGCTGCCGGTCGTGGTGCCCTGCCATCGGGTGGTCGAGAGCGATGGCGGCATCGGCGGGTTCGGGGGCGGTCTGGAGACCAAGCGGAAGCTGCTGGCCCTGGAGGGAGTGCTGCCCGAGCCGCTGTTCTGACGTCGCCCCAGGCGACGGTCGCGCGTGGGGGCGGCCCCTGCGTCTGTCAGTCGTAGTGCCTGGCCTCCAGGACGTTGCCGTCCGGGTCGCGGAAGTAGAAGCTGCGCCGGGCGTTCCCGCGGGCACCGAAGGAGTCGTAAGAGAACTCGGAGACGGGGACGGCGCGCTCCTCAAGACGGCTGTGGAGGGTGTCGAGGTCGTCGCCCGGCAGGGCTATGCAGACGTGGTTGACCGGGTGGCCCGCGCTGTCGGCGGCGCCGGGGAGCATCTTCATGCGCGGCGCGATGGAATGGGGCATGAGGTCGAGGATGGTCTCGTCGTTCAGCCGCACGGAAGGAAAGGAGACCTTCCCCTCGGCGAACTCGGTGACCCGGAGGGGCCGGAGGCCGACCGTCTTCTCGTAAAAGTCGGCCGAGGCGACCGGGTCGCGCACCCACAGGACGACGTGGTCGAGACGTGTCGTGTTGTCGGTCATGCACCCAGGCTGGTGTCGTCCACCACAGGCTGCAAGGGTTTGACCGGGCACACCTCCCGCCAGAGATGAGGGAGGACCGAACGACAGGAGGCAGGCGCGTGGTGCTCATGGTGTCGGAGGAAGTACGCGAGGCGATCGACGCGCGTCAACCCGTGGTGGCTCTCGAGTCCACGATCATCGCGCACGGGCTGCCGCGCCCGCGCAACCTGCAGGTCGCGCTGGAGCTGGAGGATGTCGTACGACGGGAGGGCGCCGTTCCCGCGACGATCGCGGTGCTGGACGGGCGGCCTCATGTGGGGCTGGACAAGGAGCAACTGGAGCGGGTCGCCAACGAGGACGGCATCCGCAAGCTGGGCCACCGGGACCTGCCGCTCGCGGTGGCGTCGGGGGCGAGCGGGGCGACCACGGTGTCGGCGACGGCGCTGCTGGCGGCGCTGGCAGGCGTGCGGGTGTTCGCGACGGGCGGGCTCGGCGGGGTGCACCGGGAGTGGACCGTCACCCAGGACGAGTCGGCCGACCTGGGGTTGCTGGCCCGGACGCGGATCACGGTGGTGTGCGCGGGCGTGAAGTCGATCCTGGACGTGCCGGCGACGCTGCAACGGCTGGAGACGCTCGGGGTCGCCGTGGCCGGATACGGCACGGACCGCTTCCCCGGCTTCTATCTGTCGGACTCGGGACACCCGGTGGACTGGACGCTGGACAGCCCCGCGCAGGTCGCCGACGTCATGCGGGCGCAGGACTCCCTCGACGGACCCGAGTCGGCGCTGATCGTCGCCAACCCCGTGCCCACGGAGGAACAGCTGGATCCCGAGTTGCACGCGCGTGTGCTCGCCGACGCGCTGCACGCGTGCGAGGCGGAGGGCGTCACCGGGCAGGCCGTCACGCCGTTCCTGCTGGACTACCTGGTACGGCACACCGACGGGGCCTCCCTGACCGCGAACCTCGCGGCGGTGCGCGGAAACGTACGGCTGGCGGCGCGGATCGCGGCGGCCTGGGCAGCGGCATGACGGCGGAGCCGGGCGGCTCGGCCCGGCAAGCGGGCTCGCTCGGTTCGCGGACCGGTGCGCTGCTGGTCGTCGGGGACGTGATCACGGACGTGGTCGCCCGGCACCGGGGGCCGCTCGCCGCGGGAACCGACACGGCCTCCGTGATCCGCACGCTGCCGGGAGGCGCGGGTGCCAACGTGGCGTGCTGGGCGGCCCATCGGGGCTGTCCGGAGGTACGGCTGCTCGGACGGGTGGGAGCGGACGCGGCGGACTGGCACGAGCGTGCGCTCGCCGCGTGCGGGGTACGGCCGCTGCTCGTCGTCGATCCCGAGGCGCCGACCGGGACGGTGGTCTGCCTGGTCGACACGGGCGCTTCGGGCGAGCGAACGTTTCTGACCGACAGCGGGGCGTCTCTGCGGCTGGAACCGGGTGACTGGTCGGACGGGATGCTCGACGGGGTGGGCCGGCTGCACCTCTCGGGCTATCTGCTGTTCTCCGAGCCGAGCCGCGCGCTGGTGAGGGTGGCGCTGGAGTCGGCACGCACGCGCGGGGTGCCGGTGAGTCTGGACCCCGCGTCGGCCGGTTTCCTGCGGGACCTGGGGGTCGACCGGTTCCTGGAGCTCGTCGACGGAGTGGATCTGCTGCTGCCCAGCCGGGACGAGGCGTGTCTGCTCACGGGGCTGCCCGATCCGGCGGACGCGGCGGCCAAGCTGAGCCGGCACATCCCGCTGGTGGTCGCCAAGCAGGGAGCGGACGGCGCGCTGGTCGCCCGCGCGGGAACGGTGACGGCGGAGGTCCCCGCGGTCCCGGTGCGCGCCACGGACACCACGGGGGCCGGCGACGCCTTCACCGGCGCGTTCCTGGCCGCGCTGATCTCGGGCGCCACCCCGGAAACGGCGGCGCAGGAAGGCTGCCGAGCGGGGGCACTGGCCGTCGAACGGGTGGGAGCGAGACCGCCGGGGCGGGAGTGACGGCGGGTCGAGCCGGACGGACCGGCAACCAGCCGTCCCTGACGAGACGGCGGGCAAGGCGGACGAGACCGGCAACCAGCTGTCCCTGACGAGACGGCGGGCGACGCGGAAGGGACCGGCAACCACCTGTCCCGGCGAGACGACCGTCGACGCGGACGAGACCGGCAACCAACCGTCCGTGACTCCCCCACGCCTCCCCCGACCGACTATCCCTTCCTCTCTCACGCCTCCCCAACCTATCCCTATCTCCCCGACGCCTCTCCCAACCGGCTACCCCTTCCTCCCCCACGCCGAGATCATCGGAGCGGTTGCCAGGTCCATGCTGCCGGTCTCGACGTTGGTCAGGTGGCGGTCGATCTCCTCGTCCGTGGCCAGGCCGGCTTCGACGAGCTGGGCGCGGATCTGGCGGACGGTGGCTGATTCGAGGGCCACGCAGGCCGGTGAGGTGAGCGGGAAGTACGCGTCGGCCTCGACACGGCGCAGTCCGGCCTCGCGCAGCAGGCGTGGCAGGCGGCGGCCGTAGGAGAGATCGGCGCCGCGCTCTGCGAGGAGCTGGCGGAAACCGTGCCGCAGCCGGTTGGCGAGGCGCTGCTCCGGGCCGTGCTCGTCGGGGCAGAGCAGCGGCTGCAGGGCGGGGTCGGCGTCCTCGACGAGGATGCGGCCACCGGGACGCAGGGACTCGACCATCGACCGCAACGCCCGCTCGCGGTCGGGGACATGGACGAGGACGAGCCGGGCGTGCACCAGGTCGAAGCCCTCCCCCGGCGGCGCCTCGGTGCCCACGTCGTGGACCCGCACCTCCACCGGCGGCCGGCCGGCGGGGGCGAGCCGGGTCGTGTCGATGTCGGTCGCCACGACCTTGCCGGTCGGACCGACCTTCTTCGCCAGCCAGGACACCACCGAGGTGCCGCCCGCGCCGACCTCCCAGCAGCGCCAGCCGGGCCCGATGCCGAATCCTTCGATGTGCCGGAACGTCGTGGGGTCGAAGAGGGTGGCGAAGGCGTCGAAGCGCTCGGCCGCCTCCGACCGCCGGTTGTCGAGGAGGTACCCGTCGGATCGCGTCATGCCGCGATCATCCCAGTTGCCGGGCTTGTGCGGTGCGGCCGACGCGGTCCCCGGCACGAGATGGCCCCCCAACTCGGGCAAACCGCTTTTCCACAGACGGGAACAAAGCGGAATGCCCTGTTCCCACAGCCTCAACCACCGCTTACCCGAACCTGGCAGACTGGCCGGCCAAGGCACGGGAAAGCGGCTCGTCGCAGCCACCCGGCGCCGAGTCCGGGGAGATCCACGCAAGGAGATCCAGATGTCCATGGCAGGGAATCTGCGGAAGGTCACGAGCCTCAGCGGGGTCGGTGGCCTGCGCAAGGTGGCACGGCTGGCCCGTCGGCGCCCCCGCGTCGACCTGAGCCACCCGGCCAGGTCCCCGCTGGGCTCCTCGGTGGTCAACTGCGTGACCTATCGCGACGGCGTACGGGTGCCCGCGGGCGGTGACCTGGTCGACACGGTGCAGCGGGTGCGCAAGAGCGGACACGGCTTCGTGTGGCTGGGGCTGCACGAGCCGACGGACCAGGAGTTCGCGGGTATCGCGGAGCTCTTCGACCTGCATCCGCTGGCGGTGGAGGACGCGGTCGAGGCCCATCAGCGCCCGAAGCTGGAGCGGTACGGCGAGACGTTGTTCGCGGTGTTCAAGACGGTCTGCTACGTCGAGCACGAGAAGCTGACCGCGACCAGTGAGGTGGTGAACACCGGCGAGATCATGGTGTTCGTCGGCGAGGACTTCGTGATCACGGTCCGCCATGGCATGCACGGCTCGCTGGGTCCGCTGCGCGAGGAGCTGGAGTCGCACCCCCAGCAACTCGCCAAGGGCCCGGCCGCGGTTCTGCACGCGATCGCCGACCACGTCGTCGACGACTACCTGAGCGTCACCGACTCGGTCCAGGAGGACATCGACCAGGTCGAGACGGACGTGTTCGCGGAGAACGGCGCGCGGGCCGACCCGGGCCGGATCTACCAGATGAAGCGTGAACTGCTCGAACTGAAGCGGGCCGTGGTGCCGCTCGCCCGCCCGGTCGAGGATCTCGCGACCCGGCCGATCCGGGTGGTCGACCCGGAGATACAGGCCTACTTCAGGGACGTCCTGGACCACCTCATGCGAGCCAAGGAGCAGATCGCCGCCTTCGACGAACTGCTCAACTCGATCCTGCAGGCCCATCTCGCGCAGGTGACGGTCGCTCAGAACGAGGACATGCGGAAGATCACGGCCTGGGCCGCGGTGATCGCCGTGCCGACGATGGTCTGCGGGGTGTACGGCATGAACTTCGATCACATGCCGGAGCTGCACTGGAGGTTCGGCTACCCCCTGGTCATCGGCGTCATATCCGTGGCGTGCCTGGCGCTGTACCGCGGCTTCCGGCGCAACGGCTGGCTGTGACTTCCGGGGCGCGGCCGGTCAATGGGTCATGGCCTTGGCGTAGACGCTGTGGGCGAAGTCGGCGATCTGATCCTCCGTCAGGTTCCGGGCCAGGTCGGCCTCGCTGATCATGCCGACCAGCCGCTTGTTCTCGATGACGGGGAGCCGGCGGATCTGGTGGTCCCGCATCTCCCTGAGCACGTCGTCGACGTCGGCGCTCGCGTCGATCCAGCGCGGGGTGCCCTGAGCCATCTCACCTGCGGTCACCCTGGCCGGGTCGTGGCCCATGGCCACACAGCCGACGACGATGTCGCGGTCGGTGAGGATGCCGCAGAGCCGCTCGTTCTCGTCGCTGATGGGCAGGGCTCCGACGTTCAGCTCGCGCATCAGCTGGGCGGCGCGGTCCAGCGTCTCGTGGGCGGGGATCCACTGGGCGCCACGGTGCATGATGTCTCCGGCGGTGGTCATGGAGTACCTCCCGGTGCCGGGCGGCCGGTGCGGCACGGGACGCACCGCTGAAACCGGCGCCCTACATTCTCGCCGCGCCGGATGCCGGATGCACCCGGAACCCGGCGGTAGCAGGAGGGCGAACGGGCCGACCCGTGACATCGGGAACGGGTGACGGTCAGGCGGAGAAGCCGATGATCTTCCGTGGCACGACGCGGACGATCACGCGGACCTCGTCGTCCTTCTCCGCGGGCGGGTCGATGCCGAGGTACTTGTGGGAGAGCTCGTACGGGAGCCGTTTGCCCTCGTCGGGAAGGATCTCGGCGGTGCCGCGGATCTCGACCGAGGTGTAGGGGTCGGCGAGGTCGAAGACCGAGAGGCTGACGCGGGGGTCGCGGCGGAGGTTGCGCACCTTCTGCCGGCCGTCGGTGGAGGAGAAGAGCACGGTGTCGCCCTCGCGTTTGATCCAGACCACCGAGTTCTGCGGGGAGCCGTCGGGGCCGAGGGTGGCGACGCCGGCGAAGTTCCTGCCGTCGAGGAGGGCGCGGACAGGGGCGGTGAAGCGGACGGGGTCGATCGAGGAGGTCGTCATGGGGAGAGACTAATTACATGCACGCGCATTGAAAAGGCCATGGAAAGGTGGGTGACGGATCGGGTCTGCCCTCCGGCGGTCAGCCGCTCCATGCCGGATGCCGTGGATCGTCGGCCCGTACCAGGACGTCGGCGGTGCCGGCCGGGTCGGTCTCCGACTCGTAGCGCTCGTAGGCGGGGAGCGTCCAGTGGTCGGCGTCGGGCGTGCGGCGGCGCAGGGCACCGGGCGACAGGAGGACGTGGACGGTCAGGTCGAAGGGGAACCAGTGCCGCAGCAGGAGGGGGCCGTGCAGCAACAGGAAGCCGCCGGGCGGGAGTTGGACGTAGGAGCTACGGGTGGCGCGGTCGGTGGCCGGGTCCCACAGATCGGGCAGGACGCGTCCGTCGCCGCCGGGTTCGAGAGGGCCGAAGACCTCGCGCCACAGGGCGGCGGTGTCGAACCAGCCGTCGTAGTAGGCCTCCACGTCCTGACGGCCGTACTCCAGGCGGAGCGAGGCGGGGCGCAGGAAGCCCTGGGTGCCGACGGTGAGCGAGGGGCGGCCGCGTACGCGCAGCGCCTCGGACACGCGCTCGGCGAGGTCTCCGGGGCGGGCCGCGGGCGCGCCGTCGAAGGCGATGCGGGGCCAGGAGCCGCCGTCGGCGGGCTCGAGGTCGAGCAGCCGTTCGGCCAGGAGGTCGCCGAGCCGGTCCCAGGTGATCGCTTCGAGTCGCACAGGGCCCATGATGCGTCAGGTACCGACCGGGGCGCGTCGCGCCAGTGCGGCGCCACGGTTCGGTACGCGTCGTCCGGTTCGTGGGTGGGTGCGGGGTGCGCGACGCCGAGGCGGCACCCCTACTCCCGTACGCCCACACGCCCGTGCGCCCGCCTGCCGGTGAGCGGCGTCGGTGAGCGGCGTCGGTGAGCGGTGTCGTTGACGGAGGTGTGACCGATCGGGGTGGGCCCGGGTCGTGTGACGGGGAAGGGAACAGGTATGGCGCACCTGGAAACGCCTACGGGCCGTACCGGACTTCTCGTCATTCAGCCGCTGAGGCGGCGGCAGTGCGGGGAGTGTCATGCGGGGCCGTTGTCGCTGTTGGTCCTCGAGGACGGGGCGCCGCGGTGTCTGGACTGCGCCGATCTCGGGCATCTGGTGTTCCTGCCGCGCGGTGACACGGCGCTGACACGGCGGTCGCGGGAGGAGAGCGCGCTGTCGGCGGTTGTCGTGCGCTTCAACCGGCGCAAGGCGCGGTACGAGCGGCAGGGCGTCCTGGTCGAGGAGGCGGGGCTCGTCCGGGCGGAGGAGCGGTGTCTGGCGGACGCGGAGGCGCGGCGGCGGCGCCGGGCACGGGACGCCAGACGGCGGGCCGCAGAGGATGTGCGGTTCGCGGAGGCGTTCGCGGCGGAGATACGGCGGCTGTTTCCGGGGTGCCCCGAGGAGCGGGCGCGGGAGATCGCGGCGCACGCGTCCGTGCGGGGCAGTGGCCGGGTGGGGCGGAGT
>NZ_WVUG01000092.1 GCF_017614965.1 Streptomyces griseorubiginosus | reverse complement strand
GCTCCCCCCGGCCGGGCCAGTACGGCGTCCCGCAGCCCGCGTGCCACCCCGGCCGGCAGCACCCGGGTGGTGTACCGGCGTTCGGACTCGAGCCCCTTGTCCGCGCCCACACTGCGCGCCACCAGCGCCTTGGACAGCCCCTCGGCGTAGGCGCGGGCGCAGAAGTACCCGAAGCGCTCGCGCGCCGGGGGCACCCGGTGGTGGATCACCGCCCGGTCGTCGATGAGCAGGACGGCGTCGGGCCTGGCACGGCTGAGCCGGATGCACAGCTCCGTCTCCTCGCAGCCCAGCGGACGCTTGTCGCCGTCGCGTCCGATGCCGGTCGCGAAACCGCCCGCCGCGTCGAACGCCGTACGACGGAAGGAAGCGTTTCCTCCCAGGACGTTGCGCACCCGCACCCGGCCCGGCGGCAGCCCCCGGTAGGTGCAGCCCACCACCCAGTCGAACTCCTCCGGGAACCAGGCCGGACGGCGTCCCGACGCCCAGACGGGCATCGTGCGTCCGCCGACGGCCATCACCCGGGGATCGGTGTAGGCCTCGGTGAAGCGGCGCAGCCAGTCGCGCTCGGCCACGGCGTCGTCGTCGAGGAAGGCGAGCACCTCGCCGCGGGAGGCCGCGATGCCGGTGTTGCGGCCGGCGGACAGGCCACGGGGACCCGCGTTGGGCAGCACCCGTACGTCCGCGGTCTCCTTGTACTCCCTGGTGAGTCGTTCCAGGAGGGTCGGGTTGTGGTCGACGACCAGCAGGGTCTCCAGAGCGGGCCGCGACTGCGCGCGCACCGAGGCGACCGCGGCGAGGATGTCCTCCCAGCGGTCCTCGGTGTACACGCAGATCACGACGGAGACGTCGAGATCGCTCAAGACACCTCTCCCCGCACCGAGTCGAGCATCGGTGAATGGCGTTCCTGCCGGCGCAGCTCACGCCGGTTGGAGCGCTCCTTGAGGATGACCTTCAGCACCCGGAACCCGTCCCGCACGGCGCGCAGATTGCTGGCGCCGTGGATGCGCAGGTACTCGTAGCTGGGGATCTCCTGCACCTTCAACCCGGCCTTGACCACCCGGATGTTGATGAGCGTCTCGATCTCGAAGCCGGTGCAGTCGAGGGAGATCTTGTCCAGGCAGTGCCGCCAGAAGGCGTTGTAGCCGTAGCAGAGATCGGTGTAGCGGGCGCCGAACTTGCGGTTGACGATCGTGCACAGCGCCCAGTTGCCGAGCTTGCGGATGAAGGTCATGTCGTCGGTGCCGCCGCCGTTGGCGAAGCGCGAGCCCTTGGCGAAGTCGGCGCCGGAGACCAGGGCGGAGACGTACGAGACGATCTCACCGCCGTCGGCCGAGCCGTCCGCGTCGACCATCACGATGATGTCGCCGGTGCAGGCCTCGAACCCGGTGATCAGGGCGTCCCCCTTGCCCTTGCCCCGCTGCTCGACGACCTTGACCTTCGGCCACAGTTCACGGGCCACTTCGACGGTGTCGTCCGTGGAGTTGCCGTCCACCAGGACGACTTCGTGTATCCAGTCCGGCAGCGTCTTGAAGACGTAGGGGAGATTCTCCGCCTCGTTCATCGCGGGAATCACCACGCTCACCGGTGGTGCGATGGCCAGATGCGAGGAGATCGGCCGGTATTGGGCGGCGGCTGACGGGCCTTCGCCCGTGGTGGCCGACCGCAGTACGGAACTCATGAGTCTGGTCCCTCTCGTCCGGTGGACCGCCCGCCCCTGGGCGGCCCGGTTTTGTGTCCGGTTCGAAAGGGGGGTTCACGCCTGGGCATGACGAAAAGGAACTCCGTGCACGCCGAAGCGAGCTGGCAGAACTGGCCGTCTGCCGTGACGACGGCAGCCGACCGCGCGGCACGACTCGGTCACAAGTGCGGTCACCGAGCACGGCACCCCCCTACCGCGCCCCGCCCCCGGAAGCCATCGCGGTCCTGAGCCCTCCCCTGGAGCCGCTGAGTGATGGTCCGATGCGGGTGAGATGTACGACGGTATTGACGATTGAGCCTGTATGGCAAGGCCTGAAACCAGGCCTCACCTTTTTGTTGGTTTGACCGTTACACAACTTAGAAGCAGAAGTGCGCAACTGATCACGGTCACGGCAATGATCCCGCCGTGTACGGACCAGCGGTGGACGGCCAACATGCCCTGAGCCACGAGCATGTTCAGGACGACCGCGCCCGCGATGGCGGCGAGTGCGCGGCCGAAGGGTTCCAGCCCGCGCAGCGCGGCCGCGATGGCGGTCGCCGGCGCCGCGAGCAGGAAGAACAGGGTGAGCGGACCGCGCAGCGCGGACCCGGAGTCGACCAGCGCGAGCAGCGCGCCGAACGCCCCCACGGCCGTCGCGGCCCCCGCGAGCAGAGGCGCCAGGTCCCTCCCCGGACCGGGCCCCGCCCGCTGTGTGCCGCTGTCGTCCGACGGTCTCTTGATGCGGATGGTCTGCATTGGCGACTTTGCCCCCCAGCGCGCCGGATGCCGGACTTCAATGTCGCGCAGGCGAACTGGGGGCGTCAAGGCGTGAACAAGGCACACACCTGTTCCCCGCGCTTCCCGTCCGGTGCCCATTGCACCGAAAAGCTTGGCATGGACACTTCCCCTCAACACGCGTAGTTGGTACGCCGGTTATGGCAGAGATCCTGCTAAAGGGAGGTTCCATGAGACGTTCCCGATTTGCCGTCTTCGTGAGCTCGATCCTCCTCGCCGCCGGCACGGCCCTCACCGGGGCCACGGCGGCGCAGGCGTCCCCGCAGGCCGCCGCCACGGGCTATGTGGCCCTCGGCGACTCCTACTCCTCGGGAGTCGGCGCGGGCAGCTACATCGGCTCCAGCGGCGACTGCGACCGCAGCACCAAGGCGTACCCCTACCTCTGGGCCGCGGCCCATTCACCCTCGACGTTCGACTTCACCGCTTGTTCCGGCGCCCGTACGGGTGATGTTCTGGCGAACCAACTCGGGCCGCTCAGCACCGCCACCGGCCTGGTCTCCATCACCATCGGAGGCAACGACGCCGGCTTCTCCGACGTCATGACCACCTGCGTCCTGCAGTCCGACAGCTCCTGCCTCTCCCGGATCAACACCGCGAAGGCGTACGTCGACTCCACGCTGCCGGGCCAGCTCGACAAGGTCTACTCGGCGATCAGCGCCAAAGCCCCGAACGCCCGTGTGGTCGTTCTCGGCTACCCCCGCTTCTACCGGCTCGGCACGACCTGCGTCGGCCTCTCCGACACCAAGCGGAAGGCGATCAACGACGCGGCGGACTACCTGGACACCGCCATCAACAAGGCGGCGGCGAACCACGGCTTCGCCTTCGGTGATGTCCGCACCACCTTCACCGGCCACGAGATCTGCTCCGGCAGCTCCTGGCTGCACAGCCTCAACCTGCTGAGCATCGGCGAGTCGTACCACCCGACCGCCGCCGGCCAGTCGGGCGGCTATCTGCCCGTGCTGACCGGAGCGGTCTGACCCTCACGAGGTCGGTGAGGCGGACGTACTGGGGGAGGCCCCGCCCGTCGGGGTCTCCGCCACACAGTTCAGCGAAAACGGAACCGAGTTGGACGTCGCGCTCACCGGATCGCGCACCTCCACGCTGATCACGTCCTGGAAGGTCCCCTCGCTGTCACGTGTGGTGATGAACTGCCGGTCCTGCCGGGTCTTTCCCCCGCCCGCCGGGAACGACAGCGTCTTCCACCCGCCGGACAACGAGTCGTTCTTCGTCACCCAGCGGTAGGTCACCGTCGCCGGAAGGCGCCCGACCGTCAGCGTGGCGGTGAACGTGGGGGCCTGGGACCTCGACGGCGGGCAGGTCCCCGAGTAGTCGGTGTTCGCCCCCGCCAGCGTGACGCTCACGGACTGCGGAGCCGTCGTACGACCGCTGCTCCTGCTCGGCGACGGACTCGACGCGCCGCCTCCCCGCGTGCTGTCCCCGGCGGTCGGCGAAGTCCCGCTCTCGGTACGGGTCTTGCCCGCGTTGTTCCCCTCTCCGCTGCCGTTGTCGCGGTTGAGCAGCGCGTACGTCAGCCCGGCGATGGCCAGCGCCAGCACGACCACGCCGGCCACCAGGACGACACCGGCCCGGCGACCGCGCTCCGGCGGGGCCGAGGCCGGTGTGGTGCCGGAAGCGGGCGTCGGCCGGGTCCGCGCCGTCGGATACGGCATCGGCGGGGTGGGCGAGGGAGGCTCCGGGAAGGCCGCGACGGTCGGGGCGTACGACGACGACTGCGCCCGGTCCGCGCCCGGCGTGCCCCCGGCCGCGACGAGCCGCAGTTCCTGCTCTGCCCGCTCGGCCGACATCCGCTGAGCCGGGTCCTTGCGCAGCAGTCCCTCGATCACCGGGGTCAGCGGCCCGGCGCGGCGTGGTGGCGGCAGCTCCTCGTCGACGATCGCGCGCAGCGTGCTCAGCGGCGTGTTCTGCCGGAAGGGGGAGTTGCCCTCGACGGCCGCGTACAGCAGCACGCCGAGCGACCACAGATCGGACTCCGGCCCCGGCGTACGGCCCAGCGCCCGCTCCGGCGCCAGGAACTCGGGCGAGCCGATCACCTCACCGGTCATGGTCAGCGCCGAGCTGCCCTCGACCTGCGCGATGCCGAAGTCGGTGAGGACCACCCGGTCGTCGTTGGACAGCAGCACGTTGGCCGGCTTGACGTCCCGGTGCAGCACTCCGGCGGCGTGCGCGGCCCGCAGCGCGGCCAGCACCTCGGCGCCGATGTGCGCCGTCCGCCGCGGATCCAACGGGCCCTCCGCGTCGAGCAGTTCCGCCAGCGAGATGCCGCGGACCAGCTCCATGACGATCCAGGGCCGGCCGTCCTGCGTGGCCACGTCGTACACGGTGACGACATTGCGGTTGGCGACCCGGGCCGCCGCCCACGCCTCGCGCTCCAGCCGGGCGTACAGCCGCTCCACGTCCGCGGTCGGCAGACCGGCGGGAGCGCGCACCTCCTTCACCGCGACCTCGCGGTGCAGCACCTCGTCGCGGGCCCGCCACACCGTCCCCATGCCGCCCTCACCGAGGGGGGACAGAAGGCGGTAGCGGCCCGCGATCACACGTTCCCTGCCAGGTTCTCCGGACACCGACGCCCCCCACGGCATCTGACCTGATTCATTCACAAAGTAGCTCATCCGAGTGCGGATGCCGCCCCCTTGAGGACCAGCCCCGCCCCGAGGGCCACGACGACCAGGGCGGATCCCAGCGGTGCGGTCCTGCGCAGCAGGGCCGCCATGGGGTGCGTGGTCCAGCGGGGGCGCCTGTCCAGCACCCGGTTCATTCCCGTACCCAGCTTCACCACGGCGAACCCGGCCGCGGTGAGGGTGAGGGCGAGCCCGATGCCGTAGGCGACCACGAGCAGCAGCCCGAACCAGGCCTGCCCGAGGGCCGCCGCGCCGACCAGCACGACGACGGCGGAGGGGCTGGGCACCATGCCGCCGGCGAAGCCCAGGAGGATCGTGCCGCGCAGGGTGGGGGCGGTGGAGTGCGTGTGGGTGAAGCCGCCGTGCGTGTGCTCGACCGTGGCGTCGTCGTGGGTGTGGCCGTGGTGGCTGTGGTCATGAGTGTGGTCGTGGTCGTGGTGATGGTGGTGGTGGTCGTGCCGGTGCTCGTGCCCCTGCTGGTGCTCGTGGTGGTGATGGTGGCCGGGATGTTCCGTCGAAGCGGTCGCGCCGGCCGCTCCCACCAGCTCCAACTCCGGTGCGGGCGCCGTTTCTTGAGGGTCGTGATGGGTGTGATGGGCGTGCGGGTGATGCGCGGGCGTGCGGTTGCGCCAGGCCCGGCGTACGAGGTTCGCGCCCGCCAGCAGGACCAGGACTCCGCTCGCCAGGCCCAGCCAGGCGATCACCGAGGGGGTCGCCGCGGAGCCGGCCGTGACCAGGACGCCCAGGGCCACGACGCCGAGGGTGTGGGTGACCGTCACCGAGGCGGCCAGCGGGAGGACGTCCCTGAGGCGGGCCCGGCCGCCGCGCGCCGCCGCCGTGGCCGCCATCAGCGTCTTGCCGTGGCCGGGGGCGAGGGCGTGCATCGCGCCCAGGACGACCGCGATGAGCAGGGCGAGCGCGGCGAAGCCGACGGTGAGGTGGTTGCGGGCGACCAGGTTGTTCAGGTCCTGCGTCCAGCGGTCGGCGCCGCGGGGGAGTATGGAGGCTCCGGGGGCCTCCGACTTCTCCGGGGCCAGCGCGGGGCCACCGGGCCGCACGCGCAGGGTCGCGGACGAGGTGTCGGCGGGGGAGGAGAGCAACGCCTTGGGATAGCTGGTGAGTTCATGGGAGACGGACGTCTTCGGTACGTCCGTCGCGGTGAGCGTCATCCGGTCGCCGCGCGCGGTGATCTCGCGCCAGCCGGGTCCCGTGGTCAACCCGGCACTGTGGAAGCCGACCCGGACGGTCTCGGCCTTGGGCAGCGGTGTCGTCAGCCGGCACTCCACGCGGAGGGTGTGCAGACCGGCCTGGCCCGGGCGCAGACGTGCCCTGCTGCTGTCGACGGTCAGCGCGGCGCTACGGCCGTCCACGGTGACCTTGCTGCCCTCGGCCGCCTTCGCGCACCGCTGCCTCGCCCACTCGGTCATGCCGAGCCGCTCGAGGTCCGGCTTGGCCTGGGTCGCCGGGATCTCGGCGAGGTCCTCCACGTGGTCCACGCGCAGGGTGCCGGGGGCGGCCACCAGGCCGTCGTACCGGTTGACGGTGAAGTTGCCGAGGGGATGCGCGCTCGCGCTGGTGGAAGGGGCCAGCGCGAGCGCGCAGGCCGCCGTGAGGACGGCGGCTGTGGAGGCGAGCAGACGACGACAGCTCACTTTGCCGCCTCCAGGTCCTTGAGCGCCTTACGGGCCTCACGGGCGCCCAGCGGCGAGAAGCCGGGGTTCAGCTTCAGCGCGGCCTCCAGGGAGGCACGGGCGTCCTGCGTGTGGCCGGTGGCGCGTTCGATCACGCCGCGGTGGTAGATGAACGAGGCGTTGCGGTAGCCGGTGGCCGTGGCCTGCCTGGCGTAGGGCAGCGCCTCGGCGTCCTTGCCGTTGACGTGCAGGGCCCAGGCGAGGGCGTCGGCGGTGTGCACGGTGTGGCGGCGGGCCCATTCGGCGCGGGCGGCGCGCAGGGCGGCGGCCCTGTCGCCGTGGTCGGCGGCGGCGAGGGCGGTGTCGAGGTCGGCGTTGACGCCGTTCGCGCGGGCGAGGGCGATCCAGGCGTCGACCAGGGCGTACTGGTCGCAGGCCTTGGTCGCGTCTCCCTTGGCCGCCCGGTCCTGGTACATCTCGCCGAGTTCGACGAGGGGCTGGGGCAGCGGATAGCGGGCGACGACCTGTTCCATGCCCTTGATCGCGGCCGCCTTGTCGCCGGTCGCCCACTGGGCGCGGGCGCGGCCCTCGAGCGCCGGGAGATAGTTCTCGTCGGCGGCGAGGGCGCGGGCGTAGTCGGTGAGGGCGGTGCGGTAGTCGCCCTGGTTCCAGGCGAGCAGGCCCAGTTGGGCGGCGACGTAGGAGATGTCGCCGGGGGTGGTGGAGGTGGCCAGGGCCTGTTCCAGGACCCGCCGTGCCGTCTTCACGTCGCCGCGCAGTTCGTGGACGTACGCGTAGCGGGTGAAGACGGGGACGCCCGGGCGGCGGGCGTCGGCGGTGTCAGCGGCCTTCGAGGCGTCGGCGTAGCGGCCGAGTTCGACGAGGGCGTCGATGCGGGAGGAGAGGGCGTTCTGGCTGTAGGGGTTCTCCTTCAGGATCCGGTCCGCGTAGGCCAGAGCGTCCTTGAAGTCGTGGCGGGCCGCCGCGAGGGCCGCCTGTCCGGTGATGGCCTGCTCGTTGCCGGGCCGCACCTGGAGGGAGCGCTTCAGTGCCTTCTCGGCCTGCGGGTAACGCGAGGGGTCGCCCTTGGTGCGGGCCTGCTCGACGTAGGCGAGGCCGAGGGAGGCCCAGCTGCCGTAGTCCCGTGGCTGGGCGCGAAGTTGGGCCTGCAGGGCGGCGATGCTCGCGTCGATGCTGCCGCTGGAGAGCAGCGCCGGGGAGATGGCGCTGGGGGCAGCCGCGACCGGGGTGCTCGCGGTCTTGTCCCGGATGGCCCCGTAGGCGATCGAACCGGCGGTCAGCGCGACGGCCAACAGCACGGCGGTCCCGCCGAGTTGCACGACCCGCAACCGCCGCCCGGCAGCCGACACCCGCCGCACCGCGGCGACGCGCTCATCCGCGCCCCCGAGTGCCTCGCTCTGCGCCCCCACGGAGGACTCGGCCTCGCTGGGCGACGACAGGGGAAGCGCGGCCTTCTTCGCAGCCGGGGGCTCCCCGTCGCTCTCCGCGGCCGGGATTGGCGTGTCGCCCTTCGTGACAGGGCGCCGCGCGTCGGTCTGCGAGTCCGGGGACATCACGGCACCGCCCGCGGTGAGTGACTGCCCGTCGCTTCCCGAGACCCGGGAAATCACGGTGCCCTTCGCGGTGAGTGGCTGCCCGTCGCCTCCCAAGTCCCCGGAAACCGCGCTGCCCTTCGTCGCATGCGGCTTCGTGTCCGTGCGGCGGTCCGGTGTAGTGGTGACCGGCTTGGCGGGCGCCTGCGCGTTCCTTTGCGTTTCCGTGCGTGAGGAGTTCGCGGCGGTCTGCGGGGTCGAGGGGCTCTTGGCGTCCCGTTGTTCCTCGACCGCCGGCGCGACGGCGGCGGATTCGGGGGGAGTGGCCGGCGCGGGGCCGTCCTCCCGCTCCGGCTCGGTGTCGTTCGTGCGCGGGGCCATGCCCTCTCCTCAATCGACGTGCGGTGTACGGAATTTGTGGCGGCGCGGCCCGCACCGTGGGGGACGTTGTGTGCGGGCCACGCCAGTCTGTGGAGGGCCGAGGACCGGGCGGGGCCGCTCCGAAGAACCGCCCGGTCCTCCGTCGGAGGGGTCGGGGCCCGCCCCGCCCGGCGCCCCCGGGGCGCCATGGCGTGCGGCTCGCCGACCTCCGTGCGGGACCGGCCTAGTACACCCGGCTCCGCATCCGGCGCCACCACATCAGTCCGGCACCGATCAGGGCGATGCCGGCCGCGCCGCCGCCCGCGGAGGCGGCGATCAGGGTGGTGTTGTCCATGCCGCCCGCGCTCGCCGGCTGCAGCGCGTCACCGAGCTGGTTCTTGACGTCGTTGCCGCTGGTGACGCCCTTGGCGGTGGCACCGCGCGAGCCGGAGGTGGGGTTGGCCAGGTACGGGAAGTACTTGCCGAAGCCCTTGTCGTTCTTGTCGACCGCGTCGCCCAGGTCGTTCTTGGAACCGACCAGTTCGCCCTCCATCACCTGCAGCGCCTCGTCGATCACGTCGTCCGTGAGGCGACGCCCGTTCGGGAAGCCCGCGTTGTCACCGTCGAGCACACCGAGCCGCTTCGGGTAGGCGGTGGGCTTGATGGAGGTGTTGAGGCGCAGCTCCTCCGCCGCCTTCACGTACGGCGGCTGGTTGAGGCCCTTGACGCCCTTGAGGAACACGTCGACGAGGTCGTTGCGCGGCTCCGACGGCGCCTTGATCTTGTAGATCGCCTCGATGAGCTTCGGCAGCTCCGGGTTGGTCACGTTCTTCAGGAACTGCCCGTCCTCCCACGGCGAGGACGCGTTGAACTTGTCCTTGTCCTTGATCGGGTTGACGACCTCGTTGACCAGCGGGTTGCCCAGACGGGAGACCTGCTCGTAGTAGCCCTGCGCGTTCCTGCGCTGGACGGTCGACCAGACGCCGATCACCGGCTGGTGCTTGGACTCCGTGAGCATGTCGTTGGGCAGCTGCAGGGCGATCGAGTTGACGTTGTAGCCCTTGAGGGTGTCCCGGCCGACCTCGGAGAGGTTCCCGCCGTACAGCAGGTCGAAGACGCGGAGGTCCGCGAAGAACGGGTCGTCGGCCTGGCCGGCGAAGGTCTGGCCGCCGTTGGAGAGCTTGTAGATCGCCTGCTCGCGCAGCTTGTTGTAGTCGGGCATCGACGCCTTGCCGACGTCCGACGGGGCCACCGGGATGTCGTCGGCGAGCTTGGTCTTGGAGACGACCCGCTGGTTCTTCAGCTTGATCAGGTCGATGTCGTAGGTCTGCGTGATGTTCAGGTCGGGGTCGGTCAGGTTGTTGACCACGCCCGTGTTGTACAGGAACGACTTCTTGTTCTTCGTCTGCGTCCTGAACGTGTAGCGCAGCAGCAGATCGCCCTGCGCGTCCCCGTTGTTGTCGATGTGGAGGTCGTACTGGGCGTCGTCGGCGAACTGGTAGAAGTTCGGGCCGCCCGCCGGCTCCTCGAAGGGGATGAAGTTGGCGATGAGCGTCGTCGTGTCCGGCTTGTCCGGGCTGACGAACGCGTACAGGTCCGTGTTGTCGTACTGCGGCTGCCCCGAGATCAGCGGGGCCTCCCGGTGGCTGGAGGCGGATGCCGCCCCCGGTTCCAGCGTTGCCACGCCGGCGGCCGCGAGCCCTCCCGCGGCCAGTGCGCCGGCTATCAGGGTCGCGATGCTCCTGCGTCCCGCGCCGCTCCTGGAGTCAGTTGTCATGCCGTCCGTCCTCAGTCCCAACTTGCCTGACGAACGCTGATTCGGAGCGGTCGGCAGGGTGGATTGGTCGAATCCCAAACGTTCTTACGCGGAACTTGAGATCTTGTTTCAGCGAGCGCGCACCCGCTTTTTCGGTCCGCTGATCCGTAACCCCATCCGGAGGTGCGTTCGTTGCGAATGCCTGGTGTGACAGGACGGGGCCCATGCGGCCGGGAAGAGAGGGACCGAGTGGAGGCGGACGAGCTTCTGGTACTCGTGGCCGGCGGCGACCAGAAGGCCTTCGAAGCGCTGTACGGACTCGTGTCCGGGCCGGTGTTCGGGCTGGTGCGCCGTGTCGTACGCGATCCCGCGCAGTCGGAGGAGGTGGCGCAGGAGGTGCTGCTCGAACTCTGGCGCTCCGCCGCCCGGTTCGACCCCGGCCGGGGCAGCGCGCTGTCCTGGATCCTCACCCTCGCCCACCGTCGCGCCGTCGACCGGGTGCGCAGCGCCCGCGCGGCCGGCGAACGCGAGCAGCGCGAGGCCCGCCGGGCCCACAGCACCGCCTTCGACCAGGTGACCGAGGAAGTCGAGGCGGGCCTGGAGCGTGAGTTGGTGCGCCGCTGCCTGGATCGCCTCACCGCGCTGCAGCGCCAGTCCGTCACGCTCGCCTACTACGACGGCTACACGTACCGTGAAGTGGCCGAGCGGCTCTCCCTGCCGCTGGGCACCGTCAAGACCCGTATGCGCGATGGACTCACCCAGCTGCGCAAGTGCCTGGGAGGTGTCGCATGAGTCTCCTCGACCGGATGCTGGGCCGCGAGGACCTGCACTCGCTCGCCGCCCCTTACGCGCTCGACGCCCTGGATCCAGCCGAGCGGGTGCGCTTCGAGCGGCACCTGAAGTCGTGCCCCTCCTGTGCCGCCGAGGTGCGGGCGCTGTCCGAGGACGCGGTCCGCCTCGCCTGGTCCACGGCCGCCCAGCCGCCGCCCGCGATGCGCGACCGGGTGCTGGCCGCCGTACGCGCCACTCCGCAGGATCAGGGGCCGGCGCGGGAGCACACGCCCCAGCTGCCGCCGCACGTCTGGGGCACGCAGCCGCCGCCGGCCCGCTCCCGTGCGCCCCGCGAGCGCCGCCCCCTGTTCGCGCCGCTCGCCACCGCGACGGCCGCCGCGGCCCTCGTGGTCGCCTCGCTCTTCGCCGTCCAGGCGAACCGGACGCAGGACCGGCTGGACGCGGAGCGGGCGCAGTCACGTGAGATCGCCCACGTTCTCGCAGCTCCGGATGCCCGCGCGAGTGCCGGCAGGGACGCCCAGGGGCGAAGTCTCGCGGTGGTCGCCTCCGCGTCCGAGGGACAGGCGATCGTCACGCTGAGCGGATACGGCGTTCCGCCCGGCGGACGGGTGCACCAGCTGTGGCTCATGCGCCCCGGCGCGCAACCACGCTCCCTGGGGCTCTTCCCGACCGGCGACACGCCCTTGGTCGCGACCGGTCTCAACAAGTCTGCTACATCACTCGCAGTGACCGTCGAGCCCGACGGGGGTTCCCCGCAGCCCACCAGCCAGCCGATTGTCCAACTCGCCCTGAAATCGGTTGGATTCGGAGAGTGACGACCGAGGCGTCGTCAACACCCTTACGGGGAAGGTGAATCCTGTGACCGCGATACACGAGTGCCCGGTTGGGGCGATAGGGTTACCCTGCCCGGGCCGGGTGGACTCGTACGGGTGGGGAGTGACATGGAACAGATAACAGTGCGCAGCAGGGCCAGGGTCCCTGCGATCACCTACGGGAGCAGCGCGAGCAGTTCGCGTCTGGACCGTCATCTCTCGGTGCTGGCGGGTCCCGCCGTGCCGCAGCAGAAGACGGCCGAGGCGACCTCGCTGATGCTCGAGCTGACCGCTCGTGACACCACGCAGACCCGCAGCGACCGGGGTGCGCGGGTCCGCCGCGTCTCGCTCTTCGCGCCGCTGCGCCGGCTCACGCGTTCGCTGTTCGGCGGTCGCTGAGAAACACCGGCGTCCGCCTGGCAAAGGGCCGCGCTCGGGTCGCCGCGCCGCCCGGCACAGCGCTGCGGTCTCGTCGTCCGTCATCCCCACGGCATGCAGCGTCGCCCGGGCTCACACCCGGGCGCGGCAACGTCCCCGATCCGTCACCTCCGGTACGACCCACCCGCTCCGTACCCCGGTCCGACTCCGCCCACGTCGACGGCCGTGCAGGTCAGCGCTCCCCGCGCGCGTACCTCCGCACGGCCGGCGGCAGGAACACGGCGATCAGCGCCGCGCACCACAGCAGTGACCTGGGACGGGGCCGAGCGGCCTGGACGCCGTCTTCGACCCGGCGCTGCAGAAGATCCTCGACGCCTTCGCCCCCGCCAGGGGCTAGATCAGTGCAAACTGGCCCTCCGGGCCCTCCTCGTGGTGGTCCAGGACCGAAGCGGGTCGGCGGGCGGCCTCCGGCACCGGCAGCACGCCCGCCGTCGCCAGCTCAGCCGCCGTGATCGTGGCCGGTACCGTCAGCTCCCGCTGCTGCGGCCGTAGTTCCGCCAGCAGCGCCAGAACCGTGATCAGCTCCAGCAGTTCCGACGTCCACGCCTGCGGCCAGGTCGCCGGGCGGATCGCCGACAGGGTGCCCGGTTCGGGCTCCGCCGTCCGCGCGCCGAACCACTGCTCCAGCACCCGGACTCCGGCCGCCTCGAAGTCCCAGGCCTCCGGCGGCACGGGGGAGATGCGGCCCTCGTCCAGCAGCAGGGTCTCCTCGTCGCGGTCGTAGTCGAGGGTGAGGGGACGCGAGGGGAGCGGGGCGCGGACGTAGGGGCGGCGGCCGCCGGGGAGCCGGGGCCGCTCACCGTCGCGCCGCATCAGCCACAGCAGACGGTGGCCCAACTCCACGCCCTGGGACCAGAGTTCGGGATCCTCCGGGAGGGGCACGGTGAGGTCCTGGCGGACCGTCGCCATGATCCAGGCCAGAACGTCCGGCGCCCGCACCGGCGTTCCGAGCCGGGAGCCCAGATGCTCCGTCAGGCCAGGCGCCAGGTTGGGTTCGGTGCCGCCCGGGCGACGGTAGAGGGGGCGGATGCGGCCCGGGCGGAGCAGCGGGAGGTGGGAGGTGGCGAGCAGCTGCGGGCCGTCCGTCTCCGACGGGGTCTCCACCACGAAGATCTGCTGCCCGTCCGCCACCCGCCACAGTTCCGGGCGGGCGGTGTCGATCAGGCGGTGGTCGGGGATCAGCCACTGCTCGTCGAAGGGCGCGTGCAGGACCCGTACCGGCTCGGGGCAGGGGCCGGAGGCGCGGATCAGCTTCTCCGTGCCGCTCGACTGCCCCGGGAGCTGCCCCACCGCCGTGTGCGGTGTGCGGGAGCGCGTCGGCTCGAACAGGGCCTCCCGGTCCGGACCGTCCGCCTTCAGCAGCGCGTCCCAGCGGGCCTTCAGGGATGCCGCGTCGGGGCCCGTCGGCCACCCCCGGCCGAGCCGCGGCGGTGCGACGGACCACGGCATGAGGTCCGCCAGCGGCGGAGCGTCGTCGTGCGTCACGCTGGGCATCGTACGACCTGCCACCGAACGTGAGCTCACGTGGCGTCCAGAGTCACCGTGAAGGAGAAGCGGTCACCGCGGTAGTGGATGACCGCCACGTCCAGGACCCGTCCCGCGGTGTCGTACGTCACCCCCGTGTAGTGCAGGATCGGGCTGAGCAGCGGGACGTGGAGCAGTCTGGCCGTCTCCGGGTCGGCCAGCCGCGCCTCCACGGTGTCCGTGATGCGGCTGATGTCCGCGCCCACGACGTCCCGCAGCACCTTGGTCATGGGCCGGCGCACCAGGTCCGAGGGGTCGATCCGCGCGGCCATGTCCGGACGCACGTAGTTGCGGGCGTGGTTGGTCGGCTCGCCCGTCTTCTCGTCGCCGCGCAGCCGGTGGTACGTGGCCACCTCGTCGATCTCCGGGAAGAACTCGGCGAGTTCGGGCGGCACGGAGGCGCTGCCGTGGTCCAGCAGTTCGGTCGTCATGCCGGACTGCTGGGCCACGATCGCGTCCACCGAGCCGAGCAGTCGCACCGGAGCGGCCCGGCGGGCACCGGGCTCGATGAAGGTGCCGCGGCGCCGGTGCCGGGTGATCAGGCCCTCGTCCTCCAGCTCCTTCAGCGCCTGCCGCATGGTCAGCACGCTGACCCCGTAGTGCCCCGCCAACTGCTCCTCGGTGGGCAGCCGCAGGGGGTCCTGGGGCGAGCGGCCGAGTATCGAGGCGCGCAGGGACTGCGAGACCTGGTACCAGAGCGGCAGCTTGCGGTTCAGGACGATCGAGTCCGGGGCGAAGGAGGTCACGGGCTATCCGTACCGGTCACGGGCGATCAGTGCAACGGCCGGAAGTGGCGCTCGAGTCCCCGCCACACGTCGTCGTAGTGCGGCTGCAGATGGTCCGCCTGGGCCGCGTGCGCGGTGAGCAGGACGGGCCAGCGCGTCTCGAACATGAACGCCAGCCCGTCGTCGATCTTCTGCGGCCTCAGCTCCGCCGTGCTCGCCCGGTCGAACGTCTCCCGGTCCGGGCCGTGCGCCGACATCATGTTGTGCAGCGAGCCGCCGCCCGGCACGAAGCCCTCGGCCTTCGCGTCGTAGGCGCCCTCGACGAGCCCCATGTACTCGCTCATCACGTTCCGGTGGAAGTACGGCGGCCGGAAGGTGTCCTCGCCCACCAGCCAGCGCGGCGCGAAGACCACGAAGTCGACGCCGGCCAGGCCGGGGGTGTCCGACGGGGACGTCAGCACCGTGAAGATCGACGGGTCGGGATGGTCGTAGGAGATGCTGCCGATGACGTTGAAGCGGCGCAGGTCGTAGACGTACGGGACGTGGTTGCCGTGCCAGGCGACCACGTCGAGCGGGGAGTGGTCGTAGGTGGCGGTCCAGAGGTTGCCGCAGAACTTGTTGACCACCTCCACCGGGCCCTCGACGTCCTCGTAGGCGGCGACGGGCGCGCGGAAGTCGCGGGCGTTGGCGAGACCGTTGGCGCCGATCGGGCCGAGGTCGGGGAGGCGGAAGGGGGCGCCGTAGTTCTCGCACACATATCCGCGGGCTGAAGCGTCCAGCAGCTCCACCCGGAAGCGCACCCCACGGGGGATCAGCGCCACATGGCCCGGCTCCGCGTGCAGCAGCCCGAACTCCGTGCGCAGCAGCAGTCCGCCGCGCTCCGGGACGATCAGCAGCTCGCCGTCGGCGTCGCTGAAGACGCGGTCCATGGAGGCGGTGGCGTGGTAGAGGTGCACGGCCATGCCGGTGCGCTGGGTGACGTCGCCGTTGCCGCCGAGGGTCCACAGGCCGGCCAGGAAGTCGGTGCCCTCCGCGGGCTCCGGCAGGGGGTCCCAGCGCAGGCGGTTGGGATCCGGCACCGACTCCGTGAAGGGAGCCGTGCGGATCCAGCCGTTGTGCGTCTCCGTGAACGCCGGATGGGCGGCCGAGGGGCGGATGCGGTAGAGCCAGGAGCGGCGGTTGTGGGCGCGCGGCTCGGTGAACGCCGTGCCGCTGAGCTGCTCCGCGTAGAGCCCGAGGGGGGCGCGCTGCGGGGCGTTGCGGCCCTCGGGCAGGGCGCCGGGTACCGCCTCCGAGCTGTGCTCGTTGCCGAAACCGGAGAGGTAGCTGAGCCCCTCCGCCGTCTTGCGCGCGTCCCCGCTCATGGCCGCTCCCTTGCGACGTGATTCCTATGTTCCACCATAGGATTGCGTCCCGGCAGCCGCAAGGGGGACCCGGCCCACCCCGGCCCTCCTCACCAGGGAGGAACCAGAACAAGACTCCAGGGGGATTCGCCTGTCGTACCGGTGTTCTACGCTCCCGGGCATGTCGTGGACGCGGGGACTCCTTGCCGTGCTCGCGGCCTGTGTCCTGCTGCTGGCCGGATCCGCGGGCTGCGGGGCCGGCGACGGGCACGGGAGGACGGACGGGAAGGGTGAGACGTCGACGTCACCGGTGGGCAAGCTCCTCGACGACACCGACCCGCAGGGCAGGCGGCTGCGCCAGGTGGACAAGAAGGGCGCTCCCGACGTCGGCATCGAGGTGCTGCCCGACGCCCACGACACCTGGGACGTACGGCTGACCGTCCACCACTTCCGCTTCTCGCCCGGCGGTACGAAGGCGAAACCCGTGCCCGGACGCGGCTTCGCCTCCCTGTTCGTCGACGGCCGGCCCGTCACCCGGCTGCGCGGCACCGCCTACCGCCTCCCGGCCCGCCTGGTCACCCGCGGCACCCACCACGTCACCGCCCGGCTGTACGCCGACGACGGCACGGTGTGGGCCGTGAAGGGCAAGCCGGTGCAGAGCACGGCCGACATCACGGTGTCGCAGCCGGACACCACGCCGGGCGGGACGCCGGACGCCTCGGGCACTCCCGGCGGGACACCGAGGGCTCCCTCCGCGTCGGGCGGGACTTCGGCCGCCTCCGCCGGCCCCGGTGCCACCCCCGACCCGGCCGCCATGAGTGCATCCGGCATCGATCTCCGTACCGAGGGGCGAGGTTCACCGGACCGCGTCGGAAAGGCATCATGAAACCCGTGCCCCACGCGACATCGCTACGCCGTGCGCCCGTGCAGCGGCGCAGTGCCGAACGACTCACCAGGATCCTCGACGCCTGCGCCGACCTCCTCGACGAGGTCGGCTACGACGACCTGAGCACCCGTGCCGTGGCACTGCGCGCGGGCGTCCCCATCGGCTCGGTCTACCGCTTCTTCGGCAACAAGCGGCAGATGGCCGACGCCCTCGCCCAGCGCAACCTCGAGCGCTTCACCGAACGCGTCACCGAGCGGCTGAAGAAGTCCACCGAGGGAGGCTGGCGCACCGCCATGGACGCCGTGCTCGACGAGTACCTGGCCATGAAGCGCACCGCCCCCGGCTTCTCCCTCGTCGACTTCGGCAACCAGATCCCGGTGGGCTCCCGCCACGCCGAACCCAACCACCGTGTCGCCGACCGGCTCACCGATCTGCTCTCCGGCTATCTGGAGCGCGAACCGGACGACGATCTGCGCCGCACGTTCCTGATCGCCGTGGAGACCGCGGACACCCTGGTCCACCTGGCCTTCCGGGTGGCCCCGGACGGCGACGAGAAGATCATCGAAGAGGCCCGGGAGATGCTGCGGGCGTATCTGGCGCGGGTTCTGGACTGACCGGACCCGCGGGTTCGCGACCTCACCCCCGAAGAGGGCTCCCCTCCGTCCATACCGGTCGGTATGCTCCTCGGGAACAGGCACCGCTGCCCCAGGAGGACCCGTGTCCCGCACCGCCCTGCGAATCTGTCCCCTGTGCGAGGCCACCTGTGGGCTGACGCTGACCATCGAGGGGACCAGGGTCACCGGCGCCCGCGGTGACCGGGACGACGTCTTCAGCAAGGGGTTCATCTGCCCCAAGGGCGCCTTGTTCGGCGCCGTCGACGGCGACCCGGACCGGCTGCGCGCACCGCTGGTGCGCAAGGACGGGGAGCTGCGCGAGGCCACCTGGGGGGAGGCCTTCGACGCGGTCGCCGCGGGCATCCGTCCCGTCGTCGAGCGCTACGGGCCGAACTCCGTCGGGGTCGTCCTCGGCAACCCCAACGTGCACACCATGGCCGGCGCCCTCTATCCGCCGGTCCTGCTCGCCGGACTCGGCACACGCAGCGTCTTCACCGCGTCCACCGTCGACCAGATGCCCAAGCACGTCTCCAGCGGACTGCTCTTCGGCGACGCGAACGCGATCCCCGTGCCGGACCTCGACCACACCGACCATCTGCTGCTGATCGGCGCCAACCCGCTGGAGTCCAACGGCAGTCTGTGCACCGCTCCCGACTTCCCCGGCAAGCTCAAGGCCCTCAGGGCCCGTGGCGGCACCCTCACCGTCATCGACCCCCGCCGCACAGGCACCGCGAAGCTCGCCGACCGCCACATCGCGATCCGCCCCGGCACCGACGCCCTGCTCCTCGCGGCGATGGCACACGTCCTGTTCGAGGAAGACCTCGTGGAACTCGGCGAGTTGGCCCCGCACGTCGAGGGCGTCGAGGAAGTGCGGGCAGCCGTACGGGACTTCACCCCCGAGGCCGTCGCCGACGCCTGCGACGTCGACGCCGGCACCGTCCGCGCCCTCGCCCGCGAACTCGCCGCCGCCCCGACCGCCGCCGTGTACGGGCGCATCGGCAGCTGCACCGTCCCGTACGGCACCCTCGGCAGCTGGCTCGTCGACGTGCTCAACGTCCTCACCGGCAACCTCGACCGCCCCGGCGGGGCCCTCTTCCCGCAGGCGGCCACGGACAGGACCCCCCGCCCCGCCGGACCCGGCCACGGGTTCGCCCTCGGCCGCTGGCACTCACGGGTGAGCAGGCACCCCGAGGCGAAAGGGGAGTTGCCGCTCTCCGCGCTCGCCGAGGAGATCGACACGGCGACCGCCGAGGGCGAGCCGATCCGCGCCCTCATCGCCGTCGCCACCAACCCCGTGCTCTCCGCGCCCGACGGCGACCGGCTCGACAAGGCCCTGGACTCCCTCGACTTCATGGTCAGCGTCGACCCCTACCTCAACGAGACCTCGCGCCACGCCCACGTCGTCCTGCCGCCGCCCCCGCCCTCGCAGAGCCCGCACCACGACTTCGCCTTCAACACCCTCGCCGTGCGCAACCAGGTCCGCTACAGCCGCCCCGCCGTCCCGCTGGAGCCCGGCCGGATGGCCGAGACCGAGATACTCGCCCGGCTGATCCTGGCCGCCACCGGCATGCACGGCGCCGATCCCTCCGCCGTGGACGACCTGGTCATCGGCCAGACCCTCGGCAAGGCGGTCAAGGAGCCCCACTCGCCCGTGCACGGCCGCGACACCAAGGAACTCGCCGCACAGCTCACCGGCGTCAGCGGCCCGGAGCGGCGGCTCGACATGATGCTCCGCCTCGGCCCCTACGGCGACGGCTTCGGCGCACGACCGGACGGGCTGTCCCTGGACCGCCTGCTCGCGCATCCGCACGGCATCGACCTCGGCCCCCTGCGCCCCCGCCTTCCGCAGCTGCTGAAGACCAGGAGCGGCAAGGTCGAGCTGTTGCCGCAGCCGATCGCCGACGATCTGCCGCGCCTGCGGCGGGCGTTGCGGGAGCGCCCCGACGGGCTCGTGCTGGTCGGGCGCCGGCATCTGCGGTCCAACAACAGCTGGATGCACAACGTCCCCGCCCTCACCGGCGGTTCCAACCGCTGCACCCTGCACATCCACCCCGAGGACGCCGAGCGGCTCGGTGTGCGCGACGGGGCGCCGGTACGGGTCAAGGGCGCCGGGGGAGAGGTGACCGCCCGCGCCGAGGTCACCGACGGGGTGCGCCGGGGCGTGGTGAGCCTGCCGCACGGCTGGGGCCACGACCGCCCCGGCACCCGCCTCCGCCACGCCGCCACGGACCCGGGCGTCAACGTCAACCAGCTCCTCGACGGCAGCCTCCTCGACCCCCTGTCGGGCAACGCGGTCCTCAACGGGGTGCCCATCGAGATCATGACATCGCTGTGACCTGCGGTTTTGCGCTTATTGCTCAAGCGTCAACTACTTGTTAACGCCGTTTGAACGGACCTAACGTTCCTCGCACCGCCTGCCCCGGTGGACTGTTCAAGGGCGAACGTTAGGTATCCACTCATGCTGACCATCCTCGGCTTCGCCATGATCGCGACCTTCCTGGTCCTGATCATGCTGAAGAAGATGTCGCCGATCGCGGCACTCGTGCTCATACCCGCGCTGTTCTGCGTGTTCGTGGGCAAGGGCGCCAAGCTCGGCGACTACGTCATCGACGGCGTCACCAGCCTCGCGCCCACCGCGGCGATGCTCATGTTCGCGATCGTCTACTTCGGTGTGATGATCGACGTCGGCCTCTTCGACCCGATCGTCCGGGGAATCCTGAGGTTCTGCAAGGCCGACCCGCTCCGGATCGTCGTCGGCACCGCACTCCTCGCCGCGATCGTCTCGCTCGACGGCGACGGCTCCACCACCTTCATGATCACCGTCTCGGCGATGTACCCGCTCTACAAGCGCCTGAAGATGAGCCTGGTCGTGATGACCGGTGTGGCCGCGATGGCCAACGGCGTGATGAACACGCTCCCCTGGGGCGGTCCGACGGCACGCGCGGCCACCGCGCTGAAGCTCGACGCCAGCGACATCTTCGTGCCGATGATCCCGGCACTCGCCGTGGGCCTGCTCTTCGTCATCGCCCTCGCGTACGTCCTCGGCCGCCGCGAGCGGGGGCGGCTCGGCGTGCTGACGCTGGACGAGGTGCTCGTGGAGGAGCCCGCCGAGCAGCAGACGCTGCTGGTCGGCGCGGGGACGGGCAAGAGCCGCAAGAGCGGCGGCGGTTCGGGCACCGGCGCGGACCTTCCCCAGCAGCCCGAGGACGACGGCTTCCAGGGCCTCGACCCCGGCCGGCCCACCCTGCGGCCCAGGCTGTACTGGTTCAACGCGCTGCTCACGGTCGCCCTGCTCACCGCCATGATCATGGAGTGGCTGCCGATCCCGGTGCTGTTCCTGCTCGGCGCCGCGCTCGCGCTCACCGTCAACTTCCCGCACATGCCCGACCAGAAGGCCCGCCTCGGCGCCCACGCCGAGAACGTCCTCAACGTCTCCGGAATGGTCTTCGCCGCCGCCGTCTTCACCGGCGTCCTGCAGGGCACCGGCATGGTCGACCACATGGCCAAGTGGCTGGTGGACAACATCCCCGACGGCATGGGTCCGCACATGGCCTTCGTCACCGGCGTCCTGAGCATCCCGCTCACGTACTTCATGTCCAACGACGGCTTCTACTTCGGCATCCTCCCCGTCCTCGCCGAGGCCGGGCAGGCCCACGGCGTCTCCTCACTGGAGATCGCCCGCGCCTCCCTCGTCGGCCAGCCCCTGCACATGTCCAGCCCGCTCGTCCCCGCTGTCTACGTCCTGGTCGGCATGGCCAAGGTGGAGTTCGGCGACCACACCAGGTTCGTGGTCAAGTGGGCCGCGCTCACATCACTGGTCGTGCTCGGGGCAGGGATCCTCTTCGGCATCATCTGAGCACACCACGGAGGTTCGTCCCATGAGGCCCGGTGGAAACCGCGGCTGGCTGCTCCGCCTCGTCATCGCCTTCTCCTTCGCGCAGGGGGCGGTGTCGATGGCCCGGCCCGCCGTCTCCTACCGGGCCCTGGCGCTGGGCGCCGACGAGCGGGCCGTCGGCGTCATCGCGGGCGTCTACGCCCTGCTCCCCCTCTTCGCCGCCGTACCGCTGGGCCGACGCACCGACCACGGCCGCTGCGCTCCCCTGCTGCCCGTCGGCGTCGTCCTCATCGCCGGCGGCTGCGTACTGAGCGGACTCGCGGGCTCCCTGTGGGCGATGGCGGTCTGGAGCGGCGTGATGGGCCTCGGCCACCTCTGCTTCGTGATCGGCGCCCAGTCTCTGGTCGCCCGCCAGTCCGCGCCGCACGAACAGGACCGCAACTTCGGCCACTTCACCATCGGCGCCTCCCTCGGCCAGCTCGTCGGCCCGATCGCCGCGGGCGCGCTGATCGGCGGGCCCGACATGGCGGGCACGAGCGCACTCGCCCTGGTGGTGGCGGGCGCGGGCGCGGCCGTCGCGTTCACCTCGCTGTGGCGCATCGAGGACCGTACCGCCCTCAAGTCCCGTCCCCCGCAAGGCGACCGCGTCCCCGTCGGCGGCATCCTGCGCGCCCGGGGCGTCCCGGCGGGCATGCTCATCAGCCTCTCGGTGCTGTCCGCCACGGACATCCTCACCGCGTATCTCCCGGTCGTCGGCCAGCACCGGGGCATCGCGCCGTCGGTGATCGGCGTGCTGCTCAGTCTGCGTGCCGGGGCGACCATCGCCTGCCGGCTGGTCCTGACCCCGCTGCTCCGGCTGCTGGGCCGCCCTCTGCTGCTCACGGTGACCTGTCTGCTCGCCGCCCTGCTGTGCGCGGGCGTCGCCCTGCCGGTGCCGGTGTGGGGGCTCGGTCTGATGCTGGCGGTGCTCGGTTTCTGTCTCGGTGTCGGACAGCCGCTGTCGATGACGACGGTGGTGCAGGCCGCCCCCGACGGCGCCCGTTCCACCGCCCTCGCGCTGCGGCTGACGGGCAACCGCCTCGGCCAGGTGGCCGCGCCGGCCGCGGCGGGGCTGGTGGCGGGGATCGCCGGAGTGGCGGCGCCGTTCGTCATGCTGGGCGGGCTGTTGCTGCTGTCGGCGGGGGTGGCGGTGCGGTCGTCGTCGGCTCCGGACGGCGGTCCGGGGGCCGGAGTCGTCCGCCGGGAGGGCCGGTCCGGCACTCCGTTGCGCCGGTCGAGCGATATCTGACGGCGCGTCGGGCAGGGCTCCCGTGCGCCGTGGAGCGGATGTGAAAGAGAGTCAGGTGAAAGAGCGATTTGTGTGAAAATCGTCTGACTCGGAGGAACATCCATGCCCACCTTGATGCCCCCGTCCGCCGCCGGTGCCCGTCTCGGCGCCGCGGCCCTCACCGTCCTCACCGCGGCAGGGGCCTGCTTGGCCGCGGCGTCGGCCGCCGTGGCCGTCCCCGGAGACGGAGCCGACATCAGGATCCACGATGAGCGGATGCCCTACGGTGTCTCGAAGGACGATCCCGTCGTCTGCCGGTTCTACCTGGACGCGGAGAACTTCGGCGAACTGACGACCGTCAACTACACCATCAAGGCGCAGCCCCCGCTGCCCACGGCGGCCACCGTGAGCGGCGCCATCTCCCTCGCCGGCGGCGCCGGCCACACCGACACGCTTGGCCTGGCCGACGGCAGGTACACGCTGCAGTGGACCATCCCGCCGGTCGCCGGCGCCCCCACCGCCGTCCCCACCGTCGCCCCCAAGGAGAAGGTCTTCGTCGTCGACTGCAACGGCCGGCGCGGCCACGACCGGGCCCAGGACCCGGGCCGGACCATCGAGGACCACGGCCGTGAGGCGGCTGGTCCCGGCGCCGGTTCCTGGGGCGGCTCCGGCGGCGGCCACGAGGGCGGCTCCGGGGGCGGTTCCTGGGGCGGCCACGAGGACGGCGGGCCGAAGGGCGGCGTGCACGCCGGCGGCGGCGGTCTCGTCGACACCGTGCAGGCGTACACCCCACTGAGCGCGGCCGCGGCCGTCGGACTGGTCGCCATCAGCGCGGGCGTGTACATCCGGATCCTCCGCCGCCGCTCGCATGGTGCCGCGTAGGCGCAGACGCAGGCCCTGGTACCGGACCCGCGCCTACCGCCTCACCAGGACGGCCGCGATCGTGGCCGTCCTGGTGACGGTCGTCCGGTGCGGCGGGCATCACGAGCCGGCCGCGTCCGCGAGGGGGCAGGCGCCCGCGCGAGCCTCCGCCGACCAGGCCCCCGGGGCCGACGGCCGTCCCGCGCCCGCTGAGCCCGCCACCCCACCCAGGCCCCTGCCCCGGTCCCCGGCGACCGGACTGCGCGTACCGTCCCTGGGGATCGACGCGCCGGTCATCGGGCTGAGCCTCGGTCCCGACCGGCAACTCGCGACCCCGCCGCTCGACAAGCCCAAGCTCGTCGGCTGGTACCAGGACGGGCCCTCGCCGGGCGAGAACGGCACCGCCATCGCGGTCGGCCACCGCGACACCCGTACCGGCCCCGCCGTCTTCGCCGCCCTCGCGCAGGTCCCGCGCGGCGGCCGCATCGAGGCCCGGCGCGCCGACGGCCGTACCGCCGTCTACACCGTGGACCGGGTACGGGTCTTCGACAAGGCCCACTTCCCCGACAAGGAGGTGTACGGCCCCAGCCGGCGGCCCGAACTGAGGGTTCTGACCTGCGGTGGCCTCTACACCCGCAGGACGGGCTACACCAGCAACGTCGTCGTCTTCGCGCACCTCACACAGATCCTCGAGGCCCCGGCCGGACGCTGAACCTGATCGTCCGCTTTCTCACAGTCCGAACCGGACCGCCCTGACTCTTCCCCCGGCCGCACACATTCCGTTAATTTCCGTGACCCACAGACCTCGTACGACCCGCACGAGGCCATCGGACGGCGGAGCACCAGCGCCTGCAGCCCTCGGGGGCACCGGACATGACACGCGCCATCTCTCTGTACGACGTGACCAAGACCTACACGCGGGGCGTCCGCGTGGTGGACCGGCTGTCGCTGGACATCCGGCCCGGCGAGTTCCTGGTCCTGCTCGGGCCCTCCGGCTGCGGGAAGTCCACGGTGCTCAGGATGATCGCCGGGCTGGAGGAGATCACCGAGGGCAGGCTGCTGCTCGACGGCGAGGAGGCGGGCGAACTCCTGCCGTCCGAGCGGAACATGGCGATGGTGTTCCAGAACTTCGCCCTCTACCCGAACATGACCGGCCGCGGCAACATCGGCTTCCCGCTGCGGGTGGAGAACCCCGGCGAGGACCCGCGCCCCAGGGTCGACGCCACCGCCCGCATGCTCGGCATCGAGGACCTCCTGGACCGCTTCCCCAGCCAGCTCTCCGGCGGCGAGCGCCAGCGTGTCGCGATGGGCCGGGCCATCGCCCGCCACCCCTCCGCCTTCCTGATGGACGAGCCGCTGTCCAATCTCGACGCCAAGCTCCGCAACCATCTGCGCGCCGAGATCGCCGCGCTCACCCGCGAGTTGGGCGTCACCACGGTGTACGTCACCCACGACCAGTCCGAGGCCATGTCGCTCGGCGACCGGGTCGCCGTACTGCGCGGCGGCGTCCTGCAGCAGGTGGGCAGCCCGCGCACGGTCTACGCCCTGCCCCGCAACGTCTTCGTCGCAGCCTTCATCGGCACTCCGCGCATCAATCTGCTGCGGGGCCTGGTGCGGGCCCCGCTGGACGGCGCGATGACCATCAGCCTCGGCAAGCAGTTCCTGCGGCTGCCCGAACCGCTGTCGCTGGACCACCAGTTGCTCCGGGTCCAGCAGGGCCGGGAGGTGATCGTCGGGCTGCGTTCGGAGGCCGTCCGCATCGCCAAGCACAGCTCCGCCCGGCCGGGGGAGGTGCCGCTGACGGGGCTGGTCGAGCATGTGGAGTTTCAGGGGCACGAGGTGCTGGTGCACTTCAACACCGGTTCCCAGCCCGCCGTCGTACCGGATCTGGAGGCGCCGCGCCCCGGGAGGCAGGCCCGGCGCAGACGCGGGGGGACGAGCGTCCTGGGCCGGTTGAAGGACCGGGCGGAGGCACTGCGCGCCGGGCCCGTGGTGGTGCTCGACGACGAGTCGCGGGACGCGGAGCCGGTCCCGGCCCCGGCCCCCGCCGAGCCGCGGCTCCCCGGTGATCTGGTGGTCCGCACGACGCCCGACATCGATCTGCGCCGAGGACTCCAGGTGCCGCTGTTGGTCGACATCGCCCACCTGTTCGTCTTCGACCAGCACGGTGAGCGGATCTGCCCGGCTCCGGCGAGGTTGCCCGATCTCGACGGCTGACGGTCCTCGCAGGCCTCGGTGTCTGGCGCCCTCACGGGCTGCGGCGTCTGGCGTTTCAAAACTACCGTCGCTAGTTTATGTGGCTGTCGGTAGGTTGGGACGCGAACCGCGGCGCTGCCCTGAGGAGCACCATGAAGGCACATGACGGCATGTACATCGGCGGGGAGTGGCGTTCCGCCGCGGGCCGGGACGTGATCGACGTCGTGAACCCGGTGGACGAGCAGGTCATCGGGCACGTCCCCGCGGGGACGGCCGAGGACGTGGACGCGGCGGTACGGGCCGCCCGTGCGGCCTTCCCGGGCTGGGCCGCCACCCCGCCCGCCGAGCGGGGCGCGCGGCTGGCCGCCCTGCGGGACGTCCTCGTCGCCCGCAAGGACGAGATCGCCGAGACGGTCACCGCCGAACTCGGCTCGCCGCCGCAGTTCTCGCAGAACGTCCACGCCGCCGTGCCGATCGCCGTGGCGGGCTCGTACGCCGACCTCGTGACGACGTACGCCTTCGAGGAGAAGCACGGGAACTCGACGGTCTACCTGGAGCCGGTCGGCGTGGTCGGCGCGATCACGCCCTGGAACTACCCGCTCCACCAGATCGTCGCCAAGGTCGCCCCGGCGCTCGCGGCGGGCTGCACCGTCGTGCTGAAGCCCGCCGAGGACACCCCGCTGGTCGCCCAGCTCTTCGCCGAGGCGGTCCACGAGGCGGGTGTGCCGGCCGGTGTCTTCAACCTGGTCACCGGGCTCGGACCGGTCGCCGGGCAGGCCCTCGCCGAGCACCCGGATGTCGACCTGGTCTCCTTCACCGGGTCGACGGCCGTGGGCCGGCGGATCGGCGCGACGGCGGGCGGGGCCGTGAAGCGGGTCGCCCTGGAGCTGGGCGGCAAGTCCGCCAACGTCATCCTGCCGAGCGCCGACCTGGCCAAGGCGGTCAACGTCGGCGTCGCCAACGTCATGTCCAACTCCGGCCAGACGTGCAGCGCCTGGACCCGGATGCTGGTGCACCGCGACCAGTACGAGGAGGCGGTCGAGCTGGCCGCCACCGCCGCCGCCAAGTACGGCTCCCGCATCGGCCCCGTGGTGAACGCCAAACAGCAGGCGCGGGTGCTCGGTTACATCGAGAAGGGTGTCGCGGAGGGAGCGGGGCTGGTCGCCGGCGGACCCGAATCGCCCGGCGAGCAGGGCTACTTCGTCTCCCCGACCGTCCTCGCGGACGTCACCCCCGAGATGACCGTCGCCCAGGAGGAGATCTTCGGCCCGGTGCTGTGCGTCCTGCGCTACGACGACGAGGAGGACGCCCTGCGCATCGCCAACGGCACGGTGTACGGCCTCGCGGGTGCCGTGTGGGCCGGCGACGAGGCGGAGGCGGTCGCCTTCGCCCGCCGGATGGACACCGGGCAGGTCGACATCAACGGCGGCCGCTTCAACCCCCTGGCCCCCTTCGGCGGTTACAAGCAGTCCGGCGTCGGCCGCGAGCTCGGCACGCACGGTCTCGCCGAGTACCTCCAGACCAAGTCCCTGCAGTTCTGAGGAGCGTTTGAGTGGTTCGCGCAGCCGTACTGCCCGCAGTGGGCGCCCCGTTGGAGATCACGGACATCGAGCTTCCCGACCCGGGCCCCGGCCAGGTCCGGGTGCGGCTCGCCGCGGCCGGGGTGTGCCACTCCGACCTGTCCCTGTCCAACGGCACCATGCGGGTGCCGGTGCCCGCCGTGCTCGGCCACGAGGGCGCCGGCACGGTCGTCGCCGTCGGGGAGGGCGTCACGCATGTCGCCCCGGGCGCCGAGGTCGTCCTCAACTGGGCCCCGTCCTGCGGCAGTTGCCATGCCTGCTCGCTGGGCGAGGTCTGGCTGTGCGCCAACGCCCTGAACGGCGCGGCGGACGTGTACGCCCGCACCGCCGACGGCACCGATCTGCATCCCGGACTCAACGTGGCCGCGTTCGCCGAGGAGACCGTCGTCGCGGCGGGCTGCGCCCTCCCCCTCCCCGACGGCGTCCCCCTCACCGACGCGGCCCTGCTCGGTTGCGCGGTCCTCACCGGCTACGGCGCCGTCCACCACGCGGCGAAGGTCCAGCCGGGCGAGACGGTCGCGGTGTACGGCGTCGGGGGAGTGGGCCTGGCCGCGCTGCAAGGGGCCCGCATCGCGGGAGCCTCCCGTATCGTCGCGGTCGACGTCTCCCCACAGAAGGAGGAGCTGGCGCGGGCGGCCGGTGCCACGGACTACGTGCTCGCGTCCGACGACACGGCCCGCGTGATCCGGGGGCTGACCGGCAAACAGGGCGTCGACGCGGCGATCGAGTGCGTGGGCCGCGCGGCGACCATCCGCACCGCCTGGGACTCGACCCGCCGGGGCGGCCGTACGACGGTCGTCGGCATCGGCGGCAAGGACCAGCAGGTCACGTTCAACGCGCTGGAGATCTTCCACTGGGGCCGCACCCTCTCGGGCTGCGTCTACGGCAACACGGACCCGGCGAAGGACCTCCCGGTCCTGGCCGACCACGTCCGCTCCGGCCGCCTCGACCTGGGCGCGCTGGTCACCGAACGGATCGCCCTGGACGGCATCCCGGCCGCCTTCGAGAACATGCTCGCGGGGAAGGGCGGCCGGGCACTCGTGGTCTTCTGAGCGGTACGGGGAGCACGGCGTCGGCGCCGTGGTGCTCCTCGGTCTGCACGGTGGTGATCCCGTGCTCGTCGGCGTAGGCGGCCACCTGCAAGGCCGCCCCGTGGCCTCGGCTCAGGCCACCTCCTCGCGCTGCGGCTCCGCCACGACGCTGCTCGCCGTCGCCCGGGGCCGCGACCGGGACACCGCCACGCCGGCCAGGCACAGCGCCCCGCCCGCGAGGGTCAGCAGCCCCGGCACCTCGCCGAGCGCCAGCCAGGACATCAGCACGACCAGGGCGGGGACGGCGTACGTCGTCGCGCCCATGCGGCTCGCGGTCGTACGGGCGAGGGCGTACGCCCAGGTGGTGAACGCCAGCGCCAGCGGGAACACGCCCAGGTACACCATGTTGAGCGTCGCCGACACGGGTGCGCGGGCCGCCTCGTGGGCCAGCTGCCCGGCGAACGGCAGGCACAGCACCGCGCCGACCAGACAGCCGAAGGTCGTCACCTGGAGGGCGCCGGCCTGTCCCAGCGCCGGCTTCTGGGCGACCACTCCGGCCGCGTACGAGATCGCGGCGAGCAGACACAGGACGACGCCGAGCACCGAGGAACCGCCCTCGCCGGACATCGACAGTCCGACGGCGACGGCCCCGGCGAACGACACCGCCATTCCCGCCAGCAGACGGGGCGGCATGGGGTCGCCGAGGATCTTCGCTCCGAGCAGCGCGATGAGGATGGGGCCGACGTTCACGACCAGGGCCGCGGTGCCGGCGTCGACCTGCTGCTCGCCCCAGTTCAGCACGACGCTGTAGAAGCCGAACCAGAGGACGCCGGATATCAGGATGCCGCGCCAGGCCGAGCGCGGCGGGAGTCCTGCCCTCCGTACGACCAGGATGGCGCCGAGCACGACGGAGCCGGACAGCAACCGTCCCAACGCGAGGGCGCCGGGGGAGTAGGCGGTTCCGGCACTGCGGATCGACACGAAGGCGGAGGCCCACAGCACGACGGTGACGGCAGCCGCGGCCGCCGCGTGGATGCCGGCGCGGTTCGTCGTCGGACTGGCGTTCATCATGCTCCCGAGGTTAGGCACGGCGAGGTGGTGACGGCTGGCGGATATCGGACGGTGGGGTGGGGGG